>CAZLCY010000184.1:0-5045 GCA_964558075.1 uncultured Bacteroidales bacterium
AGAACATCCTTAAAAAATACGAATGTTGACCAAAATGAACCGAATCCCATAATATAAAAAGGCAACATAAAACGGAACACGGAATACGCATTAGGGTCGCGATAATATGTGGGGTATCCGGTTTGCCAATCGAATAAAGAATACAATTCGGGCGTTTGCTCTCCCAAAAGTAAACGAATAAATGCCGGAAAATCCTTTAATGCAACTTTTGCAATAGATCCGGCACCGGAAAAATAATATATAGTATCACCACCGCCATAAAACACTAAATAAATATAACTAAAAAACATGCCCGCACATATTCGGACGAACAAACCTGTTTTAAGATACTTAAAATGGGAATACCGATGAACATATTTCTGCTGAACATTATTGGCATATACAAATACAACTACCAGCATTATTACGGTAATTATTATGTCTACGCCTGTCAGTTTAAAATACATATATCTGAGTCAAATTATTGAGCATTTTTATGAGCATATATTCGCTCAATGATATCTACAATTTTTAATCCTTCCATCGCATTAGTTGTAATCGTAGATTTTTGCTGCAAAGTTTCAACCACATTCTGAATAACAAAATGATGATTTGCCGCTGAGCCTTTATACTGACCATAGTCATTTGGCGGATTGCATGGTTCTAAAACAGGCATTTCGTAATCTTGTATGTTACAATACACTACCTCATTCATATATTGTCCGGCAACTTTTATTGTGCCTTTTTTACCAATAATTGTAATGCTGCTTTCTAAATTTGTATCCCATACCGCAGTCGAATAATTCAGGCTTCCCATTCCGCCATTAACAAAATCGAAATGCACAAACCCGCTATCCTCAAAATCGGTTAAATTTTCATGGGTAAAATCATTAAAATGAGCTTTAATGTTCGTAATATCACCAAACAACCAATACATTATATCAATAAAATGAGAAAATTGGGTAAATAATGTTCCCCCATCGAGTTTCCCGTCGCCATGCCAACTTTCAGGAACGTAATATCGATTATCTCTATTCCAAAAACAATTTAATTGCACCATAAAAACATCCCCCAAAACCCTATCAGAAATAACGTCCTTAAGCCATACAGAAGGCGGCGAATATCTGTTTTGCATGACACCGAAAATATGTCGCGATTTTTCCAGAGATTTATAAATCATTTTCTCTGCATCAGCTTTCGTAAGAGCCATGGGCTTTTCGCATACTACATGACAATTATGCTCCAACGCCAAAATAGATTGCTCAGCATGTAAACCATTGGGCGTACAAACATTTACAACATCAATTTCAATACCCGAATCGAGCATTTCTTCAAGAGAAGAAAAGAACGACACATGAGACTCTGCTAAATTCAATTCGTTCTGCGGTTTCACATCACAATATGCAACGAGTTCAGCATTGGGGTTTTCCGTAATCATAGCCGCATGTCGCTTCCCAATATGTCCAAGACCGACAACAGCAAATTTTATTTTTTTACTCATATAATGGAATTATTCAATTTACCGGTAAAATTACAATATTATTTTTGATATATTAATTCTTGTTTAAAAGTATCTGCACAAACTTTTCTGCTTGATTTTTTCGTGAATATTGTTCAATGGAATGTGTTTTGCATTCTACAAAACCGTTCTGTTTCCACTCATTAAATACGTCCATTAATCCTGTATATAAATCTTTGGCATTTGCGAAACTATACCCGGAAGAGGTATTGTCAATTATTTCCTGCAATGTTCCATTATCAGACGGAAACAAAAAAATTGTTCGTTTCACTTGAAGATAGTCAAAAATCTTTGCATACACCTGATTTTTTGTATCTGAAGCAGGCAACAACAACACAGAAGACTTTTGCAATAAGGAAATAACATCTCTCTGCGGAATACGATCAGTAAAGGCATGGTGTACCGGTATTCCGGAAAACACCTCACAAATCTTCTTTTTTTGTTCAGGATAAAAATTAAGCCCTATCCATTGAATTTTTATAGCATCTAACACCTCTTTTTTACACATTCGTAATGCGTCGGAACACATTTCTATCTGTTGATACGGATACATAGTACCGGCAAAACTCATACAAAATTGCCCGGAAGACTGTGCTTTGTGTGAAAGATTTCCCGCAATTGATTCAAACCCATTCATTATAACATAAACAGGCTTGCTGTGAAATTCGGCACATTGGTGTTGAAACTCTTCGGATACGGTTGTTATACAAGAACATGAACGAATTAACCGTTTCTCAATTCCTAAAAAAAACATTCTCTGAAACCTCGAATAATTATAATTCAACGACCACCCGTCACGATAGTCTGCTATCCATGGAACAGCGGTTTTCTGTGATATTTTCGATGCATATTTAAATAAAATAAATGGCTCTCCGCTTGCAATGATATATGAAAAATCGTCGTTTGTACACACCGATAATGCTTTCTTATAAATAGAATATTTTGCATCAAAAAATGGCACAAAAAATTCGACACACATATACCACACACTGAGTATTTTACGGATTATCGTTCCGTTATCAGTCCCATGCTTTAGTATAAATCTGTCCCGTACATTCGGTACAAACGGCACCCTGTATACAACACCCTCTTCATATTCTTCAAGACTCACATCTTGTCGAATCGAGGGTTTTATATAATCTTTCGGTGTAGTAATCGATTCATCCCAATGGCGGGTTACAACCACAGGAAATAAACCAAACTGTTTAAAATATTTGAACCAACTATACGGACGCTGTCCGCCAATAGAATTATAGGGAGGAAAATCATATGCCAGTATGAGAACTTTTTTCATGCTCAACGTCCTAAAAACAGAGTAAACTACTTACAAAAGTACATTATTTAATTGAAACTTGAACAATTCGTTTTTTTTTCATTTTTTGGATATCTATTTAAAAAAAATAGTAGATTAGCATCATAAATTTTAAGACAAAAAAACAAGATGGCAAAAGTTATTATTATTGGAGCAGGCGGTGTCGGACGAGTTGTTACACACAAATGTGCACAAGTACCCGACGTGTTTTCAGACATTTTACTTGCAAGTCGTACCGAATCGAAATGTAAAGAAATAGCTCGGTCAATTCCAAACAGGACTATTCAAACTGCACAAATAGATGCAGAAAATGTTAGCGAAATGGTAACACTGTTTAATTCATTTAAACCGGATTTGGTAATAAATGTAGCTCTTCCATATCAGGACTTATTTATTATGGATGCTTGTTTAGAAGCCGGAGTCCATTATCTTGACACCGCAAACTATGAACCTCTCAATGAGGCAAAATTTGAATACAGCTGGCAATGGGCATATGCTGATAAATTTAAAGAAAAAAATCTGACTGCCATTCTCGGTTGCGGCTTCGACCCCGGACAAACACAAATATATACTGCATATGCAGCAAAGCATTATTTCGATGAAATTCACTATCTTGATATTGTAGACTGTAACGGCGGTGACCATGGGAAAGCTTTTGCAACAAATTTCAATCCTGAAATTAATATTCGCGAAATAACACAAAAAGGGAAATTCTGGAAAAATGGTGATTGGGTTGAAACCGAACCGCACGAAATAATGGTGCCACTCAAATACCCGAATATTGGTGTGCGAAATTCATACTTAATGTATCACGAAGAATTAGAATCTCTGGTAAAAAATTTCCCGACACTCAAACAAGCACGTTTTTGGATGACCTTTGGCGATGAATATTTAACTCATCTTCGTGTAATTCAAAATATTGGTATGGCAAGCATTGAACCAATTATGTATAAAGGCGTTGAAATAGTACCCCTTCAATTCCTCAAAGAAACCTTGCCAAAACCCGAAACACTTGGTGAAAATTATACCGGAGAAACATCTATCGGCTGTCGCATAAAAGGCATTAAAGACGGAAAAGAAAAAACATTCTATATCTGGAATAATTGCAGCCATCAGGATGCCTATAATGAAACCGGAGCACAAGGAGTTTCATACACAACCGGCGTTCCGGCTATGCTTGGAGCTCTCATGTTGCTTACCGAAAAATGGAAAAAACCGGGAGTTTTCAATGTCGAAGAATTTGATCCGGATCCATTTATGGAACTCATTGGCTCGTATGGTTTGCCATGGCACATTGAAGAAAATATAAACTTAGAATTACCCTATTAATCATGACAGACCGATTTCCTGAAATACCTTCTCCGGCTTTTATTCTGGAAGAAAAAAAACTAGAGGAAAATCTTAAACGTATTGTTTTTGTAAAAAAACAAGCTGATGTGTCAATCATTTTAGCACTCAAAGGTTTTGCATTGTGGAAATCGTTTCCCATTATCAGAAAATATATTCAGGGAGCAACAGCAAGTTCCTTACACGAAGTGCTACTTTGCAACGAATATATGGGTGCTCCGGCTCATACATATGCTCCGGTATATTCTCCCGAGGATTTCGAAGAAATTGCACAAAAAAGCAGTCATATCAGTTTCAATTCACTCACACAATACGAAACATACAAAGATATTTGCAAAAAATACAATGTTGCAATCGGACTGCGTATTAATCCCGGATATAGTGACATAGAAACTGAAATGTATAACCCGTGCACACCGGATTCACGATTGGGAATACCTGCCGAAGAATTAACGCACCTTCCCGAAGGAGTAACCGGTCTTCATTTTCATGCTCTGTGCGAATCCGATTCATATTCCCTCGAACGGGTTCTGACATCATTAGAAGAAAAATTTGCTCACCTTCTTCCACACATTTCATGGCTTAATATGGGTGGTGGGCATTTATTAACAGATGCAAAATACGATGTAGAACATTTAATATCCGTCATTTCCAAATTTAAACAACGACATAACATTTCAATTATTCTCGAACCGGGAGGAGCTTTTGCATGGCAAACCGGAGTGTTAAAAGCACGTATTTTAGATATTGTGCATTACGGAAAAATACCCACAGCACTATTAGACGTTTCCTTTGCTGCACACATGCCCGACGCACTCGAAATGCCCTATCGTCCGCACATAGAAGGAGCCTCATCGGAACCAAAAGAAGGATGTATACCCTATCGTT
>CAZLCY010000185.1:0-5016 GCA_964558075.1 uncultured Bacteroidales bacterium
CCTCATGAGAATGCAAAGGTTATGTGGGGGAAAATTCTTTTGTGGGTAAGTAAAGAAGGATATTTATCCTTGAAAATAGAATATTATGATGAGGATATGTATTTGGTTCATACTGAACGAACTTCTGATATTACTATCATGGACGGACGCGAGTTTCCTGCAAGATTGGTCGTAATACCGGCAGATGAACCTGAGCATAAGACAATTTTGGAGTTTCTGGAAGTTGATTTTGATGTCTCGTTACAAACAAATTTTTTCTCTCAGCAAAATATGAAAAAACTACGATAATAGTTATTATATGAACGTGTTGACCCTTTCTTGGAGAAATATGTGGCGAAATAAACGCCGAACGCTTATTACAATTGCAAGTGTGTCGTCTGCTTTGTTTTTTGCCTTAATTATGCGAGCTTTTCAAGAGGGGACATACGACCGTGCTATTTATAATTATGTGCATTCTTTTTCCGGACATGTGCAAATACATGCGAATGGGTATTGGGATGAACAGGTTTTGGAGCATTCGTTTGTAATGAATGATTCGTTACTTTCAGTGCTTAAGGGTATCACTGAAGTGGAAAAAATAATTCCCCGTTTGCATTCATTTGCCTTTGCTTCGTCAGAATATCTTACCAAAGCTGCTCAAGTAATGGGCGTTAATCCAGAACAAGATAATATGCAATCAAATATTTCAAACAATGTTATTTGTGGTTCTTTTCTTTCTTCGTCCGATACTGCTGTTTTGGTAAGTGAAGGTCTGGCGGAGTATCTCACTATTGTTCGTCGCGACACTACGATTACGGAAACTGAAAATGGAAACGATACGCTTATTTCTTTGCGTATGGTAAAAGATAGTATTGTGCTTATAAGTCAAGGTATGTACGGTTATAGTACCAATGGCGTGTATCCGGTTAAAGGTATAATTTCGTATCCTGATCCGGAGATGAATTCTCAGGTTATTTATATGCCTTTAGGACTCGCTCAAAACTTTTTTCTTGCGGAAAACAGGGTAACATCTATTTCATTAATATTGTCAGACAAAGAGTATTTGCACACAACACAACAAGTTTTGAAAGATACACTTGATATGGATAAATATGAAGTGATGTCGTGGCAGGAAATGAATATGGAGTTGGTGCAGCAAATTGAAACAGACCGTGCGGGTGGATATGTCATGATTTTTATTTTATATCTGATTATAGGTTTTGGTATTTTTGGTACTGTTGTAATGATGACTGCAGAACGAAAGCGTGAATTTGGAATTATGATTGCCCTGGGAATGCGAAAAAATCGGTTAATGTATCGCTTTTGTGTCGAAATGGTATATATGGGCATTATAGGAGTTGTTGGCGGTTCTCTGCTGGCTGTTCCGGTGTTATTGTATTTTTTTTACAACCCGGTACGTTTTAGTGGTGAGCTTGCTCAGATGATGAAAAATTATGGTTTCGAACCAATTTTGCCGGTATCTTTTGATATATCTTTATTTGTCGATCATGGTTTAATTGTTTTGGCTTTATTTTTTGTGTCAGCATTATACACGCTTGGTGCTATACGAAAATTAGAGGTCATTCAGGCAATTAGAAATTAATAGTTAGAATAATGAATATTGTACATATTTCTTGGAAAAACATATGGCGAAATAAATTGCGAAGTTCTATTGTAATTGGTGCAATCGCAGTAGGTATTCTTTCCGGGACGTATTGTGTGGCAATTATCCTAGGTATGATTCAGGGACGGATAGATGATGCTATTTTCAAAGAGGTCGGTCATATTCAAATGCATAATCCCGGGTTTGTTACTAATTATGAAACGGAATATACTATTTCAAATGTATCGGATGTGTACGAGAAAATAAAACAGATTCCGCAGGTAAAATCGCTGGCAAACCATACAGTGTCACATGTTCAATTATCTACCGGATATACCGGGAGCGGGGCTCTTGTAACCGGAATAAATCCTAAGCATGAAAAAGAAATTTCTGATATTCATAAATGTTTGTGGAATAGTACCGGAACGTATTTCGAAGAGGATATGTATATGCCGGTGTTCTTGAGCAAAGAAATTGCTGAAAATCTTTTGCTGGATTATTATCGCATAGATTCGTCTTTTTTTGAAACATGTACACATATTCCTGATTCGGTAACAGGTAAATTGCAGTCAACTAAGGTGTATCGGAGTAAAACGGATTTTTTGCAGTATGTGAAAACTACAATTTCACCTGAGTTGATTGAGAGATATAAAACAGATTTTTTGAATGCTGCTTTGTTTTTTAAAACAGGAAAAAAGATTTCATATTCTGTTCTTTCGAAAGATAAAGAGGTGCAGACTGGTATTTGTAAAATTGCGGGTGTGTATAAAACTTCAAATTCTATGTTTGATGCCCGAAATATTTTTATGCTCAATTCAGATTTGCAATCGCTTTTACATACTGATGCCGATGAAACGCACGAGATACAGATTCTGCTGCATGATGCCGAAAATGTGTCGGCTGTGATGTCGCAATTACAGACCTTATTTCCTAATCTGCAAATTCGTTCGTGGAAAGAATTAAAACCCGATGCCGGCATGCAAGCAGATTTGATGAATATGTATGGAATTATATTCATTATTATTATTCTCGGTGCATTGGGCTTTGGTATTGTCAATACAATGCTCATGGTTGTTCTTGAACGGGTTAAAGAAATAGGTATGTTAATGGCGATTGGTATGAACAAAAAACGTGTGTATAGCATGATATTGTTCGAAACAGTTTTGTTATGCCTTGTTGGAGCCGCCATAGGAATGGTGGGAGGCTATTATTTGATTCAGGCAACAGCATCTGGTATTGATATTTCATCATTGGCACAAGGTCTCGAATCGGTCGGATATGCACCGATTTTATATCCGCAACTCGATGTGGTGTTTTTTGTTCAGGTAAGCGTGTTGACAATTATAACCGGTATATTAGCCGCACTTTATCCGGCATATAAAGCAATAAAATTTAATCCGGCTGATGCAATTCGTTCGGATGTGTAATTAAAAAATTAATGAGCTATGAGTATTATACACGTACATAATTTATATAAAACCTTCGAAGCGGCAGTTCCTGTAAAAGCTATCCGGGGTATCAATTTAGAATTTGCACAAGGTGAGTTTTCTGCCGTGGTCGGTCCTTCAGGTTCGGGAAAAACCACATTCTTGAACATGATAGGTGGTTTAGATTCTCCCACAGAAGGAGACATTATTATAAATGATACAAATATTCGCACTTTGTCGCCTTCGGAAATGATAGATTTTCGCTTATATAATATTGGTTTTGTATTTCAGGCTTATAATTTGATACCTGTGCTTACGGCACGTGAAAATGTAGAGTTTATTATGCAATTACAAAAAAGACCGCAAAAAGAATGCACTGAACGAGCAATGGAATTGCTTGAAGCTGTCGGTTTGCAAAATCGGGCGAATACTCGTCCTGCTAAATTATCGGGCGGTCAACAGCAGCGAGTTGCTGTAGCACGTGCACTTGCCTCTAAACCACAATTTGTGTTAGCAGACGAACCTACCGCAAATCTTGATACTGCCTCAACGGAGAATTTGCTTGATATAATGCACAATTTAAATATGAAAGAAGATGTGACATTTATTTTTTCTACACATGATAAGCGTGTGATAGATAAAGCACGGCGAATTGTGACGATAGAAGACGGAAAGGTTTTAAGTGACGACACAATAAAAAGGTAAGCGTAAAATAATGCTTTAAAAGGATATCATTTACTGAGTGTTTCAGAGTGTTGTGTGTAAATATGGTTCAGTATTTCACCTGCCATAAAGAAACCAAATATGGCGGTAATGTGAGCTATTGAACCATTAATTCGCTTTTGATTTCCTGATTCTTCAATTAATTCATTTCCTGATTCGTATTGTTCTATACTGTATACACACGGAAATGAGCGGTGTAGCTTTGGCTGTTTGCGTAATTTTTTACGTAATTTTCGAGCTAAAAAACAATAGTGTATATCCCAAAAATCACCTACACGAATATCGCTTGGGTTAAGTTTACGTGCTGCACCCATTGATGAAATAAAAAAGGCTTTTGTTTCAGTTGCTTTTTGAATAAGATGCATTTTATTGTAAAAGGAATCAATTGCATCAACAATTATGTCGTACGAACTTAATGAAAAGTTATGAGATGTGTCGGGAGAATATTCTTGCAAAATTATTTCTATATGTGCATTGGGATTTATATCGAGTAAGCGTTGACGCATTACTTCGGTTTTTGATTGTCCAACAGTAGAGTGTGTTGCATGAGCTTGTCTGTTTATGTTGGTATGGCAAACGGTGTCGTAATCAACAAGTGTAATGTGTTGAATACCCGAACGAACAAGGCTTTCGGCACACCAACTGCCAACACCACCAATACCAAAAAGTATTATTTTTTGAGACTGAATAGCTTGTATACATTTTTGTCCTAATAATATTTCTGTGCGGTACAAAAAATTATTATCCATTGCCAATATTGATGATTATGAATTGTTAAGAAGTGTTTTGTATGTCTTTAAGCCTTTTTTAAACACAGAAATAGCTTCAGAAAGTGATGAATCTATGCGACCACCTGCCGCATTTAAATGACCTCCGCCGTTGAAAAAGTCGGCAGAAAATTGATTTGCAGGAAAGTCTCGTTTCGAACGAAACGAAATTTTTATCATATTGTTGGCGTATTCAGTAAAGAGAGCACAAAAAGTTATGTCTTTAACCGATAAGGGCAGATTTACCAGCCCCTCTGAATCGCCGAGTTGAAAGTTATGTGTTTTTTGATTTTCAATAGAAATATACATGAAAGCAGCATTGTATTCGGGGAAGAATTCAAAATTGTCTTTTAATACTAACCCCATTAATTTCATGCGTTCGTATGAGTAAACATTGAAAATTTGGTCGTGAATGAAATCTTTGTCTATGTCGTACCGCATTAATTTGGCAACAATCTCGTATAATTCGGGATTGCCTGAATTATGAATTAGACCTCCGGTATCGGTTATGATACCC
>CAZLCY010000186.1:0-5012 GCA_964558075.1 uncultured Bacteroidales bacterium
GTATAAATTCTGATGTGCGAAATGCAGATGCGAATTATAACGAACAGTTTTGGGATGCAGTTTCCTCGTATCAAAAAGATACATATGCGGTTCTTGTAGACCGAACAAAATCTAATCCGTATAATGTTCCTGTTTTTTCTTTAGCAACAGCTATGAGTAATAGTGTTTCTGTTCATTCGGCAGTAAAAAGTGTGCCGTCTTCTTTTGAAACTTCATCACGCAAAATAGCGGAGAATTTTATTGTTTCTGTTTTGCGAGGAGAAGAAATTACTATCGAAAAAAAAGCAACCCAAGTCTCTTCGTTAAATTATGATGAGGCAGATTTGCACAATGCTGCTGTTAATAATTTGAAACGATTACACAAACAATCTTTTGACGATTTGTTTTCAGAACATTCAAAAGCATGGTTACGAAAATGGGAATTGAGTGATATAATTATTGAAGGTGACGTGGCTGCTCAGCAGGGAATTCGCTTTTCAATATTTCAATTACAGCAAACATATACCGGAGTTGATAGTCGATTAAATATCGGACCCAAAGGCTTTACCGGGGAAAAATATGGTGGAGCTACTTATTGGGATACAGAAGCGTTTTGTCTCCCTTTTTATCTTGCAACAGCACCCGAAGAGGTGGCAAAAAATCTTCTTGTGTATCGATACAACCAATTGCCACAAGCAATAGCAAATGCTCAGAAGTTGGGGTTTACTAATGGAGCTGCTTTATACCCTATGGTTACTATGACCGGTGAAGAGTGTCATAACGAGTGGGAAATTACATTCGAAGAAATTCACAGAAATGGAGCAATTGCATATGCTATATATAATTATGTGAATTATACCGACGATAAGAGTTATATTATAGAATATGGTCTTGAAGTTCTTATTGCTATTGCCCGTTTTTGGTCGCAGAGAGTTAATTTTTCTGTTGCAAAAAAGAAATATGTGATGCTCGGAGTAACCGGGCCTAATGAATATGAAAATAATGTAAACAATAACTGGTATACTAATTATATTGCACGCTGGTGTTTACAATATACTTTAGATACCATTTCGTGGGTAAAACGAATTCGCCCTGAAGTGTATACCAAATTATCTGAAAAAATAGGATTCGATGAGGTTGTTGAGGTTATTCGGTGGACAGATATTGTTAAAAATATGTATATTCCCTATGATAATCAATATGGGATTTTTCTTCAACAAGAAGGATATTTCGACAAAGAAATACGATTTGCCGATGAATTATCGCATGACGAACGCCCAATAAATCAGCATTGGTCTTGGGACAGAATTTTGCGTTCATGTTTTATTAAACAAGCCGATGTTGTGCAAGGATTGTTTATGTTTGAGCATAATTTTGAAGATGAAATAATTCAGAAAAATTTCGATTTTTATGAACCACGTTGTGTGCATGAATCTTCATTATCCCCATCTGTTCATTCGGTTGTTGCTTCAAAACTTCGACAAACAGATAAGGCATATGAATTGTATGTGCGAACAGCACGGTTGGATTTAGATGATTATAATAAAGAAGCTCATGAAGGTTTGCACATAACAAGCATGGCAGGTTCTTGGTTGGCTCTCGTTCAGGGGTTTGCCGGAATGAGAGTGGTGTCGGGGAAGTTGCTTTTTAATCCATTATTGCCACAGGCATGGAAATCTTATTCTTTTATAATACTGTTTCGCAGTACGGTGTTGCATATTTCTGTTTCTATGGGGCGAATAATTATTGCATCTCAGAAAGGACCGAAACAGTATATTACTATCGGAGATGCCGAATATGTGTTAAATAAAGGAGAGCAAATGGAGATAGAATTGTAAGAGATTATGTATTATTTTCGATATATTCTCGAATTACAGAAGGAAAATGTTTGTATTCAAGTTCATGAACTTTTGCTGCCAAAGACTCCGGCGTGTCATCAGGATTAATCGGGCAACGTGCTTGGAAAATAATTGTGCCATTATCGTATTTCTCGTCAACCAAATGAATAGTAATACCACTTTCTTTTTCCTTGTTGGCAATAACAGCTTCGTGAACAAACGAGCCATACATTCCTTTTCCCCCATAGTTAGGTAGAAGAGCCGGGTGAATGTTGATTATTCTGTTCGGAAATGCCGTAATTAGTGATTCCGGAATTTTCCATAAAAAACCTGCTAAAATTATATAGTCAATCTGTTGAGAGAGTAATTCAGATAGAATCGTATTTGAATCGTAAAATTCTTCGCGAGAAAATATGCGACAGGGAACAGAAAGTTTTTTGGCACGCTCAATAATACCGGCATTTTTTTTATTACAAAAAATAGATGTTATTGTGAGAGGGGTCTCCGAAAATGAGTTTATTATGTTTTCGGCGTTAGTTCCCGAACCCGAAGCGAAAATTGCTATTTTTGTCATAGAGTATGTATTATTATCTGTTGCAAAAGTAAAAATAATTCATCGTAAATGATGAAAAGAACTGAGAATTTGTGTATGCAGAGGATGAATTACATTGCATACCAAGAAAATCGGTAGAGATGCCATTATTTTTATATTTTTTTTGAGTGCACAATCCCTGTTTATAAGCGGTCTGAATAAAAATGTATATTAAATTATCATTTTTTTCTTTTTTGTAAAAGAAAAAATACATTTATTTGCAAAGATTTAAAAATAACAAATTATTAATTATTAACTAAAATTTACAACTATGTCAGAAATTGCATCAAAAGTACAAGCAATCATTGTAGACAAGTTAGGTGTTGACGAGGGTGAAGTAACTCCTGAAGCTAATTTTACTAATGACTTAGGCGCTGATTCATTAGATACTGTCGAATTAATTATGGAATTCGAAAAAGAATTCAATATTTCTATTCCTGATGAGCAAGCTGAGGGTATTGCTTCTGTGGGTGATGCTATCTCTTACATCGAAAAAAATCTCAAATAAACTTATTATTCTATTTTTCAGCTTATGGAATTTAAAAGAGTAGTAGTAACCGGTATAGGTGCTTTTACTCCTATTGGCAATAATTTAGACGAAATTTATTCAAATCTTCGAGATGGAGTGAGTGGTTGCGGACCAATTACTCACTTTAATCCGGAGAAATTCAAAACACGTTTTGCGTGTGAGGTGAAAAATTTCGATTTAACTAAGTATGTCGACAGGAAAGAGGCCCGTAAAATGGACCCGTATACGCATTTAGCAATGGCTGCTGCTGCAGAGTGTGTGGCTGATTCTAAGATTGATCTTGAATCAATTGATTTAGATCAATGTGGCGTTATTTGGGGTTCCGGTATTGGTGGTTTAACTACATACCAAAATGAAATTGCATCATATGCAACTGGTGATGGAAATCCTCGTTTTAA
Organism: uncultured Bacteroidales bacterium; assembly: GCA_964558075.1. Lineage (GTDB taxonomy): Bacteria > Bacteroidota > Bacteroidia > Bacteroidales > UBA1715 > JAQICB01. Next base: position 3,337 of record CAZLCY010000186.1, read on the forward strand.
TCCGTTTTTTATTCCCAAAATGATTTCTAATATCGCAGCGGGATATATTTCTATGAAATATGGGTTACGAGGACCAAGTTATACAACAACTTCTGCATGTGCTTCTTCAACTCACGCAATGATTGATGCCTTGAATTATATTCGTATGGGTAAATCTCAGGTTATTTTAACCGGTGGGTCTGAAGCAACAATAAATGAGAGTGGTATTGGCGGTTTTAACGCTATGAAGGCTATTTCGGAAAATAATGACGAAATGGTGTCTGCTTCTCGTCCGTTTGATTCAACCAGAGATGGTTTTGTAATGGGAGAAGGTGGTGTCGCTCTTATTTTTGAAGAATACGAACATGCAAAAGCTCGCGGTGCTCATATTTATGCAGAAATTATTGGTGGCGGTATGAGTTCTGATGCACACCATTTAACAGCTCCTCATCCGGAAGGTGATGGTGCGTTAAATGCTATGAAAGCTGCATTGCAAGATGCTAATATTAACACAACGGATATTGATTATGTAAATGTGCATGGTACGGCAACTCCTCGCGGTGATATCGCTGAATTAATGGCTATTACTAAGTTGTTTGGTGAGCATGCATATAAAATGAATATTAGTTCAACTAAATCTATGACAGGTCACTTGTTGGGAGCTACCGGTGCAATGGAAGCTCTTGCGTGTATTTTTGCTATTGAGAAAAGCATTATACCCCCAACCATTAATTTTAAAAATCCTGATCCTGAAATAGATCAAAGATTGAATTTAACTTTCAATACGGTACAAGAACGTTCAGTAACATATGCTCTTTCCAATACTTTTGGGTTTGGAGGTCATAATGGAAGTCTTGTGATTAAAAAATATCAAGAATAATTTTCTTCGGTGAATTTTTTATTATATCAACATATCAAACTCCTTTTTTGTTCTCAGGCAGAAAAGGAGTTTTTTTTTAAAATTAAACATCTCCTCGGCTTTTCTCCACATTCAACTTTTTATTACAAAAAGGCATTTACGCATAAGTCTGCCAATTGTATTGTTGATGGAATTAAAATTTGTAATGAGAGATTGGAATATCTCGGAGACTCTATTCTCGATTCTATAATAGCAGGTCATCTTTTTCATTTATATCCCGATAAATCTGAAGGCTTTCTTACACAAATAAAGTCGCGTATAGTAAATCGTAAGTCGCTCAATAAAATTGCAATCTCTCTTCATTTAGATGCATTCATCGATTGTAATATTTGTAATGTCAGAAAAAATGATGCAATGGGAAATGCTTTTGAAGCATTAATTGGTGCTATTTATCTCGATAAAGGCTACAATGCAACTCGTTATTTTGTCGTACATAAAATTCTTATCAATTTCTTTGATTTTACTTTTCTCGAAAAGGTTGATATGAATTACAAAAGTAAATTACTCGAAATTGTGCAAAAAAACAGAGACACTTTTGTGAAATTTAATACTGAATGTGAAGATGAAAGTGTGGTAACCACTGAACCGAAATTTACTACAACAGTGTTTATTAATGAAAAGCAAATGGCTCAGGGGAAGGGATATACGAAAAAAGATTCAGAGCAGCACGCTGCTCAACTTACTATAAAAATGTTGAACAAAAAAACGCCTTCTTTTTCGTAATAACCTGAGTTCGATATAATTTTTTAGGTTCAGAACGCTTATAAATAGTGAGATT
>CAZLCY010000187.1:0-5003 GCA_964558075.1 uncultured Bacteroidales bacterium
TCCCCCGTCATCTCCACATTTTTCCGCACTGCGTCCGATCTTTGACGGAAAAAAATTGGGGTGACCTACCAATGACGGATTTAGTCAACTGCTTGATTTTGAGTAAATTATTTTTTTATCGAAAGATTAACATAAAAATGTTTTTGTTTCTTTGAAAAACTGCCGGTTCGGATTACTTTGCCACTTCAACTAAGGAATCGTGAAAAATCGTGAACCGAAACGAAGTGGAGCTCAACGAAGTTAAATTGGAGCGTCGTTTTCGCAGCTTGCCCATGTAATAAGTTTTCGGAATAGTATTATTTTTTCAAAAGGGCATCCGTCAGCTGACGGACAGCGGAAATGAGCTGATTTTTAGATTCCGTGTTGCGTGGCGGCACTTTTTTGCTTCTTTTTTTTGCTGTAGAAAAAAAGAAGAAGAATCTTTGGAACAAAGTAATATATATCCCCGTCATCTCCACATTTTGCCACAAAAAAAATTGGGGTAACCTCTCAGGATGACGTGCTTCGATGCTCACTTTTGCCTTGTGCCCTTTGCCTCTTGCCTATTTCTGCCCTCTTTGCGACTTTGCGAGAAAAATTCTCTTTGTGCCTATTTGCCTGTCAATGCCTTCTACACCTTATGCCTTTTTAAACACAAAAACTTCATCATAAATTAACGATTTAATAATACCCGAATATATCCATATCACCACACGTACACGTACTATGGAAGTATAATTATATGTATGTGTATGAAAAAAATTACTCTTAGTATTCTCCTATTATTACTTTCATTTCTCAGTTCGCAAAGCAAACCATTCAAAATAAATGAAGAATATGATTTCAAAAAAATAAATAGAAATATTACCTATTACAAACACAACGGAGAGCCGCTATGCATCAGTTCAATTATTTTTAATTCTTTTTCATTCACCTCACTTACCGACAATATCATACATTCAGAGCCTTTTAAGGGCAGCTTTATTATAAAAATAGACTTAGAAAACACTTCTAAAAAAGAAATAAACTACATTCTTTCAATTCACAATCCCTTGCTTGAAGAAATCCTGTTTTTAGAAACAAATAAGAATGAATTATTTCAGATACAGCACATAGGCACAGAATTTCCGTATCAGAAACGAATACTTAAAGATAATAATATTAGTTTCGAACTAACTATTCCGCCCCAAAAAATAAGAACATTTTATATCCAAATTACGCATCCGCATGATATTATTAATATACCCATTTTTATTGAGCCCTTTATTGATTTTCATAATAATAAAATTCAATCATTTCTATCAGTAACCTTCTATTATGGAATACTTCTATTTGCCTTTGTATTTACCATAGGTTTATATATCAGCTTACAAAAGAAAATCTTTCTCTACTTTTCATTCTATGAAGTCTTTATTACCTTATTCTTATTTAGTATTGACGGCTTCACCTTTCAATACATCTTACCAAACAATCCAATATATGCACAATATGCAGTATATGTTTCATTTTGTTTGTCACATTTCTTTTTTATACTCATGTTTAAAGAATACCAAACCAAATGCTCAGTATTGTTATGTCGAACATTTCTATACTCATTTATTGCTTTTAGCTTCATGTCACTATTTTTATATCATAATCACCTTGTATTAAAATATATTCTCGGTAGTGCATCCGGAATAACTCAGCTTTTCATTCTCTACGCTCTCATTCAGAAAAAAGAGAAAAAAACACACGAAAAAATATTTATAGCAACACAAATATTCATTATGATAATACTCTTCATTTCATTTTTGTATCACTCCGGCACAATCATCTACTCCTCTCATATGCAAGATGCAAATAAAATGATAATATCATTTCAAGTAATAGGTATTACATTTGTTTTATCAGAAAGAATTCGAAATTTACTATCACATTCCAAAAAGAAACTCGAATTTGAAGTACAACTGCGAACAATAGAACTCGAAGCGCAAAAAGATTTTTTGTACCTTAAAAACAATAGAATTAAACAACAAAACACTGAACATGAACAAAGTTTGAGATACGCCCATACAATACAAAATGCAATATTACCCTCATCACACAAAATCAATAATATATTCAGTAAAAATTTCATTTTATATAAACCAAAAAACATTGTAAGCGGCGATTTTTACTGGGCAACACAAATTAAACATAAAAAAATCATACTCTGTGGCGATTGCACCGGACATGGGATTCCGGGTGCGTTTTTAAGTATTTTGGGAATGAGCAGCCTCAATACAATTATTAATACAATGAAAATACAGAAATCTCACGAAATTTTAAATCAACTTCGTTCAATTATTATAGAAACACTGTCTGACCAGCAACATACAATATCCGACGGCATGGACATGTCTCTTTGCATAATAGACACAAAAACAAACAAACTTGAATATTCGGGAGCATATAATCCCCTGTACATTATACGAGAAAATTCAATAATTCAACTCAAAACAGACAATATGCCAATCGGCAATCATGTGAGAAATGATAACTCGTTTACCCAAAACCATATTCAATTAGAAAAAAAAGACAGAATCTATTTATTTACAGACGGATACGCAGACCAGATTGGTGGGGAAAAATTAAAAAAATTAAAACGAGTAGGATTTCGGGAAATTCTTTTAGACATTCAAAAATATCCACTTCATAAACAAAAAGAAGAATTAGACACATTTATCACAAATTGGCAAGGCACCGAAGAAGAACAAACTGATGATATAACCCTTATTGGATTTGAAATATAGTTAGTGGTTGGGATATAATGTTCAGGTTTGTTCCCGAAGGGTGTTAGAATAGATTCAAACACTCACATTTATAAGAATTATCCCACCCTAACCCCAAAAAATCCGAATAATCGGAAGAAAAAATAAACAGGCATTTTCAAAAAAATTGCTTTTTTCTTGACAAGATAAAAGAAATAAAGCCCGATAAAACAGAGATATTTATTTTAGCAAAATGAATTTGTAGCGTGTATTTTATTTTGAAAAATAATATTTGTTTTTAATTGTTTAAAAATTGTATCTTTGAATAGTAAAAGAAAATAAAAAGCTATGAATGTATAAGCAGAAATAAACTTGATAGTATCTGAGGTATCGAAAGTAAAAGATCCTGAATTTATTAAAGCATTAAAAAGTATGTTAAAATATCGAGCTAAACAAGTACAAAAAGACTGGTGGAACGAGATTAGTAACGAAGAAAAAGCAGAGATAAAACAAGGGATACAAGATATTGAAACAGGTAATTTTGTTTCACATGATGAAGCAATGACAAATGCACGTAAATGGCTCTAAATATAATTTGGTCAAAAAAAACATATGAAGCTCAATTTAAAAATAACGACACAATAATGATAAGTAATAATAAGAAAAACAGTTCATATATTGAAAATGCAGATTATTTATTAATAAGAACTAAATAATTTTAGATTTACTAATTTTAAAAAAAAGCGATTCATAATCATACAGCCTAAAAAAAATAAATTGAAAAAAAAATTATATAATAATATAATACTATTATGTTATTATACAAATCTACTTGTTATATTTGGCTATGCTTTTGTTATTATTTTATGCATGTTAAACATAACATCTTTTTCGATTCTCAATAATGCAATTATACAAGATATTAGACTTATTGTTATTTTTCCAATAATTATATTATGGGTATTTACTCTTAACTATTGGAGTAAAAATGATAAAAATATTTTTAGATTTTTTTTATTATTTTTCTTAATCGGATTATATAGCCCTTTTTATTTCAAGAAAAAAATTTTAAGAACACATCTCTAATCTAACCAATAACGAAAAGCAACACGCTTTCTCCTCACCAATAATAATATTCCACATTGAACTACAATTAAAATATTCTCTCAAAAAAAAGAAATTCCCCTGTTTTTTCTCTATAAAAATGTTGTGCAAAAAAAAAATAGTATATTTACAAACTTTTAAAAAAATATAAATACGAACCTTTAAATTATTCATGTATTATGAAATACGGTTACTTTGATGATAAAAACAGAGAATATGTTATTACCAATCCGGAAACTCCATATCCTTGGATAAACTATCTCGGCAACGAAGATTTCTTTTCTCTCACATCAAACACGGGCGGTGGTTATTCTTTTTATAAAGATGCGAAATTCAGAAGACTTACCCGATACAGATACAATAATGTGCCTATTGACGACGGCGGAAAATATTTTTACATTAAAGATGGCGATACTGCATGGTCTCCGGGATGGAAACCAATGAAAACGCCTCTTGATTCGTACGAATGTCGGCACGGAATGAGTTATTCTAAAATTAAAGGCTCAAAAGATAATGTTGAAGCAGAAGTTCTTCAATTTATTCCTCTTGGCTTTTGGGGTGAAATTTTGAAAGTTTCTCTTAAAAATACAGGTGATACGCCTAAAAATCTCAAGCTTTTTTCTTTCGTTGAATGGTGTTTATGGAATGCTGAAGATGATATGACAAACTTCCAACGAAACTTTTCAACCGGAGAAGTTGAAATTGAAGACTCACAATTTATCATAAAACTGAATTTAAAGAACGTCGTAATCATTATGCATTCTATTCGGTAAATGCTCCTATTGACGGATATGATACAGACAGAGATTCTTTTATCGGTCTCTACAATGGGTTCGACAATCCTCAAGCGGTGAAAGAGGGTGCACCGAAAAATTCGGAAGCTCACGGCTGGTCTCCTATAGCATCTCATTATATGGAAGTGGAACTACAACCGGGCGAATCGAAAGATTTTATTTTTATGCTCGGATATGTTGAAGTTGCTCCGGAAGACAAATGGGAAAGCAAACTTGTTATCAGCAAAGAACCGGCAAAACAAATGATTGCTGAGTATGATACTGTTGAAAAAGTAGAAGCAGCGTACAATAAATTACGATTATTCTGGGGTAATTTGCTTGGCAAAATCTCTATTAAATCAGAAGATGAACGACTTGACCGTATGGTTAATATCTGGAATCAATATCAGTGTATGGT
>CAZLCY010000188.1:0-4997 GCA_964558075.1 uncultured Bacteroidales bacterium
GAATTCTCTTGACTATTTAAAAGAGAAAAAAATAGATTTGGTAATAAATATTCCCAAAAACTTATCAAAAGCAGAATTAGATAGAGATTATACTATTAGACGAAGTGCAATTGACTTTAACATTCCATTGCTTACAAATGCCCGATTGACAAAAGCTTTTGTTGAAGCATTTTGTATGAGAAAACAGGAAGACATCTCGATTCTCAGTTGGAAAGAATTCAAAATTATAGAATAATTATAAAATTATGAACGGAATGGAGAAACATCCTATTAAAATTTTTACCGGTACTGCAACTAATTATTTAACCAAAAAAATTGTACATCATTTTGGTGTTGAAATGGGGGAAACATCTGTCGAGCGATTTAGTGATGGTGAATTTGAGCCTCGTTTTGATGTTTCTGTGCGTGGCTGTGATGTGTATATTGTTCAATCAACATTTGCACCATCTGATAACTTTTTGGAGTTGTTGCTGATGGTTGATGCCGCAAAACGAGCATCTGCATGGCAAGTAAATGCAGTAATACCTTATTTTGGTTTTGCCCGTCAGGACAGAAAGTCAAAATCTCGGGTATCAATTGGTGCGAAACTAATGGCCAATCTGTTGAGTGCAGCAGGTGTAGACCGTGTAATTACGATGGATTTACATGCAGGACAAATACAGGGATTCTTTGATGTTCCTGTTGATCATTTATATGCATCGAGTATTTTTGTTCCGTATTTACGAAATCTTCATGTTCCAGATTTATTGATAGCGGCACCTGATATGGGTGGAACAAAACGAGCAAAGGCTTATGCAAAATTTTTAGATGCAGATATTGCTATTTGTCATAAAACCAGAACAGCGGCTAACATAGTAGATTCAATGGAAATTATTGGAAATGTTGAGGGGAAAAATGTGATTATTGTAGACGATATGATAGACACTGCCGGAACAATAACTATGGCAGCAGATTTGGTGATGGAAAAAGGAGCGAAGAGTGTTCGGGCAATAGCAACGCATGCTGTTTGTTCGGGACCTGCATTTGAGCGAATAAATAACTCTGCAATTGATGAACTCATTATTACCGATACTATTTATCATAAAGAAATACCGAAAAAGATTAAAATTCTGTCATGTGCTGAATTTTTAGCAGATTCAATTAAAAAAGTATATGAGAATGATTCAATTAGTTCTAATTTTATTGTAATAGAATAAAAAAAGAACTGTATATTTGCGACCTTAAATTAAAATAATAAACCGTGTGATGGACAACGACAGTTGTAAGTAGCACATAAATAATGGTACTATGAAATTTTTAACAGTTCAAGGAGATTTACGAAAAGAATTAGGAAAAACAAGTTCTCATGCGTTAAGAATAGCACGAAAAGTTCCGTGTGTTCTCTATGGTGGTGGCGAAGAAGAAAATATTCACTTTATTGTTGATGAAGAGGCTTTTAAAAAAGCATATATCACACCGGAAGTATTTGTTATAGATTTGAAAATTGAAAAGAAAGAATACAAAGCTGTAATTAAAGAAATCCAATTTCACCCGGTAACAGACAGGGTTATTCATGTTGATTTTTATCAGGTATTTGAAGATAAACCATTTTCTATTAAAATGCCTATCAACATTGTTGGAGACTCCGTTGGTGTTAAACAAGGTGGTAAATTAATGATTAAAATGCGGAAAATTCGCGTGTTTGGTTTATTGGCGGATATCCCATCTAAATTAGATGTTGATATTACGAAATTACAAATAGGACAATCAATTAAAATACCTTCTTTATCGTATGATAATTTAGAAATTCAAGAGCCTAAAAACGCTGTTGTATGTACCGTTAAAACAGTTCGTGCTGCAGTTAAGGTTGAGGCTGCTGTACCGGGAGCTCCCGAAACTGAAGGTGAAGAAGCTTCTGCCGAAGAAGGTGCTGAAGGTAAATCAGAAGAATAGACATATAAATAAAAATATTATTTTTATAAAAACCGTTGTTTTAATTTACAACGGTTTTTTTATTTTTGGATAAAACTAAATATAAATTTAGTTTGTCTTATTGCTGAGTAAAAAAAAAGATATCATAACGTAATTCTGAATACGTTACAAAGCATTGCAAAGTAAACAGACATGACGCAATAAATGTCAATAAAAAATAAGCATATGAAATATTTAATTGTAGGTTTAGGAAACATTGGTCAAGAATACAAAAATACCAGACACAATATAGGTTTTACAGTTTTAGACCAATTAACAAAAAACAACAATATTTCATTCGAAGAAGCACAGCATGCAAGTATTGCGAAAATGAGATATAAGGGGAGGCAGTTGGTTCTTATTAAACCAACAACCTATATGAATCTTTCCGGTAAAGCTGTAAATTACTGGATGCAAAAAGAAAAAATACCACTTTCTCATGTTCTTATAATCGTTGACGATGTTGCCCTACCATTTGGAACACTCCGATTGAGAGCCAAAGGAAGCTCAGGAGGGCATAACGGGCTTGCACATATAGAACAAACAGTTAATACATCTCATTACCCTCGATTACGTTTTGGTATAGGAAACGAGTTCCCCAAAGGGCAACAAATCAATTATGTTCTCGGTAAATGGTCTGCCGACGAATTGTCTCTTCTCCCGGAAAGGGTAGGGAAGGCTATTGATATTATTTTATCTTTTGTTTCAGTAGGATTAACACGAACTCTTAATAGCGGTATAAAATAATTACATTTGTAACATTTTATAAACAAACTATGCCTTACACATGAAACTTATTATTTTGTGTGTATACATTTGTAACCAAAACGCAGGTTTTTTAAAGTCACACGGGAAACGTTTTTTTACAGCGTTTCCATTTAATATAAATGTCACAAAACCAGTTTTTTACATGTTTTACATGAATTCTTTCTTTTACTGTATTCTATAATTTGATTAAAATCGTTCCCTATATATACATTTAAACAACATAAAATTTTATAAACCAATGTTTTAATAGTTTTATATAAAGTCTAACATTAGCAAAAGCATTATAACATACAATAAGCATTTAACATGTATTGTTTTTTCACATAACACACATATCAAGCATTGTTATTGTCATAGCGAGGCAATTCCTTTACTTTACAACTGTATAATAGTACACACGCCAAGATATTACAGAGAAGTGCAAATACCCCGCATTATAAATTAGATTACATATATAGCCACTTCATTCGGTTTTTTCATTTATAATTATACCACACTATAAACTACGATTAAGTAGAGGAGACAAACACAGAGAGATTACATTTGTAAATTCACATTTGTGTTTTGTTTGTATACATTTTTGAATTACATTTGTAACACATATAAATTAACAACTATGGAAACTATACGAGAGCGATTATCAGATTTTTTACACAAACACCAACTATCAGCATCTGAGTTTGCCGATATTATTGGCGTACAGCGTTCAAGTGTCTCACATATATTATCGGAACGCAATAAACCGAGCATTGATTTTCTTATAAAAATGCTTAAATCATACCCCTCAATTGATGTTAATTGGCTTTTAACCGGCACATATACGGTAGACAGAAAGATTTCACCTACCTCAAAACCACTTAATACTTCAGGAATAAGTCAGGAAGAGGAAGAGGTATCTTATGTTAAATCGTCTCCTGAGATAAACAAAGAGAGTGAATTGAAAAATAAAAAAATAGAAAAAATAGTTGTTTTTTATTCCGATGATACGTTTAAAGAATATATTAAGGAATAATTATCTGTATGCTATCAGTACTAAAGGCACTAAAATGTCCTAATATGGTTGGGCTAAAATTTGTTACAGGATTGTCGGGAACAGAGAAGTTTCCGGTAGACGTCATTGCTTCTTCGAGTGTTAAGTAATATGTGTAATTACTCTCATCAATAGACACTAATTCTATTTTTACCGTATCTGAAACTTCAAAATTGTACCCCCTCATTAATAATTCATATGCTTTACCATTAAACATCTTATCTCTCATAACCACAATGTCTGAGGATCCATTAAATAATGTATCATTTTTATATGTTTTTATGCGATAAAAATTTTTCGTTTCCACAGGATCTTTAAAGTACAATGTTACTTCATAAAACAATTCTCCGGGATATGTAGCCATATACATACTGTACGGAAAAACAGAACTACTTATGCTGTCGATTGCGACAGGTTTCGGCATAAAGGACTCAGCTGTATAGTTTATATTGTTATATGTAACAGTTAATGTGTACACTGTTTCTTCAGGAAAATCATATGCCTCGGCATAGACTCCTGCTTGTATTTCGGGTACTACTATACTGGTGTCACCAAAAGCAAGCATAACTTCAGCCCCGGAAACCTGAGGATATTCTACGGGACGCAAATAGTCTGCGGTTTTAGAAATATACACATATATTGAGTCATTTTTTGATGAACATAATCCTTCAATAACGAGTTGCGGATCGGATTTTTGAACAGAAAAATCTTCCATAACCTCTTCACAATTCGACAAAAGAAAAGGAAGCAGGCAGATTATAATAATATGTAGTACGTTATAATTTCTCATGTTTTTAAAATCTAAAATTCCATGTAATTGCAGGTAATATTGGAAATAAGGTAACTTTAACTGCCTGTAGTTCGTCAACATTATCAGGATTAACTTTCTCAAAATAAATCATATATGCATTTTTTCTATTATACGTATTGTAAATAGAGAAATTAAAAGATGATTCATACTTGTCTGTTTTTTTTGCAATAACAGTGCATCCCAAATCGAGTCTGTGGTAATTAGGCATTCGATATCCGTTGCGTTCGGTGTAATAATTTACTCGTTTTCCATCAAGTATATACTTTCCGCTAGGCATAGTAACCGCATCACCGGTTGCAAAAACCCATGTTGCGGAAACTTGAACATTTCTTGAAATATCATACATGCCAACAATCGAAACATCATGTTTTCTATCGTATCGAGTAGGGAACCATCTGGCTTTGTTTAACTCTTCGAATTGTTTTTCGGTACGAGACC
>CAZLCY010000189.1:0-4969 GCA_964558075.1 uncultured Bacteroidales bacterium
GTTGTTGCAAAATAGTACAGCAACATTATTTTCATTCAAAAAATCCAATACAGGCAATGAAATTTGAATTTGATTATGTTCCAACACAACAAACGCAATGTCCTCAATTGGAATCGTAGAGACGCGATTAATCGCGTCTCTACCATCACCATTCCCAACCGCCCTTATTACCAACTGCCTGTCCTTTAACGATAATCGATATGGTTTCGAAAAAAATAATGTTCGTTTTAACATGGTCTTATCAGTTTATTTATTGCAAATAATAGGTATCATCTGTCCATTTCATAGGATTTTCCTGAATATATGTTTGAATACGTTCAAACGATTTTTGATTACGAATAATATGATCATGAAAACGTGATTGCCATGCAAAATCAGCATGAATTTTTCGCGATTCAAACGTTACACGACCTTTATACCATCTAATTATACGCGACACACTATCATGAAACATTGGATTTTTATTACCGGTAACACCTCCCCTTTTTATCTTTTCCTCCGTACACATGCGATTTTCTCCTGTACATGTACAGACGCGATTAATCGCGTCTCTACCAACGGCGTCACCAAAACAATGCTCCTTCCCTGCCGTGCAAATGGTAATAAAATATGCACCGTTTTCTGCATAATCCCACCCAACCCTCCGGGCTGATGGTATTCGATATGTATTGCGGAATTTTTGTTGCATTATTCTATTGTTTCTATTTTGCCTAATGCATTTATTTTAAAATGAATTCCATTAATCAAAAAGTTCCATTCTCCACGTCTTAACCTTAACCATGGTATAGGAGTTTCAAAATTAACTTTCGAGTTTTTTAAATTATTATCTTTCATATATTTTACTATTGTCATTTCATCCTTATTAAGACTACTTTGTTGCATAGCTATTTCATGATATCTAAATTGAATTCTGCCATCCGCCTCAAAACCAATTATTTTATATAATCTTTTATTAATATCCTGAATATCTAAATCCCAAATTTCTTTGCTATTATTTTTATAAAACAAAACTAATGTGCCAATTTTCAATAAAGCTTTTAATGGAACTTTTTTATCTAAAATGATTAATCCTTCATACCTATTTTTTAAAGGTTTAATAACATTCTGAACGGAAAGCTTAAAATAATGACCAGCTTGTAAATTCGTTATTATTTCAAAATCTCTTATTTGTTTACCATTTTCATCCAAACCTTCATAAAATGCCAAAGAATAATTTCCTCCGTTTGTTACATAATATTTTTCTTTATGTGGTTTAGATTTTGTTTTACAAGTATCTCGCTGTGATTTTAAATGAATAGGATTTGTAACTGTTGGCGTATATATTCTAATTTTTTTAATTGGAATAGGGGCTCCTTTTTTATTGGGTAAAGAATACAAATATTGAATTTCCTTATCAAGTTCAGCAATTTTCAGCTTTAATGCTTCCTCTTCACACTCCTCTGCTTTTTGTAATTGTTTTCTAATTTGATCTTGCTGTTTTGTTAATTCTTTTTCCTGAACTCTTGCTTGAGAAACAATTTCCCGTATTTTTTTATCAACAATATTTTTAACACTACTATCTTCTAATTGGTCCAAAGGTTTACGAACAACATATTTAATACACTTTTCCTCTTCACCTTTCTTATTAGTTACTGTTCGTTCTATTGCACCATAATATGTTTCTTTATGCAAACTCCCCCTCACTGTATCACCTTGTTGATATATTGGCTCACCATTTTTATATACCACCTTGCCTCGTTTTCGTAATTTCTTTTTCGTTTGTTTTGGAAGCACTGAAGGTGTATGATGAGAAATTAAAACTTCTTTTTCTATTGCTTTTACATCCTCTGTAAATGTTTCCCAAGGTTTATTAACTTTTGGCTTACTATCATCATTTCGTATAAAAGCATCTTCCCTATCATGATAATATTTTGCAAGCACTTCATAATTACTTTTAGTCATACAGGCAATAGTTACTGCATCAATACAATGATGAATATGATTTACCCGTGCTTTTTTCTCATATTCATCTTGTAATCCCCACATTTTTCGAAAGTCTGCAACTGTTGATCCTTTTACAGTATATACTTTGTCGAATACGGTCTTTAGAAATAACCTCGAATATTTTGTGATAATCCCAATATCTACTAATTGACTATTTTTAAAACCTGAGGAAACCTCTTTCATCATAAAACGATTATACTTCCCTTTCCAATAATTACGTTCATATGTCAACAAATGCCTTCGTTGTATAGCTCGATCTTTTGAATCTTTATCTGTTGCCCCTTTAGATTGTTTAACCGCTCTTTGTATTTCGGCATCCAATTTTTCAAAATTTTCTTTCCAATGCTCTATTCGGTTCAAAATATCTTTATGATTAGATAATTCAAATGGTATTTTATTACGTTTTTCACTTCTGTTAAAAGAATTTTCACACAATGTTTTATTTTCCTGAGAATTATCATACGAAATACTTCGTGGTATTGTATGTTCAATATCATAGGAAGACTGGGCTCCCAAAAATTGATGAATAGCAATTTCGTTTCCCGTATATACGCATTTATGATTTTGTTCTTCCCATAACTTATATTTTAATATTTCATCATTAGAAGGTTCAATCTGAATATTTTGTTCATCATAAAATTCTTTGATTTTTGCCGCATATTCTTTACGCTTAGTTTCTTGCTGTCTTTGCCAATTTTGATATGCTTTACGTTCGTTAGCATTCATCAAATCACGTGACATTTCGATATTAATTTTAGTACTTGAATCAATTATATTATTTAAAATTAATTCATTTATTACCTTACGTAACTGATGTAATGCTCGCATTGCCATAGGATTTCTTATAGAAGAAATCATTGGACTTCCTAAATATTTTTTCCCATCTTCCCCTATTATGGCAGATTTATATGTTTCAATAGCTGAAGGATGATATAATTTCTTTAAGGACTCTTTTTCAATATGAAAATTATCAGCCAAAAAATCTTTAACTCGTTCATCAATACGTTTTAAGGGCACAAAAACTCCTTTATCCATATTTTTAGACAAATAATCTTTAAACAATGTAAAAGCATATGTTTCATATTCTTGTTTTTTTGCTTCAGAAAAAGAAGAATATACATCATTTCCAAATTCAACTTTCATTTTAGTTATCAAATCATTTTTATAAAAATCTGATGCTTCTTCACTCCAAAACTCATTGTTTTTTCGACATCGTTGTATTAAAGCATTAACTGAATCCACAATTTTTTTCTCAGCATTTTGTGTGGAAATAATATCAAAAACCGATTGTTGTATCAGTTTTTTATTATCCGCATTATTCCATACTTCTTTAGGTAATACCTTGTACATGCTTGCTAAAAAAACAGCATGCGAATAAATTAACCCTTTTCTTAAATAGGGTAAAATATTATTTATAGCTTTTAAGCTTAATGCTGCAAAATCTTGTTTCAACTTAATCTTAGAAAACAGTATAGCAGCCTCTTCATTAAATTGCAACTTTTTCGTTGCAAATTCAATAAGTTTATCATCTGAATCAAAGGAGTACAAAACATGCCATGCATCATTTATAATTTTCGGTGTTTTCCCAAACTCATCTTTTACGTAAGAATAATTATTATCAATAAATAAATCCCCAAATAACTCTTTAAATCTTGCAGATATAGGACAGCCACTTACGGTTGTATTCATAGAATAATTAAATAGATAATCCTCCGGATTTCTATTTCTATCTTTATAAAACTTATATTGTTTTTTGGGAGCTAATTGTTTCGCAATATCTTCAAAATCAAAATAATCTCTTTGCAAAAAGAATCTAGGAACAATCTTAGTTACTTCGTCTTTTGTTAAAAAACGTAAATTTGAATCATCAGGTGTTTTAATTTTAATGTTATTTATAAAACACAACATTCGATACTCTTCAAATTCAGGACGAGATACAGCACATCGGGATTTATTAGTTTCAAAAACACACTTTCCGACTAATCCTTTTTGAGATTTTAAAGGACGTTGATAAAATATTGCTTTATGTAATTTCTGAATAAATTCATCATGCAAATTCTGGAATACACTTATACGATTAAACTCTTCAAGATAATGGTCATCACGATGCGTATAATGATTGCGAATTTTTTCACCTTTTGTATATAAATCATAAAAGTATTGCCCCAAGGTTTTGTCTCCTTTTTGCTTACTTATTTCTTGAATCTCTTTTTTTACAGCTCCTTCACTCTCTTTAGTGTTTTCAAGACGATTACTCAAAAATCCTCGTCGTTGAGACATGTGATAAAAAGCTCTACCAATTTTAAATCTGTCTACTTCATTACTCAAATCCAACTTTTCAGTAACAGCTAAATTCCGAAAATAATAGGGATGCTTTTCTGTTTCATCATCAGTTAACCACCAATTTCTTAATTCTTTATTCTGCGGATAAACTTTTTTATACCGCCATAAATCTAATTCTTCCTTTGATACTTTTGGACAATACCCAAAATCAGATAATACTTGTAATGTGTTAATTTTTCTTATTTTTCTTCTATACTTCAGTCTTCGAGCACTTCGAAACTCAGTTCTTTCAGCGGCTTTTGAACCTTCTACCCCTTTTTCAATTTTAACTCCCTCTTGAAAAATTCGAACTCCTTTATCTAAAAGCGTGAAATTTTTACCATCCTGGTCAACCACAGCCCACCCAATGCTGTTTGTTCCTAAATCGAGTCCTAATATTTTTGCCATATCAATTATATATTTTGGTTTTTGAATAATTTTGTTCTATATTTGTAGCCTACATCTTATCACAATAAGGCTATATGCCGAAGGTATAAGACCTATACTCCCGCCTCGGTGGGAGTTTTTTTTTATATGTATTTCAAAGCTTTCTGAAAAAAAATCAGTTATATCTGTTTCACTAAACAGATGCGAACGCACAAATTACAAAAAAAATTAATACATTTCTTTCCCGAAGAGAATAATTTTGAAAATTACTAGAAAA
>CAZLCY010000190.1:0-4928 GCA_964558075.1 uncultured Bacteroidales bacterium
ATGTGTGAATTATTCCTAAACGATGAATACATGGGTTTGTATGTGTTTATGGAACGCATAAAACGAGACAAAAACAGAGTTGACATTCGCAAACTCACCCCCGAAGATAAAGTAAACATAACCGGAGGATATATTGTTAAATATGACAAAGGCGGAACAACCGGGCAAATTCAAATAGAATATCCGAAAGAAGACAATATCACTCCCGAACAAAAAGCATATATAACAAACTATTTCAACGACTTCAAACGAGCCTTACACGATTCTGTTTTATTAACAGAACGAGGATATAAAAAATATACCGATATACCGTCATATCTCGATTTTACAATAATCAACGAACTGTGCCGAAATCCTGACGCATACTTATATAGTACATACATGTATAAAATATCGGACGACTACTCTCATAAAACATTTTACGGTCCGGTTTGGGACTTTGACCTTGCATTTGGCAATAGCACCTTTCAAAATGCAAATAGACTAACCGGGTGGCAATTTGCAGAAGGAACAAACAAATATTTGTATCACAAAACACTATTTAAGGACTCAACATTAGTAGAAGCATTTGCACAGCGATGGTTTGAATTACGCAACAGAGCCCTTCATCCCGACAGTATTCAACAAACCATTGATTCATTAATTCAACTAACTGCACCGGCGGTTGCAACCAATAATAAAGTATGGTTGCAAGAAAACAACTACATTATGAATGTGTGGGGACAATACATAACAGCAACATACAACGAAGATATAGATTTAATAAAAAACTGGATGACAGAAAGAGCAATCTGGATGGATGAAAATATTGAATCAATCTATTATCCGTACACCTATACCCCAACACAAATTCACAAGCCAAAAAAAGAAAAATATACGGCAAAAATATTTCCTAATCCATGCGAATCTTTTATATCAATATCGGCAGAACTTGAATCCGGAAAAGACATCTCAATTATTATTACAAACAACACCGGAAACACTATTACATCATTCACGACAAACACAAAGCAAGCGGGAGAATATATGTATACATTCCCGATTGAAAATATTCCCGCAGGTATTTATACGATACAATTATTACAAAATTCGAAACCACTCTATGCAGAATCATTTATAAAAAAATAACGATTACCATATAAAAAAAGAACAGAGTATTGCATACTCAAAACGAAATGTATACTTTTGACACTCATTTTACAGATTTAACATTTAAGATTTTATAACATGAATTCTCAAGATTATATAAACAAAGAAGATGCATTCGGAGCACACAACTATCACCCGCTACCGGTAGTGTTAACTAAAGGCAAAGGTGTGCACGTATGGGATGTTGAAGGCAATAAATATTTTGATTTCTTATCTGCTTATTCAGCAGTAAATCAAGGTCATTGCCACCCAAAAATTATTGAAGCTTTAGTACAACAAGCACAAAAATTAACCTTAACATCTCGTGCATTTTACAATGATGTGTTAGGAGATTTCGAAGAATACGCAACAAAATTTTTCGGATACGATAAATTGTTACCTATGAATACCGGTGCCGAAGCAGATGAAACGGCATTGAAATTATGTAGAAAATGGGCCTATGAGAAAAAAGGAATAGAAAATGGCAACGCAAAAATTGTTGTCTGTGAAGGCAACTTTCATGGACGAACAATTACGATTATCTCAATGTCAACCGATCCAGACTCATACAAAGGTTATGGGCCTTACACCCCCGGATTTGAAGTGGTTCCATACAACGACATACCCGCATTAGAAAAAGCGCTCGAAGACCCGAATGTTGCAGGCTTTTTAGTTGAACCAATACAGGGAGAAGCCGGAGTGTATGTTCCTGAAGATGGCTATTTGAAAAAAGCATATGATATATGTAAGAAGAAAAATGTATTATTCATTGCAGATGAAGTACAAACCGGACTTGCACGAACAGGAAAAATGCTTGCATGCGACCACGAAGGTGTTCGCCCCGACATTTTAATTCTTGGTAAAGCATTAAGCGGGGGTGTTTATCCTGTATCATGTGTGTTGGCCGACAACGACATAATGCTATGCATAAAACCCGGTGAGCACGGCTCAACCTATGGTGGCAACCCTATAGCAGGAAAAGTTGCAATAGCAGCTCTTGAAGTGCTAAAAGATGAAAAATTATGCGAAAAATCACAGGAATTAGGAGAGTTATTCCGAAGTGAATTAGAAAAAATTAATCATCCTGCTAAAGAATTAGTTCGGGGAAAAGGCTTATTAAATGCTATTGTTATAAAACCCCATAACAAAAAAACAGCCTGGGATTTTTGTGTCGCACTCAAAGAAAACGGTTTGTTGGCAAAACCAACCCATGAACATATTATTCGTTTTGCTCCACCACTTGTTATTACAAAAGAACAAATAATGGAAGCTATCGATATTATCAAAAAAACATTTTCAGAATTTTAATAAACATATAAAAAGGGGGATGTATACAAAAAAACACCCCCTTTTTTATCTCTCTCTGAGAATAAATTAAAAAAAACAGAAAAAATATTTTTTTGTTTGTGTAAAATTCACGTATTTTGCACCTCGAAATTTATACAAGATAACATTAAATAATTATACTGATGTCACGAGTTTGTCAGATTACAGGAAAGAAAGTGATTGTTGGAAACAACGTATCACACTCACATAAGAAAACCAAAAGACAATTTAAACCGAATTTATTCGATAAAAAATTCTATTTACCGGAAGAAGACCGATGGATTTCTCTTCGCGTTTCTGCAAATGGTATCAGAACCATCAATAAAAAAGGTTTAAACAGTGCATTAAAAGATGCAAAATCTAAAGGTTTCATTACTAAGTATTAAAAATAGTTTACAATGGCAAAAAAAGGAAATAGAGTTCAGGTTATTTTAGAATGCACCGAACATAAAGACAGCGGCATGTCGGGTATGTCACGATATATCACGACAAAAAACAGAAAAAACAAACCGGAACGATTAGAATTGAAAAAATACAATCCAATTCTTCGAAAAATGACTATTCATAGAGAAATTAAATAATTACTGGTATGGCAAAAAAAGTAGTAGCATCAATTCAAAAAGGTATAGGTAAAGAATTTACGAAAGTAATAAAACCTGTTGTTTCAGAAAAAAGTGGAGCATATAGCTTTAAATCAGAAATGGTACCCAACGCAATGGTTGAGGAATACCTAAAAAAATAAATACAAAAAGCTGTTTCAATCGAAACAGCTTTTTTTTTACCATTACCCCGCTTATCCACCGGATACTTAGAACAGAAGCCCCCCCCTCTTCCTAAGCTCACACACTCACCTATTCAAAACAAAACAATAGTTGTGTTTTACATTTTTATACCACAAAAAAAACACAAGACATAAACCTGTGAAAAACACAGTAATAAATGAATGATTTTTTCTTAATAAGTTTCATTATGATAACAATGCTTCATTCTAAAAAAACATTATATTTGCCAAAAATTCGAACATACACTTATTTCATATAATAAACATGAGTAATTGTTTTACAGAGTATTCACAACTAGATTTATCTCAAATAAACGATGAGATTCTTAAACAATGGAAATCACAGAACACGTTTAAGAAAAGTATAGAATTACGGGAAGGAAACAAAAATTTTGTTTTTTACGAAGGTCCCCCATCAGCAAATGGTCTGCCGGGAATTCATCATGTAATGTCCCGAACCATCAAAGACATTATTTGCAGGTATAAAACAATGCAGGGGTTTCAAGTTCACCGAAAAGCAGGTTGGGATACTCATGGCTTACCGGTAGAATTGAGTGTAGAAAAAGAACTTGGCATTTCGAAAGAAGATATAGGCAGTAAAATATCTGTTGAAGACTACAATAAAGCATGCCGGGCAAATGTCATGAAATACACCGAAGAGTGGGAACAACTCACAGAAAAAATCGGTTATTGGGTAGATATGGACAAACCATATGTTACCTACGAAAACACATACATAGAATCGGTGTGGTACTTACTCAAAAAATTATTCGAAAAAGATTTACTCTACAAAGGATATACGATTCAACCATACTCACCTTCAGCAGGAACCGGATTAAGTTCACACGAACTAAACCAACCCGGATGCTACAAAGATGTAAAAGACACAACCTGTACGGCACAGTTTAAGCTAAAATTTGACAATTCATATTCATGGTTGTTTGATAAAACGTCACTCGAAATATTTTCACTAGCATGGACAACAACTCCTTGGACACTGCCATCAAATACAGCACTCTGTGTCGGACCAAATATAAAATATGCATTAATTGAGACATACAATCAATATACCGGAGAACCAATTGCTGTTATTATGGCTCAAGACCGAATTTCTGCATACCTTTCAAAAGAAGGAGAAACAGCACCGTTCGATTCATATGCAACAGATGATAAAATAATTCCATATCGAATTGTTGCAGAATGTACCGGAAAAGATATTGCGGGATTACACTATGAGCAATTGCTTCCTTGGGTGCAACCACAAGGAAAAGCATTTGAAATAATTACCGGAGACTTTGTTGCAACAGAAGATGGAACCGGCATCGTTCATATAGCTCCTACTTTTGGTGCAGACGATGCTTTTGTTGCAAAACAACATAATATTTCAGGTCTGTACGTAACAGATATTTACGGTAACGAATCTCCATTAGTAAACAAACAAGGAAAAATCTACTCTATTGATGAACTCGATGGAGATTTTGTTGACCAATATGTAAACACCGATTTATACACCCAATTTTGTGGCAGATATGTAAAAAACGAATACGACGAAACAATAGATGCTAATGCACCAACACTTGATGTTGACATTGCAGTTGAATTAAAAATGTCGAATCGGGCATTTAAAATAGAGAAATACATTCACAATTACCCACACTGTTGGCGAACAGATAAACAAATTCTAGATTATCCC
>CAZLCY010000191.1:0-4907 GCA_964558075.1 uncultured Bacteroidales bacterium
ATAGAAACTAATGAAGTTTATTTTTCTTACATATTGCACCATAATCGCATACTGCGTGCAGATTCAGGCTCAGGTCTTTTCTGAGGATTATGAACGTGCGTATTTGTACTATTCGCACACGCCTGTTTTTTCTCATGTGGTATACACGGTGCAGCATTCTAATAATTCTACTGATACTATTATTAGTAGTATTACCGTGAAACCCGGCATGACTCGTATAGTTGCCAATGAAATGGATATTATTCAAAATAATAATGGTCTATTAAGAGTATATCATGAAATTGAAAAAATGATTTTTGATTCAGCTCACACTTCAACATCTTTTTCGCCCAATTCTTTTGCAGGGGTAGATGCATACCCGGCTTTACAGGAGTTTGCAGAACGTATGAAATTGGTAGAACAAACAGAGCATACCCATATTTATGAGTGTGTTTTTGAACAGGGTATGTATACTAAAATTCGCTATGAATTTGATACTATTCTTGGATTATTTACAAAACAAGAGTTTTTTTATAATCAGAAGTATTATTCATCATACAAAAAAGTTGAAATAATTGTACAGGTAATGCCCGAATCGTGTATTGAATCGGTAGATTTTTCTTTTGATTCTTTTATTCGTGCTACAAATAAATCATTTGAACCGATAGAAAAATTTGCAGACTATTCATTTACTATTGTTACAGAAAAATAGAATGCTATTGAAATAATTAAATATATGATATATCGATGATAATAATTAGAAACAGACAATATGTTCCGAAAATTGGGACGAATGATGATTATTCATGGTTCCTCCGAATAGGCGGTATGACACATAAAAAAAAATAAACAGATGAAAAAGCATTTTTTATTAGTACATATTTTTATTTTTTGTGTGCATATACTATGTGCACAAACTATTTCACTCAATAAACGAGCCGATGTAACCACGCTTTCGGAAGGTTCTGTATTACGAATAGGTAATCCCTTAGTGTTTGATAATCTCTTGCATAACTACCAGGCTGGCGATGTGATTACTGAAAAGACTTTGGTGCTTAAATTATATAAAGAAGGTAGTTTTGTTATAGATGAGCCCGGAGCATCTGTTGTACTTACCCTCACTGTTGATAATGAAACCATAGAACGAACATTTGATATTAATAATTTACTGCATAATTTAGATAGTAAAACAAATAATATTGAACAGATAGTTTCTATTCCTGTTTCTGCTGATATTGACGAGCACACAATTACGATAGAAAATATTTCAATACCAAATCTCACGTATTGTTATAATATTTTTTTTGAATATAGTTTGCAGATTACCCGATATGCCCATGCACGGTTATTGGAACAAATAGATTTGCAGTTTGATTCAGAAAATCGTATACTGTTTTGGACAGCGGACAAACATGCTCTGGAATATGAAGTGCAATGGGTGTATATTGATAAATATGGATATACGCAAGCAGAATATGATGCAATAAATCAAGATAATGCTTTTGAAAAAAAAGAACCGGTAAGTATTACGGTTAGTTCAAACTGGTATGAGGTTCAAACAAAATATCCTGAAGGAAAGGTGTTTTATCGGGTGCGTCCGGTAACTCGAGGATTTTCGGCAGGTACAATTACTTCTATTCCTTGGGCAGGGGACTGGTCGAGTAATGAAGTTCAAGAAACTATAGAAAACACCCCTGAAAATAAATATCTTAATTGGTCACGACAAACAAGCTTTGCAGAAAATGGTATGCAAAAAACAGTTGTGCAATATTTTGATGGTACACTCATGAACCGTCAGTCATTAACTGCATTAAGTTCGGAAGATTTAACTATTGTTGGAGAATCATATTACGATTTGGTCGGCAGACAGGCACTTCAAGTACTACCGTATCCTGAAAAAGGTATACAGTATGATTTTAGAAAAGAGACCAATATAGTTGATGGTGAAGTAATAAAGCCGGAGCATATTACACAGGAGAATCTACAATTATCTCCAGAAAGTGGAGCTGCAAAATATTATGAAGGTTTAGAAACAGATTTTGCAGATAATCCGTTTTATGCATATACACCAAAAGCAAATGGGTATGTCGCAAGCCAAATAGAATACACTGCAGATAATACCGGAAGAGTGATTTCTCAAACAAATGTTGGAAAGGTCTTTGCAAAAGGTGGCGGGCATGAAACCCGTACGTTTTATGAAAGCCCCACACGAGATGAACTCCATAAACTTTTTGGTAATTACATTGATGATTTTAAATTATATGAAAAAGTTATAACAATAGATGCACACGGACAACAACACGTAAGTTATGTGGATAAAGAAAAACGTGTAGTTGCAACCGCATTGCGAGGAAGCAAACCGTCAAACTTTGATGAAATACTGGACTTGACAGAGGCTCAGGATGAGTTTGATATAAGTGATAATGCATCTCTCGCAAATAATGTGTTGTCTACCAGTCATACCTTTGTTCAAGGTAGCCAATCTCCGGAACGGTATACATTTGAATATGATTTTGATGGCGTTCAAACAGAATTTGCATCTCAAACAATAGGTTCGCTAGCTCCCGTAGAAGGTGTTTATAATCTGGAAATATATGTAGTTGATAAAAAAGGCAAGTGCATGCCGTTTGACACAAAGCCGATGTTTGTTATCCCCGAAGGTGAAGATCCAACAAAATACGATTCATATATTGAAACGGATGATGATAAATATATAGGAATATATGCACCAAATATTTCATCATTACCAAATGTTAGTTTTTCTCTCTCGTTACCTGCCGGGGAGTATACGATATATAAGAATTTAAGTTTAGTCAAAGAACAGGCATTATTTAAAAATAATACCTCTTTGTCGGAAGTATATACTCAAAATCATGGAGATAATTTGAGTTCGGTATTATATGACGAATATGATAAAGACTATTCAAATTGTGATATAGATACGCAGAGTGATATAGATGCGGTGTATGACGAGATACTTTCTGAATTTGATAATCCTGAGGATGCCGAAGTTGATATGTGTAGCAGACTTCCTGCGTTAATGAAAATGCATTTTAAATATGATTTTGATAACCCAGAATTACATGGTTATTTTTTTAACGAACAGTATAAAAACGAACCTGCGTTTAAAGATTTTTGGCAAACAATATATAATAAAGCATTAGGAGTTAATGGAGAGAGTGATGAAATAGATTTTAATTATATTTCAAACAGTAAAGTTGAGAATTATGCTTCAGTTACCTCTCCGCAAACCTTACGTCAGGAATTACTCGACCCTAAATATCCTTTAGACACATATATCGATAAAATTCTTATTCATCATCCGGAGTATTGTCATATAGATTATTGTTATGATAAAATTAAATTGGAAAGTTATTCATTGAGTATTAATAGAATTGAGAAATTGTCTGATATAGAACATACCGGAGCAGTAACATTTAAGAATTTCAGTCCGTGCAGTACCTATACAAATCTACCAAAAGATTCCTTTATTTGGGATAAATTAGAATTACAAATAGATGTTTCTGCCATAAAAGATCAGGTTACTGCAAATATAGATGCAATTTTTAATGTAGCGAACTATAGTTCGTATAGTGAAATGGAACAAGCTACAGCGGGGATTGATGTTGAAGAGCTGCGATGGACAATGTTGCGAGGCGAATATTTAAAAGCTCGCGAACAGGCATATAATAATGAAATAATGCTAAGTGACTGTCCTTATTTTAATGAAAATGATTTTTCGGAACATATAGTTTCTAATCCTTCAGGTACAAGTGATGAAGAAATACAGAAAATTGGCTCTGAAACACTTGCCGAGCAAACGAGTCCTGAAAATTGTGCAGACAAGTTTAGACCTCAGGTTGCAACTTTACTTGAGCAAATGAAGGAAGCAGCATATAGATATAGTGACGATTATAATGATAATCCGATTCAAAATATAGATTATTCTAACGTGTTACTCGAAAAGCTTGTTGAAGTCAATTGTTCCGAAGTGTTAGTAAGTTCACGCTTAACTCCGTCACAAATTGCATCTGCAGAAGTAGCTGCTCCGGTATCAATAACAAATATTTTACTGCAAGAAACCGTAAAACAAGAATCTATAACCCAATACATAGAGAATCTATTAGATCAGGTTGAAGAAAATAACAGTATAGAACTTACCGACAGAGCGATGGCGTTTGCAAAAATGCAAAACACAATAAACATAAATTACAACGAATATTATCCTTTGCCATATATAGGTTTTGATGAATTTACGGCAATCATAGTAAAGTATTTACCTATAGGAGCAACATTAGAAGACATTCCGATTTTACCGCCACATAATGGCTTTACCATAGAATGGACTGATGGATATGTACCAACGGCTTTCTTTTCGCAATATTTAGATATGTTGGCAGAAATGCTGAGTGGTGAAAATGAGGATTTTAATGCATCACGGGAATATCATGCCGGTAATACATCATATTTTGATTTAACGCTTTTATCATCATATTCGTCAGATTTTCCATTTGATACATATTATGCCGGATGGTCACTGATTAAATTTTTTAATAGTGACTTTAATGACGTTGGATCTAATTCATCAATATATTTTCCAGATTTTTTACCATCAATTGTATCCCCGTATTATATTGAAAGTAAAACATGGGCAGCTATTTTTGATGCAATAAATCAAACAAAAACCTATACTCTCCAAAGAGATATATCAATGGCAACAGGAAAGATGACATTAACACTTATTGACAATAGCGATAGCAGTATTGTATATAGTATTTCTGATTTTGAACCGAATAACACCTTTTGTACAGACTTAAATCCAAGTCATATGGAACCTCTTGACGGCGTTACATATAATACAGAAGATGAAACTATGTGTTTACAAACAACACGTAAGGTTAAAATTCCAAATGAAATGAGGGAAAAGG
>CAZLCY010000192.1:0-4883 GCA_964558075.1 uncultured Bacteroidales bacterium
GCTTGCTGTGCAGTCAAAATTCCTATTAACTTTGGTTCAGACATTCCGACCCAGTCGGCATATACATATATATCAGTTTTTTGAATACGCATCTTTATTTCTTATTTAGTAAATCTAAATCTTGTAATTTTCTTCCGAAATCATCGTCAGCTGCAAGTTTTAAAAAGTCATTTTGAAGACCAAGAACTCGCAATACATTGAAATATGCAGCAAAAGATACACTACCTTTTCCTTTTTCAATTTGATATAAAGTAGATCTATCAATACCTGCTCGTTCACTTACTTGTATTGTAGTGAGTTTTCTTCTTTTTCGAGCAAGCATAATATTTTCACCAACCTGTTCAAGAATCTTTTGGTATTTTGGAAATACTATTTGTTTTTTTCTACGCATAATAAAATGTTGAATATTATCAACAAATATAATATATATGCTTGTAATATTCAACAAAAAGTAGAAATTATTAATTGTTAATGGGTACCGCTCGTGCAGGAATCTTTAGCTCAACGAAGTTAATCCTTTCGCGTTCGGGTTTATTGAGCGTAAGCCGTTCGAGCTTTGGCATCTCTGAGATAAGCATCAATATTTCAATAGTAAATTTAAAATTATTACATTTTTGCAAAAGTAAATCGCCAGTTTAAGCAAAATTCTCACATAAAGTCGGGGTGCGACTTTGAGTCGCACCCCGACTTATGATGCTGCCCACCGGTGCTGTCTTTTATGGTTAATAACGTTTATAAAAAGTATGCTTTGAATAAAAAAATTAAATACAAATGTATTTACATTCATATTTTGTTTTTTATCTTTGAATGAAAAATAAATAATAAGTATAATATGAAAATTAAAGAGCTCCATTCTGTATTTCAGGAATTTGCCCCTTTTTCTTTGCAAGAATCATATGACAATTCCGGGCTTCAGATAGGAGATATGGACGATGATATTTCAAGCTTACTATTGACTACAGATATTACTGAGGCTGTAATAGAAGAAGCCAAAGAATGTGGTGCTGATTGTATTGTTTCGCATCATCCCTTGATTTTTAAAAAATTACATCGTATTTCAAATGATAATTTTGTTGAACGGTGTGTGCGGAAAGCAATACAATATAATATAGCTATATACTGTATTCACACTAATATTGATATGGTTACCGGTGGGGTAAACAGCAAAATAGCATCAAAATTAGGATTACAAAACACTCAAATACTTGCACCCGAAAAACATACCTTATGCAAAATAGTAACATATGTGCCACATGCATACGCTACGCAACTCAAAGAGGTTATGGCAGAAGCAGGAGCGGGGCATATAGGAAATTATGATTCTTGCAGTTTTACAATTCGGGGAGAAGGTCAGTTTCGGGCATTAGAAAATACACAACCATTTGTGGGTAACACACACACACTCCATACCGAAGAAGAAAGCCGGATCGAAATGGTGTGTCCGGTATATGCTCAACAAAAAGTTGTTTCAGCATTACTTGCACATCACCCATACGAAGAAGTTGCGTACGATATTTTTCTTACCGAAAATACCCATCCGAATATTGGAGCAGGCTTGATTGGCGAATTTTCTGAGCCAATATCGGTAGATTCATGTGTGCAATTATTAAAAAAAACATTTGCAGTTCCATATGTAAAAATAAGCAAATCAGAATTTACAAAAGTCTCCAAAGTAGCTGTTTGTGGTGGTTCCGGTAGTTTTTTAATATCCCGTGCACAAAAACAAGGAGCAGATATTTTTATTACAGCCGACGTAAAATACCACGATTTCTTTTTGCCTGATAATAAGATGATTATAGCAGATATTGGGCATTATGAGTCGGAACAATTTACAAAAGAGATTTTTTATGACTTAGTAATCAAAAAATTTCCTAAATTTGCAACTCATTTTTCACAGGTTAATACGAATCCGATAAAATATCTTTAAAATGGCTAAAAAAGAAGATACAGCAGTACAACAAACAGTTGAAAATAAACTAAAAGCATTATTTGAATTACAAGACGTTGATTCAAAAATTGATGAAATTCAAACTTTACGAGGTGAATTGCCTTTAGAAGTTAATGATCTCGAAGATGAAGTTGCCGGGTTAGAAACACGCATTCAGAAAATTGAGGCAGAAATTCAGCTAAAAAATGATGATATTTCAAGTAAAAAAAATGAAATAACAAATTCGCAAACTCTTATTCAAAAATATGAAGAACAACAGATGGATGTTCGGAATAATAGAGAATTTGAATCGATTGCAAAAGAAATTGAATTTCAACAATTAGAAATTGAATTAAGCGAAAAGCGAATAAAGGAATATACCTTTGACATTCAAAATAAAACAGAAATTTTAAATGAAGCACAAGCTCGTTTAGAAGACCGAAAATTAGATTTAGAGCAAAAACAAAAAGAATTAGATTCTATTGTTTCTGAAACACAGAAAGAAGAAGATGAACTAGTTTCAGAGTCTGAACGCTTAGCTGAATTTATAGAACCGCGACTGATTAATGCCTATAGACGAATTCGTACGAATGCTCTTAACGGTCTTGCTGTAGTGAGTGTAGAACGAGATTCATGTGGAGGTTGTTTTAATAAAATTCCGCCACAACGTCAGTTAGACATCAAAACACATCGAAAAATTATTGTATGTGAATATTGTGGTCGTATACTTATTGACAGTGAATTGCTTTTTCAAGAAGAAAATCCTGAACAAGAAACGGAAATTTCTGAAAAAGAAGTGAAAGAGCAAAAAAAAGCTCCTAAAACAAAAGCGAAAAAAACCAAAAAATAAGCGTTTTATTAAATGTTTTAAATAGTACAAACAGGTAATTGCTTTATGACTTACTAAAGCAAAAAGTATGTTGTACGCTTTTTTTTTATCTGTTTAAGTCATATTTATAAACTGTTAATAATAACCTCTGAAATATTTTGGGGAAGCTCTTATTACATATATATTTGTGCAGTTTTTTTTAGTGATGTATTCATAATAATATAATTCATGCCAGATTGTAAGAAAATTAAATTAGTTTTAGAAGACGGGACAGAATATGAAGGTCTGTCGTTTGGGTATGAGAAGTCGCAGTCGGGAGAAGTTGTTTTTAACACTGCGATGACCGGTTATGTTGAAAGTTTAACAGATCCATCCTACCGGGGTCAAATTCTCGTCTCAACCTATCCCTTAGTCGGTAATTATGGTGTTCCCGGCAATCAATTAGATTCCAATTCATTACCAAAATTTTTAGAGTCAGACCAGGTCCAAGTATCTGGTCTTGTTGTATCTGACTATTCCTTCGAGTATTCTCATTGGAATGCAGAGAAAAGTTTATCGGAATGGTTACAAGAATTTAATGTTCCCGGAATTTTTGGAATTGACACTCGTGCTCTTACCAAAAAATTACGTGAAAGCGGAACCATGTTGGGAAAAATAATTATTAATGATGAAGATATTCCTTTTTTCGACCCTGCAGTTGAAAATGTAGTGGAACAGGTAAGTGTGAAAGAAGTAGTACGCTACGGAACCGGAGACCGAAAAATCGTATTGGTTGACTGTGGTGTGAAAAATAATATTATTCGTTGTTTTTTAAAACGAGATAATGTTCAGGTAATACGTGTACCATGGGATTATGATTTTACCGAACTTGATTATGACGGTTTGTTTATATCGAACGGTCCCGGTGATCCCAAAAATTTGCAAAAAACAATCGATACTATCAAAAAAGCATTAGATACCAAAGATACACCGGTTTTTGGTATTTGTATGGGTAATTTATTACTCGGATTGGCAAGTGGTGCCGATACCTTTAAATTGAAATACGGACACAGAAGTCATAACCAACCGGCACAAGAGATAGGAACTCACCGTTGCTTTATAACTTCTCAAAATCATGGTTATGCAGTCGATATAAAAAAAGTATCGGGTGATTGGGAACCATTATTTATTAATAACAATGATGGAACGTGCGAAGGAATAAAACACAAAACACGTGCAATATTCTCATGTCAGTTTCACCCCGAAGCCACGGGAGGACCAACAGATACAGAATATTTATTTGATGATTTTTTACAGCTTGTTGATGAGTACAAACACACACAGCATTCATAAAAAAAACTGCAAACTAATTAAAGAATTCAATAGATGAAAAAATATATTAAAAAAGCACTTATCTTAGGTTCGGGAGCTTTAAAGATTGGCGAGGCAGGAGAATTTGATTATTCCGGTTCGCAAGCTCTTAAAGCATTAAAAGAAGAAGGAATAGAAACAGTATTAATAAATCCGAATATTGCAACAGTTCAGACTTCTGAAGGCATTGCCGATACCATTTATTTTTTACCTGTTACTCCTTATTTCGTTGAAAAAGTAATTGCAAAAGAAAAACCCGAAGGAATATTACTTGCTTTTGGAGGACAAACTGCACTGAATTGTGGTGTAGAATTGTTTAAATCGGGCGTGCTTGAAAAATATAAGCTTGAGGTCTTAGGAACACCTGTTCAATCAATTATGGACACCGAGGATCGTGATTTATTTGTTAATAAACTTCGCGAAATAGATGTTAAATCGGCTCGTAGTCAAGCAACAAACTCTATAGATGAAGCTGTTCAAGCAGCAAAAAATATCGGTTATCCGGTAATTGTTCGTGCCGCATATACATTAGGCGGACAGGGTAGTGGTTTTTGTGATAATGAAGAAGAATTACGAAAATTAGCTGCAAATGCATTTTCTTTTTCCCCACAATGTTTAATTGAAGAATCATTAAAAGGATGGAAAGAAGTTGAATATGAAGTTGTTCGTGACGCTTATGATAACTGTATTACTGTATGTAATATGGAAAATTTCGATCCGCTTGGTATTCATACCGGAGAAAGTATTGTTGTAGCTCCATCACAAACACTTACAAAT
>CAZLCY010000193.1:0-4865 GCA_964558075.1 uncultured Bacteroidales bacterium
TTTATATTTGCTTGGTTTCTGCCGGACAAAACGTGCCGTGCATAAAGAAACGGAGGCGATACGTGCAACCGTGTCTTGCGATTCGTTTTTGCATAATCCAGAAAAGCGTGTTGAGCAACTTCCGGTTCCGGTGCGGAAATGGTTGCAGGCTTGCGGAGTATTCAATAAAGGATTTATTGTTGCTGCGCAGATTAAACAGGAAGCACGTATGCGAATGAAACCCGAAGATACGGTGTGGCGAACTGCCCGTGCAGAACAATTTTCAACTATTGAAACGCCTGCATTTATATGGACGGTAAACATGAAAATGAATCCGCTGATACATGTTTTCGGAAGGGATAAATTTGAGCACGGAAAAGGAGAAATGCGTATGAAAATTAATTCTCTCTTTACTGTTGTAAACGAATCTGGCGAAAAAATTGATGAGGGAAGTTTGCAGCGTTTTCTCGGCGAAATGGTGTGGATGCCTACACTTGCTCTGAGTTCGTATATTGAATGGGAAAAAATTGATGAATATTCTGCAAAAGCACACATGTCGTTTATGGGGACAGAAGGCAGCGGTACTTTTTATTTTAATACGCAGGGTGATTTTGTCCGGTTCGAAGCTTTGCGATATAAAGGAAATGAAGCAGATGCTCAGCGGTATTTGTGGGTATTAACGGTAGATGAATATACCTCCTTCGAAGGAGTACGTGTTCCTTCTCATATGAAAGCTACCTGGAAATTACCCGAAGGTGACTGGACGTGGTTGGAGCTTAGTATTACGGATATTCAGTATGAGGTTTGTGAAAAATAGTACTCTCGGTTTTTTTATGAAAAAAAATGTATATTTGTAAATTAATGATTTGATATATAATTACCATATGAAATTTCTATCCTCTTTTTTTCTCTGTATTTGTTTTTACCTTTCTGTTTCCGCAAGTTATTATTGTAGCAGATGTGTATATAAAGTAACATGCTATAGTGTTACCGGACAGAAATATACCGGATATATTGAGCACATGTGTGAGAACGCCGGTGAAACATTTAGTTTCATTTCAGGAAATTTACTGTATAACAATTATGATTTATATGAAAATTATCCGCCACAAGTTACTCCGCACGATATTGACTGGGATGCTCTCCCATATTCAGTTGATACAACAGGTGGATTGAGGATTTTGTGTGTTGACACAACGTATATTCATTCGGAATACACGTATCTTGATCCGGATAAATATTCTGTTCCTGACGTGTATGACAACAGAAATTTCGATACATATACCTATGGTGATTCAAGTTTTTTTAAAGCAATAGCTCCGGAATATCATATTTTATCGCTTAAAGATTCTACAAAATACAGCTATTATGAGCCAATGAGTGAAAAAAAATCTGAAATATTTGTTCCTGATACAAACACGTTTAAATTGGCATATGCACAGGTTGAGTATATTGATTTTGATACAATATCTCTTGTGACGGTTGATTCAATTTTGTGGTGTGCCGAAATGTTTCAGTTGGTAGGGGTAGACAGTGTTGGTTTTTCCATGTTTCAAAAACCTGTAC
Source organism: uncultured Bacteroidales bacterium (assembly GCA_964558075.1). Classification (GTDB taxonomy): domain Bacteria; phylum Bacteroidota; class Bacteroidia; order Bacteroidales; family UBA1715; genus JAQICB01. The sequence continues at coordinate 1,546 of CAZLCY010000193.1, forward strand.
AACATATTTGGTCTTTACATAATTATCATGATGATTTATGGTGGATAGATGTTATTAGTTTTGATTCTACGTGGACGACTGAGCGATTTGCACAATATATTGATGTGGACAAAATACTTCAAAAATTAGAAGAAACAAATACTGATTATGCAGTATTTCAGGCATTTCATCCGGAAATTCAAGAAGCTATCGGTTCTCATAAACTGTTTTGTGTAATTAGATATTCACCGTGAAAATAGTGTTGAATGTCTCAATTTTCCAATTTTTTAGATATTGACACATGTATTTTTGTACTGAAATTATAATGTGTTACTTTTAAAAAATTACAAACAAATGAAAAAATTAATTGAATGGGTGGAAATCCCGACCGTAGATTTGACACGAGCAGTACAATTTTACAACACGGTGTTTCATATGAGTATGGAAGCCTTAGATTTTGGTTCAGAAAAAATGGCGGTTTTTCCAACCGGGGAAGGAGCTCTTTTTTATAAAGAAGGGTTTGAACCATCAGAGCAGGGAGCCCGTGTAAGCTTTCGAGTTGTCGATACAATTGATGAAACATGCACTCGGATTATAGAAAATGAGGGAAAGGTAATTCTTCCAAAAACGAAAATTGAAGTTGAAGGAAAAGGTTTTTTTGCCTTAGTATTAGATTCAGAAGGGAATAAAATAGGATTGTACGAATAATTTTTTTATAAGGTGTTCAATTTTTTGAACACCTTATGTATATTTACAGATATGAGTTTTTGTGTTTCTCAACCATCACCGGCTTTGTCTCCGTATATAAAACAATATTGGGCATTAAATCATTCCGTACAACCGGGAAATTCTTATACGCAACGAATAATACCAAGTGGCTTGCCCGAACTTACATTTTATTTAAGTGCCCGTCCAAAGCCACATACGAAAAACCGTGTGTTTGAAGATAATATTTTAGTTAGCGGACAACACAATGATTTTTATGATATTCTTATTTCAGATTCAATTTCAATTTTTTCAATTCTTTTTAAACCCGAAGGGCTTCGCCGTTTCATTTCATTACCTATTGATGAATTATATAATGCAAGTTTACCATTGCAGTGTTTAGATAAAAAAATGTATGCAGAACTTTCCATACAATTATCGTCAGAACACTCATTTGATAAGAATGTGCAGACAGTTGAAGATTATTTTTTGCGTAGGATACATTATCAAACGAAAATGTATGAATTTTCTCGTATTTCGCATATTGTTGAATGCATTCGTGCAACTCAGGGACAAATTGATATTAACACATTGGCATCAGAAGCTTGTTTAAGTCGAAAACAATTTGAACGAACTTTTCGGGAATACATCGGTATTTCGCCTAAGCAGTATTTAAAAACAATTCGTTTACAAGCTTCAATTTATACCAAATCGCAAAATCCGTATATTTCATTGACTGAAGTGGCATATAAACACGGATATTATGATCAATCACATTTTATTAATGAATACAAAACAATGACCGGCTTGTCCCCAAAACAATTTTTTGGCGATTGTGAACATGCTGTGTCTGATTTTTTTGAGTAGTTTTGTGTTATCAATATAATATAAAGAGATAAAATAAATAGGTGTACAATACCTGTTAATAAATAATTATTTAACTACTTGTATAAATTGAATTGATAATTTAGTTTTGAGAAAAAACCGTCAAGAAAAAAAATCACTTGAAGGTTAAAAATGCCAAAAGAAAAATATGCGAGTAAAAGTATTGAAAATAGCAGAACAAAAAGTGAATTATATAAAGTTTAATTTTGTATCAGAAAAACTATGCGTATAGAAACAGATGAAACTAAAATGAGCGTAGTTGAAGAACCACAGTTGGATATGTTATTTTATCCAAAAACAACTCTCAAATGTAAAAAAGATAAAAAGAAAGACACATTAAATGTTCTTTCCCTATTTTCAGGTTGTGGTGGAATGGATTTGGGCTTTGAAGGTGGATTCTCTGTTTTACAATCATCAATTAATGAACAGTTAACCCCCGATTTTATTGAAAAAAAATTGATTAATGGTTTTGTGCAACTTAAAAAAACAAAATTTAAAACTGTTTTTGCTAATGATATTTTGAGAGATGCTCGAAATGCATGGGTTAATTACTTTTCGAAAAGAGGTCATAATGCTGAGGATTTTAATAATGAAAGTATTGTTGATCTTGTTAAAATGTATCGTAAAGGAGTCAATGTTTTTCCTGATGATGTTGATGTTGTTACTGGAGGTTTTCCTTGTCAAGATTTTAGTATTGCCGGAAAAAGGAATGGATTCAATTCTTATAAAAATCATAAAGGTGAACTTATAAATAACAAAAAAGCATCTGTAGAAACACGCGGCCATCTATATATGTGGATGAAAGACGTTATAGAAATAACACAACCTAAAATTTTTATAGCAGAGAATGTAAAAGGATTAGTGAATCTTGAAAATGTTAAGGAAATAATTCAACATGATTTTTCTTCTGCAAATGGTAATGGCTATATTGTTTTGAACCCACAGGTTTTGCATTCGGCAGATTTTGGTGTTCCTCAATCAAGAGAAAGAGTTATTTTTATTGGTATTAAAAAATCTGAAATTAATGTTTCAGCTTTAGCAGAATTGACCAAAGAATCAATTTCCGACAGATATAATCCTTATCCTAAACCAACACATGCGTTTACAACTAAGGGGCAAGATTTAAAACCTTTTGTTCAATTAAAAGAAGTTTTTAGTCATTTGGACGAACCTGAAAATACCGATGATTTATCTCAAAAGTTTTATTCTAAAGCAAAATTTATGGGTAAACATTGCCAAGGTCAAACAGAAATAAAACTTTCAAGTATTTCTCCAACAATCCGTTCTGAACATCATGGAAATATCGAATTTAGACGTCTTTCAAAAGAAAATGGAGGTCAAATTGAGGATGAATTAAAACTAGGGTTAAAAGAAAGAAGATTGACTGTGCGTGAATGTGCTCTTATTCAAACATTTCCAATTGATTATGATTTTGTGATTGAAAATAGATCTGGTAGAAGAGGTTTGTTTCTTGTGAGTCCATCGCAGGCATATAAAATTATAGGTAATGCAGTGCCTCCACTTTTAGCTTATAATTTAGCTCAGAGAATAGAAAACGTGTGGGATTTATATTTTATGAAGTAACAATGATTGTTTCAGTTAATTCAGAACCAGATAGAAGAGAATTTGATATATTGCTTAATTCAACAATATCAGAATTAAATATTCATGCAACGAAATCGTCACAAAAAATAGCAACACTTTTGGGAAGAAACCTTGAACCTTATGTGCGAGATGTTATGGCTGAATTA
>CAZLCY010000194.1:0-4865 GCA_964558075.1 uncultured Bacteroidales bacterium
GGTCTCGAAAAAGAAGCACGCTCTGTATTTCCATACAAAGAACACACGGCACTCAAAACCGTAGGATACAAAGAATTATTTTCCTATTTTGAAAAAGAATACTCAAAAGATTTTGCAATAGAAAAAATCAAACAACATTCCCGCCACTATGCAAAACGACAAATTTCGTGGTTAAAACGAAACCTTGCATACACATGGTTCGCCCCACAGAATTATGAAAAAATTACACATCATGTTAAGGAGAGGGGGTAGTTTGTTCTATAATGCACAGTTCACAACGCAATTCTATGCAGCATAGTAAAAATTTGTAGAAACAAAACTACGTTCGTTCTGTAACAAATACTACAACAAACATCACAGCACATTCAGACTATTCGTAGTATTGCACGAAAATAAACCATGTTTTTTTACACCATACCGGCAAATCCCATAAATGCCATAGAAAGCAAGCCGGCTGTTACCAATGCTATGGGTACCCCTTTCATACCAAGAGGCACACTCATCAAGTTGAGATGCTCACGCAAACCGGAAAAAAGCACAAGTGCCAATCCAAATCCAATTGCATGAGATATGGCAAATGTTACCGCCTTAAGCAAACTCGCACCTTCCATACCAACAGCAAGCATAGCAACACCAAGCACAGCACAGTTGGTAGTAATAAGCGGGAGAAACACTCCCAAGGCTTCGTATAATGGTGGCGACACTTTTTTAAGTATAATTTCTACCATTTGAACTAATGATGCAATTACCAAAATAAACATAATGGTACGCATAAAAAGTAAATTATAGGGAACCAACACATATTGATGCAGTAAATAAGTTATCATAGTAGCAATAACCATAACAAACAGTACCGCTCCTGTCATCCCCACGGCAGTAGACACTTTATTGGAAACACCGAGAAACGGACAAATTCCGAGAAATTGTGCTAATACAATATTGTTAACTAATATTGCTGATATAACTATAAAAATATAATCCATAACTTTAGAATTTATGCACGTTTATGTTTTAATCTATTGATAAAAGCTATTAAAAATCCAAGAGCAATAAATGCACCCGGAGGCATTACAAACAATAAAAATGTATGAGCATCGTCGGGTACAAAAGACACATTAAAAATAGTACCCGAACCAAGCATTTCGCGAACAGCTCCGAGTAATGTGAGAGCAAAAGTAAATCCTAATCCCATTCCTAATCCGTCAATAACCGAAGACACAAAATTGTTTTTTGAGGCAAAAGCTTCGGCACGACCGAGTATTAAGCAATTCACCACTATAAGAGGAATAAATAATCCCAATTGATTATACAATTCGGGCAAAAAACCTTCCATAACCATTTCTACAATAGTTACAAACGAAGCAATAATAACGATAAACGAAGGTATGCGTACTTTCGAAGGAATTTGTTTTTTTACTAAAGAAACCACAGTGTTTGACATAACAAGAACAAATGTAGTTGCCAAACCCATACCAAGCCCGTTAATTGCGGATGAGGTAACACCCAAAACAGGACACATTCCCAATAGGAGTACAAATACCGGGTTCTCCTTTAAAAATCCTTTGGTAAAATTCTGTAATTGATTCATACGTATTATTATTGATTTTTATTATCTTTTTGATCTGTACTTGTTGCCCCTGTGTTTGCATTACACGAATCCATACACACGGCATATGCCGTTTGCAAAGCATCACAAAATGCACGACTCGATATTGTAGCGGCAGTAATAGCATCAATCTGCCCACCATCCTTAACCACCTGCATCTTAAAATTTTTGGGGTTTTTATTCGTAAACTGCTCTTTAAATTCTGCTTCGGTCATTTTGGTTCCTAAACCGGGTGTCTCTGTCTGTTGTAGTACCGAAACGGCATACACCGTTCCATCGGGCAAAAAACCAACCATAAGACGCACATCACCCGAATATCCGTTAGGAGAAAACGCATTAACCGCTGTTCCGACTAATTCACCACTCTGATATGCCTTATACACCTCCACACTATCGCCAAGAGCTTCAACAAAGACCGCATATCGAGTATCAATCGGATTATTGTCAAATTCAGGAAGAACCTCAACTAAAGCCTCTTTTTTCTTCGCAAGCTGAGCTTGATGAATTGGTTCTTGTGTTAATTTATTAACATAAGCTAAAGCAAAGCCCGAAATAAGAGTAATAACCACCAGCGTTGCCACCATATTAAATAAACTCGATTCTTTTTGTTGTGCCATAATTCTTATTTTTTAGCTCCGAAAATACGGGGACGAACATTTTTATTAATAATTGGTACTGCTGCATTCATTATTAAAATAGCAAAAGAAATACCTTCGGGATACGATCCGAACACACGAATTGCAATAGTGATTACACCAATACCCACACCATAAATAAGCATTCCTGCGGGCGACATGGGAGATGTAGCCATATCTGTAGCCATAAAAACAGCACCCAACAAGGCTCCACCGGCAAAAATATGAAATAAAGGATGTATATATACTTCCGAATTTACCAGATGGAGAATGCCGGCAAACACAAACATTGTAAGTAAAATTGATACCGGAATATGCCAGGAAATTATTTTTTTATACAGCATATAAATACCACCAATAATAATTGCAAGTGCTGAGACTTCCCCCAAACTACCACCAATACCTCCGGAAAAAATTTGAAACATTTGAGGCAATTGCGGTAATATATCCGAAATAGACTCTCCTTGTGACAAGCCCTCTTTCACAAAAGCTAATGGCGTTGCTCCGGTAACGGCGTCAGCAAAAAAATCACCACTCAGCGGTTTTGGCCATTGCGTCATCTGTACCGGAAATGACATTAATAAAAACACACGACCAACTAAGGCCGGATTAAAAGGATTTTGCCCCAATCCGCCAAAAGACATTTTTCCGATACCAATAGCCACAAAACTACCGATAACTATCATCCACAATGGTAATGAGCTCGGAACATTAAATGCCAACAACACACCGGTAATAGCAGCTGATCCGTCAAAAACACTTACTTTTCCTTGTATTAAAAATCGTTGAATCAACCACTCAAACAACATACAACTCACAACCGCAGTTGCTGTTATCACCAATGCACCCAAACCAAATACATACAGAGACATAGCAAAAGCCGGAATTAAAGCAATCAGCACCCCGTACATAATAGACGGTATTGAATCCCCACTATGAATATGAGGTGATGGTGCAACTGAAAATATTTTTTTAACCGAAGTATTCATATGTTTATTTTATTTCTTTTTCTGAATATGTTCACGTACAATATTTTTTCCTAAGCGAATATAATCAAGCAGAGGACGATGAGCCGGACACGAAAACGAGCACGAACCACACTCGACACACTGCATTACCGAATTATCCTGTAATTCATCAACCATATCGCGTTCTGCAAGATTCATAAGCAAATATGGCTCTACACCGGCACAGCAAACCGACACACATTTTCCGCATCGAATACAATTCTTCATCTCTTCTCGTTTTGATTCTGCGGTCGGCATCAAAAGAATCCCCGATGTTCCTTTGGTTACGGGTGCATTGAGCGATGTAATTGTTTTCCCCATCATTGGTCCGCCGGCTATAACTTTACCTGTATTTTCGGGAACACCGCCTGCCGCATCAATAAGTTGTTGTATCGGCATACCAATTCGTACTAAAAAGTTAGATTGGCGAGATACTTCCTTTCCTGTTACCGTAACCACTCGCTCAATCAATGGTTTATTTTTCTGCACTGCCTCATACACAGCAAACACAGTTCCCACATTATGCACAATCGAACCGGCTTCAATAGGTAATCCACCGGCAGGAACTTCTTTTCCGGTTACCGCTTTTATCAATTGCTTCTCTCCTCCTTGCGGATATTTTACCTCTAAAGGAATTATCGTGATACTTGTATATTTTTTGGCAAGAGTTGAAAATAACTCTATCACATCCGGTTTGTTTTTCTCAATACCAACATACGCAACAGATACACCAATAGCTTTTTTTATAATCTCTATCCCCACAAAAATCTCTTCAGCTTTTTCGATCATCAACCGATGATCTGATGAAAGATAGGGTTCACATTCGACTCCATTAATAATAAGTTCCTCTGCTTTTTTACCATCGGGAATCATAAATTTTACATGAGACGGAAACGTTGCACCACCCATTCCTACAATACCATTTTCAAGTACCTTTGAGCGAATTTCCTCGGCAGACAAAGATATATCAGGCAACAATTCACGAGTCCTGTCGATAGATTCTTCCCAATCATCACCATCCGTTTTAATAACAATTACATCTTGATAAAACCCAGAAGCACACATCATTTTATCAATTTTCTGCACCGTTCCCGAAACAGGAGCATGAATAAAGGCTGAAACAAACCCTGACGCTTCGGCAATTTTAGTACCAACTTTAACTACATCACCCCGTGCTACAATAGGTTTTGCCGGGACACCAAGATGTTGTGAAACAGGCACATAAACTATATCGGGAACAGCGAGACGAGAAATAGACTCAGCAGCTGCCAGCTTTGTATCCGGAGGATGAATACCTCCCTTTGGAAATGTATAGATCATAATATTTTATTTATTTCTCAGCAACTTGAGGTTTTACCTCCGGTTCTTCTTTAATTTTTCGTGGTGGAAAATTTGTTTCATGAATAGCATGAGTCGGACACACCACAACACATTTACGACACAATTTACATTTTTCGTCATCAATATATGCCAAATTATCAACTAAGGTAATTGCATCATGCGGACAAGCTTTAACACACTTTCCACAGCCGATACACGCAACCTCACACACTTTGCGTGCAAGAGCACCTTTGTCTTTATTCACACAGGAAACAAATATTTTTAAATCCTTTTTAT
>CAZLCY010000195.1:0-4830 GCA_964558075.1 uncultured Bacteroidales bacterium
ACGAAATTCTATTAATCAACCATTATACCCCCGAAGAGGTTCTATGTTTTCGGTGCGAGTTGAGTTGACACCACCACATTCATACTTTAGAGATGATAATTCAGAGAATTTATCGGTGCACGATAAATATAAGTGGATTGAATATCATAAGTGGACATTTAAATCAAAAATGTATACCGAGTTAGCTGAAAAATTAGTGTTAGAAACAAAGATAAATATGGGATTTCTCGCATATTATGACAGAGATTTCCGATCTCCTTTCGAAAGTTTTGATGTAGGGGGTGACGGTTTATCAAATATTGTGCAATATGGTGTGGATGTTGTAACACTTCGCGGGTATTCAACAAGTGCCTTAACTCCGGATGAGGGCGGAAATATATATAATAAATTTTCACTTGAATTGCGATATCCTCTTACATTAAAACCGGAAGCTACTATTTATGGCTTAGTATTTGCTGAGGGTGGAAATGCGTGGACAGAATTTGAAAATTATAACCCATTCAATATAAAACGAAGTGCCGGTTTTGGTATTCGTGTTTTTATACCAATGATGGGCTTATTAGGATTTGACTTCGGGTATGGATTCGACCAATCAGATTCTAACCCGAATGCTCCCATTGGAGGATGGCAGCCAAGTTTTGTCCTTGGACAACAATTGTAGGTTAAACGTAAAATGTAAAAATTATGAAAAAGTTTATTGTATTACTTAGTGTTTTGTTTTTTTCGGTTGCTGCTTTTGCTCAACGATCAGCGTATGTCGATACGGAATATATGTTGAATAAAATTCCGGCGTACAAAGAAGCTCAGGATCAGCTCGATAAATTAACAAAAGAATGGCAACTTGAAATTCAAAAACAAATTGATTTGTTGGATGAAATGTATAAACAATATCAAGTCGATAAAGTTTTGCTTTCTAACGATATGAGAGCAAAACGTGAACAACAAATTATTGAAAAAGAAAAAGAGGTAAAAGAATTGCAAAGAAGACGTTTCGGTCCTGAAGGTGACCGAATTGAAAAAGAGAAAGAACTGATTCAACCGATTCAAGAAGAGGTTTTTACTGCAATTGAAGCTTTTGCCAAAGATGGGAATTACGCATTTATTTTTGACGCAGCCTCAAGCACAATGACTATTATTTACTCAGATAATAAATATGATATGAGTGATGAAATCTTAAAAAAATTGGGATATATAAAATAATAGTTATTTTTGTAAAAAAATATTTTATAAACTAATCGTTAATACACAGAATTATGAAGAACATTATTAAACTTATTATTGCCTTTTTCTTTATTTCGGGAGTGAGTTATGCTCAAAACCAAAAATTTGCTCATATAGATTTTGAGAAATTAGTAGAAGCAATGCCTGAGAAACAACAAGCTTTGAATGCTTTGCAAAAAGAGTATAAAGAAGCTCAGGATATGATAGAAGAAATGAGCGTTGAGTTGAATCAAAAATATATGAATGCTCAAGAAAGTTATGATACTTTAAGTGATATGGGACGACAAATGTTAGAAGAAGAGTTGATGTCTCAACAACAACGTATTCAACAATATCAAACAAGTGCGGAAGAAAAATTAATGAAGCGAAGAGAGGCTTTATTAAATCCGGTTATTGAAAAAGCACAACAAGCTATAAATGCTGTTGCCGAAGAAAAGGGGTACATGTATGTGTTTGATGTGAGTAAAGGTAGTCAGGTGTTATATTTCTCCGGAAAAAGTGATGATATTTTATCTTTGGTGAAAAAACATCTTGGTATAGTCGAATAAATTTAAATGCCTCTTTTTGAGGCATTTTTTTTTTTTTAGTATGTTACCACAATCAACATATAATATAGGAATTTTCGATTCCGGATATGGCGGTTTAACTATTCTTAAAGAAATTCTGTCTGTTGCTCCGCAGTATAATTATGTATATCTCGGCGATAATGCTCGTGCTCCCTATGGTACTCGTTCTTTCGAAACTGTGTATAAGTATACTCTCGAAGCGGTACGCAAATTATTAGATCTTAATTGCAGTCTCATTATTATTGCCTGTAATACTGCTTCTGCAAAAGCATTACGAAGTATTCAACAACACGATTTGCCTTTACTTGCACCCGAAAAACGGGTACTCGGTGTTATTCGTCCCTGTACAGAGCAGGCAGACACTATTACTCACAACAAGAATCTTGGTATTTTTGCCACAAAAGGAACAGTAAATTCTCGGTCGTATGAAATAGAGATTAGAAAATTCTTTCCCGATATTTCAGTTACATCTCAGACCTGTCCTATGTGGGTTCCGCTCGTGGAAAATGGTGAAGCAGAATCGGAGGGAGCTGATTTTTTTGTTAAAAAAGAAATAACAGCATTATTTTCTCAAAACAGTTCAATTGATAGTGTGCTTTTAGGTTGTACTCATTATCCCCTGCTTTTGTCTAAAATACAAGAATTTGTTCCGGCAGGTGTGCGTGTGATTAATCAAGGACATATTGTTGCTGAAAGTTTATGCCGATATTTAAATCGACATCAGGATATTGAGCAATCTTTGTTGCAAGAGAAAAAACGTGTTTTTTACACAACCGACAGTTGTGATCATTTTAATGTTATTGGCAGTAAATTTCTTGGAGAACCCATAATTTCTCAAAAGATTTTATTGTAAATCTATTTATACACTAAGTTGCAAAACTGTAACTGTACTTAGAGAAAGTGTTTGATTCAGTTTTTATATAATTTTTACCGATAATCAGGAATGTATTATTTTTTACTTATACCAACCCGAATACATTAAATAATTCTCTGAAATACCGACAATCATTTCACGGGTTTGATCGGGATCAATATCTTTTACTTTTTTTGCAGGAACTCCCGCATAAATACTGTTTGGTTCGAGAATTTCACCACTTCGCACTAGAGAATTAGCCGCAATAATTGTATTTTCGTTAATTACCGCATCATCCAAAATAGTTGCTCCCATGCCAACCAATACATAATCGTGTATAATAGCTCCATGAATCGTTACATTATGTCCTATTGAAACATTATTGCCAATACGTATTTTTGTTTTTTGATATAATGTGTGAAGAACGGCACCATCCTGAATATTTACTTTGTTGCCAATATAAATTGAATTAACGTCGCCGCGAATTACCGCATTAAACCACACACTGCAATCGTTACCAATTTGTACGTCTCCAATAATTGTTGCATTTTCTGCAAAAAAACAATTTTCGCCTATCTGAGGAGTAAATCCTCTCACTGATTTAATGAGTGCCATATCTTTTTTTTATCAAAAGTAGTGAAAAATGACATTTCTTCATAATTTGCTTTACAATAAAGAAGACATTTTTTGTGTTTCGGGAGCAATAGCATTTCGAAATCAGTGTGGCACAGTCTCGTATTACCAATGATAAATATATGCCACAAAAATTTATTCCATAAAAAAAGGCGGGAACTTCCCGCCTTTCAATAAAAATAAAACAACTCTAATTTGTATAACTAAAACTTTGATATTAAAAATCTGTGCGAGCCCATCCGTCTAACCATGAATCTCCGGAACCGATTTTGCTGTCTGATTCGAACCATGAATCGTCTGAGCTTACATCTTTACCGCCGGTAAATGTTGCAGATGTTGATTTTGCAACAACTTCGATTGTAACATTGCTTGATGTTTCGAATTTGCTGTTTTCTTCAACAGTCGGTCCGTCCGGGTCATCAATTTCTGTGTCGCCATCCATTACTTTAGAAACGGAATACTTAATAACAGCATCGGAAACGTCTGAGTTAAGAACTGCATAGTCAACAACTAAGTGGCCATTGTTTACATTTGTAAGGGTTTGGTTGTGCTCAACGTGAATAGAACGTTTGTCGAAACCGGTAACAACTGCGTTGTAAATTTTACCTTTTGTTCCCTCACGAAGTTTCATTCCGTATTTTCCTGCCTCTTCGCCATTTTCGTAACCGCCAACTAAGGTTATATTTGCCAAAGTCGGATTTGCAAACGGACTTGCTGCGTTGTCTTTTGAATTGTTATCACCTTCAAAACCGCGGTCTCCTATGCCAGGTATTTGTTTTGCCAATAAATATTGACCTTTTCCAGTCCAACCTTGTGTCCAGTCGAAACAGTCGTCTTTTGCACCATATACCATTGCATATTTAATGTTTACCGTACCGCCAAAAAACTCAATTCCGTCGTCGTCACCTTTGTATATTTGAATATACTCAAGTGTTGTGCCGTTACCCACACCGTAAAGCGATAAGCCGTTAGATTCATGCTCTTCGTCTAAACTAGTTCCGGTGTATTCAAGAATACAATATTTCATTTTTCCTGAATTGTCGTTAGCTGCACTTCCGCCATAAGCTGCATCACCAATTTCCGATGAGCCGGCACCACCTTGCACGTTAATAGGAGCTTTCCCACAAATGTGAATAGATCCCCATGCACCGCTTTCTTTAACGTCAGCAGTAAAAACAATAGGTTTTGTAGCTGTTCCGACAGCATCAATTTTCGCACCTTGTTCAATCAACAAATAGGTAACAACGTCCGATTGAGCAATAATTTCGGTACCTTCTTCAATTGTTAAGGTCGCTGGTGCTACCACGTGTACATCTCCACGCAAATACCATGTTTGGTCACTGGTAAGCGTTAAATCCTCAGTGATTTCTCCTGTGAGAATTGTGTCTGTGTTGTTTTCCGGAGTGTCCGGATCGTCTTCTTTACACGATGTAAACATCATGCCTAAAACTAAACTGATAGCTGCAATAGCTACATGTAATTGTACTTTTTTCATTGTTTTCAAATTTTAAAAATAAATAAATAGTTAATTAATTAATTGTATAAGATATGTTTATA
>CAZLCY010000196.1:0-4783 GCA_964558075.1 uncultured Bacteroidales bacterium
ATAAGAGCTTGAGAAACAATACTATCACGACTAATATATGGATTCAGCCAGTTACTGAGCGGTGGTTTTGAAGTTGGCAGATTGAGTAAAGAAAAAGCTTTTACCAAATTTGGTGTATATCCTTTACTTATATATGGAATTTTAAGTACATTCCCTGTGTCCGCCACCAATTGGTTTCGTAATTCGTGGTCAGAGAAATAAATACGGTCAGAAATTTTTCTAAAAACCTTAGCTGCTGTACTACCCGAAACTTTGTATGGATCGTAGGGTAATTCAGATTGCATAACAATTATGCACGAGTATTTCGGGTTGTCGGCCGGAAAATATCCGCAGAAGGATCCGCGGAGTATTTTGTCATTATATCTCCCGTTAATTATTGTTTGTGCTGTTCCGGTCTTTCCTGCTATTGAATAATAGTCATTTTGAATTGATTTAGCAGTTCCTGTTGTAATAACCTCTTTTAGAAGAATGTGAGCTTTTTTAAGTGTTGAAGAACTCACAACACTATTGTTTGTGATTTTTGTATTTTTGGTATGAATTATATGTGGTCCGTTTTTTATATATTTCAATAAATGAGGTTCAACCATAATGCCTTTGTTTGCTATGGCATTATAAAATGTTAGCATTTGCATGGGGGTTAATTCAATTTCGTATCCGTAAGCCATAGATATCGGTGTGGTTTTGTACCATTTTAATTTATCGCTGTCTGTGGTCATGCTGGGGTCTTTGACTAAGGGCTTGCGTTCTTTACTTAAATCGATACCCGATATTTTATTTAACCCCATAGTTTGAAGTCGTGCCACAAAATCCCATTCTTTATTCGGGTGTAAATAATGAGCATGAATTATTTTTGCCATTCCCACGTTCGACGATTGTGCAAAAACATCTTTTACCGAGATTTTTCCAAAGCCACTTGTTGTATAAAAATTCCAATCAACAACATCAAGTCCGTAAAAACGAGTTTTTCCGTTACCGGTTTGTATGCTGTCGTCCAAATCAACCAATCCGTCTTCTAAAGCCGCCAAAAGAGTAGGGAGCTTAATGGTTGAACCGGGGTCGCTACGGAAATCAACTGCATAGTTCACACGTTCTTTGTATGTTGTATCGGAGTGAATAATACTTCGGGTTAAATTTGAAATAGCTAATACTTCTCCGGTTTCAACTTCCATTACTATTGCACACCCCCATTTTGCTTTATATTTTATAAGAGCATTGTGTAGTTCTTCGGTTGTTAAGGATTGTATTTCACTGTGAATCGTGGTAAAAATGTCGTATCCTTTCAATACCTCTCCCGAGAACGATTGCTTTGAAATATCAACCGGTTTTTCGCTGCCCGAGAGTTTAGAGTTGTAATATAGCTCGAGACCTGTTGTGCCATGAAAAGTGCCTTTACGTATTAATCCGATAGTGCGACGTGCTAAATTGCCGTACGGGTATACACGACTATTGTATGTGTCGATAATAATGCCGCCTTTGTAAGGACCATATTTAAGAATTGGTAATTCTTTAATTTTTTGAAGTGTTGTGTAATCTATTGGTTTTCGATGTAAACGTAAAAATGTTTTCTTTTGAGCCGTTGAGTGCAGTTCTTTCAGATATTGTTGTGTTGATTTTCCCTCGTGTGCAAATATTTTTGCTAATCCGGCAGCTAATCCGTCTACGTGATTTTTAAATAATGTGTCGCTTTTTGCAAATGCCGGTATTCTATAATCGAAATAAACCACATATTCCGGAACAGAACAGGCGAGAAGTTTGTCGTCCTGCGAAAAAATATCGCCGCGAAGAGGTTTTTGTAGAGCAGTTTTTTTGTTGTTTTTTGTGTGCTTTTCTATATTTTCATCAAAAAATTGTATATGCACAATTTTTGCTGCTACCCCAATACCAAAAAGGAATACCAGTATATAAATTATACTTACACGTAATACTATGTCTTGTTTAATATCCATCTGTAGATATAGTATAAGGAGGTTTTGATAATTCTTTTAATTCAAGATTTTGTTTTTCTATTTCTTCTTGTACCGAAGTAAATTTCATTTTCTCAATCAGTCGTGCCTGACTTGATACGTAATTTGCTCTGAGTTCTTTTATTTCTTTTCTGAGAGTATGGTTTTCATTAGAAATGGTGTATGCTTGATAGCCGTTTCCTATATAAACGATGATGAGAAAGATGACAAAAAGGATAAAAAAGATATGTTTTTCAAAATTAATATTAGAGATAACATCACCTGCTATAACGTTTGCAAACCTTCGTCCCGAGGCTTTTGTTATATTTTCTTTCTTTTTCTTTTTTTTGTCTTCAGGTATTGTCTCCATTTTTATTAATTCTTTTCGGCAATTCTCAATTTTGCACTTCGTGCACGATTGTTTGTTTCAATTTCCTGTGCATTTGGAATAATTATTTTTTTTGTAATAAGTGAAAATGGCGTTTCCACATTTCCATAAAAATCTTTAGAAATTACCCCTTCTGTATTACCCGATTTGAAGAAGTTTTTTACAATGCGGTCTTCTAATGAATGATAAGTTATAATTACAAAACGCCCTTTTGGCTTCAGTAAGTCTGCTCCTGCACGTAAAAAACGTTTGAGGTATTCTATTTCATTGTTAACTTCAAGTCTCAAAGCTTGAAACATTTGCGATAAATATTTGTTTTGCGTATGTGCTTTGCAAAAGTGCAATCCAATTTCTTTTAATTCTCCGGTAGTTCGAATTTCTTTTTGATGCCTCTCTTTGCAAATGCGTTGAGCTAATGAGTAAGCGTTTTTTATTTCGCCGTATTCTCTAAAAATTTTGGTAAGATTGTCGAGACTGTATGTGTTTACAATTGTGCGAGCTGTTTTTTCGCTTCTCGTATTCATGCGCATGTCGAGTTCGGCATCAAATCGGAATGCGAATCCGCGGTCAGGAGAATCTAAGTGGTGAGATGATACGCCTAAATCTGCTAAGATGCCGTCAACAGAATTAATTTCATGAAATCTCATGAAATTTTTAATGTATGCGAAATTGTGATTAATAAATGTGATACGTGAATCCTCAGAAAGGTTGGACTTGCTTTCCAAATCTTGGTCGAATGCAAATAAATGCCCCGATTGTAATTTATCTAAAATAACACGAGAATGTCCCCCGCCCCCGTAAGTCGCATCAATATATGTGCCCTGAGGCGAAATAGAAAGCCCTTCTATGCTTTCGGTTAATAAGACCGGGGTGTGGTAATTCATGTTTGCTTATTCATATAAATTAAAATTATCACCAAAAATTTCACCGGCAAGTTTTTCGAATTCATCTTGTTCCAACATGCCGTCGTTATTGTCGTAAATCGATTTGTTCCAAATTTCAATAATTGAACCGACACCTAAGAATATGAGTTCTTTTGAGAAACCTGCAAAATCCGTAAGGTTTTTGTTTACCAAGAGCCTTCCCATACTGTCGAGTGTGATTTCAATTGTCCCTTTTGCAAATTGGGTTAGAAAAATATTGTGCTTCTTATTGAATATTGGATTGAGTTTTTTTGTGAGCTGATTCATCATAGCATTCCATTCGTGAATCGGGTGTAGCTCCAAACATTTTTTGTAATTACTCTTTTTAAGAACAAAACGCAAGGATTCTTCGGGAACACTAGCTTGCCTTTTGAGGGCAGCGGGTAGTATTACACGTCCTTTCGAATCTAATTTTGCACTATGTTCTCCTATAAATGTCATTTCTTTCGAATAATTAATTATGTAAAAATATATCAAAATTCCCCATTTTTTTACATTATTCTCCACTTTTTGACACTTTGTTGATAACTTTTTTTGTGCAAGTCTCTTTAAGTAGCTTTATGTTAGGTTTTTAAGTTGATTTTTTTTGAGATGTGGTGTGTGTCAATATTAACATGTTTTTATAGCGAACTATGTGGAAAAGAATGAAATACCTACTATTATATAATTGATTGAAAAACAATTCGATGCACACAAGTCGAAATATATGGATTAACTGTTTAATTTTGGAGTTCATTCTTTTTTTTTGCATAAAAAATCACGCAAAGGGTTTAATATTTTGATGAATACTTGTATTTTTGACCGATTAAAAAAGTATGTATGACAAAATACATTGATGTAGGAAGCATAATTAAACAAAAAAATGAGCAGTTATATTCAATTCTGCCTCGTTTTGTGTTGTCTTATTTTAAAAGAATTATTCACGAAGATGACTTGAATGCTGACTTAACAATGTTGGAGGGCTTAAATACACGTGATAAATTCAGAGTTTTTTTAGAGAACCGAAATTTTAAAATTCAAGTATTCGGTCAAGAGAATGTTCCTGATGACGGGCGTTTTATGTTTACCTCAAATCACCCTCTTGGCGGTTTAGATGGAATAGCTTTTTATGACACAGTTGCAGAGATGTTCCCATCAGTTAAATTTTTGGTCAATGATATTTTAATGAATATACCCGGTGTGGATGATTGTTTTTTGCCAATAAATAAACATGGCAAAAATTCGCGGGAATATTTCAAAAAAGTCGATGAAGCATGTGAATCCGATGCACAAATTTTATCGTTTCCGGCAGGAATAGTTTCTCGGAAAATTAACGGTCACGTGCAAGATTTACCATGGATGAAAAGTTGCGTAAGCTATCCCAAAAAATATAAACGTGATGTTGTTCCGGTATTTATTGATGGTGTTAATTCAAACTTTTTTTATAATTTAGCAAATCTTAGGAAACGATTGGGAATACGTGCCAATTTAGAAATGTTTTTTTTGGTGGATGAATTGTACAAATTCGCAAATCGTTCTCTGCAAATAGT
>CAZLCY010000197.1:0-4764 GCA_964558075.1 uncultured Bacteroidales bacterium
GAACCGCAGCCAAAGGATTTTCAAGTGTTTCTTCATTTTTCGAATCAGCATACCGAGATTTTCCGAGCCAATCTTTTTCAGCTCCCCAATAAATATCCTTTTCGGGATGCCATATATCTTGACGACCACCGGCAAATCCAAAAGTTTTGAATCCCATTGATTCATACGCCATGTTTCCGGCAAGAATAAATAAATCAGCCCAAGAAATTTTATTACCATATTTTTTCTTTATCGGCCATAACAATCGTCGGGCTTTATCCAAATTTACATTATCAGGCCAACTGTTAAGCGGAGCAAAACGTTGATTTCCGGTATTACTACCACCACGTCCGTCAGCCATACGGTAGGTTCCGGCACTATGCCAGGCCATGCGAATCATGAGACCACCATAATGCCCCCAGTCAGCAGGCCACCATTCCTGACTATCAGTCATTAATTTTTTTAAATCACTTTTTATCGCTTCCAAATCAAGCTTCGCAAACTCCTCTGCATAATTAAAATCGTCTGCAAAGGGAGTTGTTTTAGTGTCATGCTGATGAAGTATATCAAGATTGAGAGCTTTAGGCCACCAATCCATCACTGATGATTCCGCATCTGTATTTGCACCATGGGTAACGGGACATTTTCCTTTTTTCGATGTATTCATTGTGTAATGTGTTTTTTATAATTACTAAAAAAATATCAAATTTAACGTATCTTAATTACGACGATATTCGATACACGAATATTATTCTTTCTCGAATTATTTTTATAAAAATACGTAATTTTTTTATACTATAAGATAGAAAATTAAATAATCAACACCATATAATCTTTGTGTAATCATGTCAGCTCTCCCGAGTTTTTGCTATCAATCCGGATTTTGCTCTTGTTTTTTTATTGATAGCGATAATGACCGATAATTCTGTAATGAAACAAACAATCTTCAAGCACTTGCCCGGCACCAATATTATGAACAATCAGATACCGCTGACCGTCAGCTGATTTTTTACGTGTTACAATACCAATATGTGTAATGCCTCCGCCTAAATCCCAACAAACAATATCTCCGGGCACATAATCTTGCGGATTATCCGTAATCTTCAGCACCGTACCGTGTCGTGCAAAAAATGTCATAAGATTTGGTACACGCCGATGGTCAATATTTGAATCAGGACGCAATAATCCCCAATTCTTTGGATACACATTAAAATTAAATTTCATATCCTCATGAATTTCTTTCTGTAAATCAATTCCGAGTTTTCGATACGCTCTAATTACAACATCGGTACACACTCCTTTATCAGCAGGCACATCACCATTCGGATAATCAATAACTCTGTATGTCGGATCATATACAACTTTTTGATAGGTCAAAACAAAAGTTGAATCTGCAAGTTGCTGAGAAAAATGTATTTGTCCCCCGGCAAGAAAAGAAGACAGAACACAGAAAACTATAATTATCAACTTATTGTTCATATATTTTATAAAAATAAATAACGCATAAAAAAAGATTATTATTTTACACTTTTAAATAAAACAATATGTATAAAATTTTTCTCATTGATATTCAAAATAAATATACATTTATTTGCATCGTTGTTGCATTTGAAATATATTTGCATGTATGAAAATATTTGATATACTAAATAGTCATAATCTGAAACGAACAAGTTGTCGTGAAGGAATTATTGAAGTCATAATGAACGCAAACCAAGCTCTTTCTGAAAATGAAATCAGAGAGCGGTTGGCAGGAAATTATGACCGCACAACTTTTTACCGCTCATTCAAAACTTTGAATGAACATAAGATTATTCATAAAATTGTTGTAGATAATCAATTGGTAAAATATGCCCTTGATAATACCATAACACAAAAAAATGAACATGCACATTTTTTTTGCAAAAACTGTCATTCCGTCAAATGCATGGACAATGTTCCGATACCAAAATATCAGTTGCCTGACGGTTATTCAAACATTAAAACAGAAGTTTTAATAAAAGGAACGTGTGCAAATTGTAAAAATCATACAAAAAATTGATACAATCTAAAAAATATATTACACTATTGTTGTTTGGGATTTTCTTTTTTTCAATCATATTTCAATCAATTCATATTGTATGGCATCACTCGTGCTGTGAGGATAAAAAAGAGCATTTCGATTGCCATACAAAAACCACCCCTACGACATTTCTACAAAACACTAAAACCATATCGCAGGCAAAAATTATATGCTTAATATGCCAATACAAATTCTGTATAAATAACCACGCAAAAACACAACACATATGGACAATAATCCCTGAATTCACTATTCCATTTAATAAAAATGAATTACAAAAAGAACACAAATATGTTTTCTTTGAAAAAACACCGAGAGGTCCTCCAATTCACATTTTATAAAACACTTTCGTTTTTAAATTTCCTCGGTACTATACCTCTATATTTTGTAATATGAAAACATATTTCATGCTCTTATTAAGCATGTACATTTTTTGTGGTTATTATTCACACGGTCAACCCAATTATCATCTTACAGGTAAGGTGTTTGATGAAAACAATAAGGCTTTATTAGGTGCATCTATATATCTAAATCCAATAAAAAAGGGAACAATAACCGATGCACAAGGACATTTTATTATACGCAATTTGCCAAAAGGCACATATGAAATTGAAATATCCTTTATCGGTTACCAAACGATAATTGACACTATTATAATAGACAAAAATAAAACATACAACACACAATTAAAACAAGCTGTACTGAGCCTGCAAGAAGTTGTAATAACCAATAATTATGCTGAAATTCGTAAAAAAGAAGAATCACTTAACATTGAAATTGTGAACACACATTATCTTCGGAATCATCTTGGAGGCAGCCTTATGAATTCTCTTGAAAGATTACCGGGAATTACTACGATTGACATTGGATCGGGGCAATCAAAACCAATTATTCGAGGACTCGGGTTCAACAGAGTTGTTGTAGTAGAAAACAACATTACACATGAAGCCCAACAATGGGGTACAGATCACGGTCTTGAAATTGACCAATACGCCATCGATAATATTGAAATAATAAAAGGCCCGGCATCACTTAAGTACGGATCGGATGCTATTGGTGGTGTAATTGATATACAAAACAAAACATTACCTTCTAAAAATGCTTACGGAGGAACAATAAACTTATCGGGCAAAACAAACAATGATTTTTTTGGCAGTTCCATTTTATTATATGGTCGAAAAAACCGGTTTTTTGCTAAGATTAGGGCAACATTAGTTGAGTATGGCGATTACAAAGTTCCTACAGACAGTGTTGACATATATTCATATCGTGCAGCATTGCAGAACAATTATATGCGAAATACGGCAGGTAAAGAACATAATCTACATGCATCATTCGGTGTACTTCAAAAAAAAATTCGAAGCATCTTTTATATAAGCAATGTAAACAGCAATAGCGGTTTTTTTGCCAATGCACATGGCTTAGAACCTCGTAATGTTGATACCGACTTGCATGATAAATCAAACAGGGATATTCAATACCCTTATCAAATAGTCAACCATTTTAAAGCTATAAATAGAAGTTTCTATCGATGGGAAAAACTGAAACTTGAATTTGATATGGGCTTTCAGCATAATTTTAGACAGGAATGGAGCCAATATGTACAACATGGGTATATGCCTGCTACATTTCCAGACTCATTGGATTTTAATCCCGACTTAGAACGACAATTTGAAAAACAGGTATATTCCGGGAATATTAAGTCTATTTATCAATTAGCAAATAGAACTCAAGTTGATTTTGGTCTAAACAGTAAATTTCAGAAAAATCAAGTTGATGGCAGGGGATTTATTATTCCCGCATACCAGAAATTTCATTTGGGCGGTTTTGTTTTTGCAAAACACACCATATCTTACAAAAGCATTATACAGGCAGGCATCAGGTATGATTATGGCAATATTGTCACATCAAAATACTATGATTGGTTTCCCTCATCAATTGTTGACAACTATGATACAACAATGCAATATTTACAAAGAGCAGTGAATGTTAATCGAAATTTTTCAAATTATACCTGGTCAGCAGGTTACAACTACAATCTTAAAAAATGGTCGTATAAATTCAATCTTGGTAAAAGCTTCCGCATACCTATTGCCAAAGAATTAGCTGCCAATGGGGTTAATTATCACCGTTTCAGTTACGAAGTTGGAAATGCCGATTTATCTCCTGAAATATCCTACCAGCTGGATGCTGGAATAGAATACAGCACTAAAGATTTTGCAATTGAAACAACACCATTTCTGAATTACTTCACAAATTATATCTATTTAAACCCATCTTTACAACATAACAGACTGTACGGTAATGGTAATCAAGTATATTATTATACCCAAAGCAAAGTTTTAAGATATGGTGCGGAGTTACACGCTCATTACGAAGTATTCAAATTTATGCAAATTGGCATTATTGGCGAATATGTTTATTCTGAGCAGGTTTCAGGCGAAAAGAAAGGCTTTTCCTTACCTTTTTCACCACCACCTTCGGGTATTTTCAATATAACATATAAAAAACAGAAAATAAAGTTTATTGAAAACACCTTTTTATCAATTGATTACAGAATTACTGCACCTCAAAATAATATTGTTCCACCCGAAGAAACAACCAAAAGTTATCAGTTTGTTAATGTAGGAATGGGTGCTGATATTGTTTTTAAAAATCAACGCATAAGCATTTCCATGCAGGTACAAAACCTGTTTAACACCAAATTTTTTAATCACACCGGC
>CAZLCY010000198.1:0-4751 GCA_964558075.1 uncultured Bacteroidales bacterium
AACCAGTTATAACATTATCTGAATTGGGTTACGAAAACAGCAAAATCGGTTACGCCGGAACAGACTTACACATTGAGGCAGAAATTGTTGCCGAAGGTAAGATAGATAAGGTAACCATTGAAATCCATCCGGAAGGTGAACATGAAGAAAAAAGTTCTTCAACTACACTGCATGAAGGCGAATGGGAAGTCGATACTACATTCACAGAGTTTTCAGGTTTAAAGAACACTACTTTTCATAAACATATTGACATACCTGTAAATGCAGAAGTGGGGCATTATCATTTCCATTTTATAGTAACCGATATGGATGGTCAGCAAACTACGGTTGAAGAAGAACTTGAAATTCAACAACCAGACGATGCCACTGCCCCCGAAATCACCATTTCTAGCAAACCAACAAACAATCAGGAATTTAACAACGGACAAGCAATTAACATTTCCGGTTCTGTTAGCGATAACAAAGCATTAGGCGGCATGTATATCGGTCTAGTTCGCACAGATCAAAACTTAACTGATGCGGAAGTAAATGCGACAAATACGATTACCCTTTTGCACACACATGAATTTGACAGTCATACAGCACACAATTTTTCTGCAAGTATTAATGTTGGAGCTGCGCAAGACAATAACATTACACCCAAAGATATTACTGGCGATATTGCATGGCAATCAGCTAACTATTACATTGTCGTAAAATGTAAAGATGCATTTGGAGGAAACTGGACTTTTTCAAGTCATTATCATATAGTTATAAATTATTAATTTGAATTTGAACAGGTACTTATATAAGTTTACCCATAAATTTTTTGATATGAAAACATATAGAATCATTATTCCTTTTTTATTGCTCATATTTATCAATTCTTGTGAAAAAGAAGACAGAATTGATAAAATAAAGCCAACTATTGATTTAACCATGCAGTATGCATTCCCTGTAAATTGTGATACTTTATATTTTGGAGAATCATTTGATCTAAAAATTTTGTTCACAGATAATACTGAGTTAGGTTCATATAGTATTGATATTCACAATAATTTTGACCATCATTCACACAGTACCGAAGTAACAGAATGTAGTCTTACCCCAATCAAAAATCCGGTAAATCCATTTA
Source organism: uncultured Bacteroidales bacterium (assembly GCA_964558075.1). Taxonomy (GTDB): domain Bacteria; phylum Bacteroidota; class Bacteroidia; order Bacteroidales; family UBA1715; genus JAQICB01. The sequence continues at coordinate 1,115 of CAZLCY010000198.1, forward strand.
CATTTATCGAGAATTATGACATTCCGGTTGGTCAATCTAATTTCCAAACAAATATATCAATTTCAATCCCTTCCGGTAATGCAAATGGTACTTATGATGAAGGCGACTATCATTTTTTTATAAGTCTAACCGACAAAGAAGGATGGTCAACACAAAAAGGATTAAGTATCAAAATGCTTCATCAATAAACGCAAATTTAGAAAAACTTACAAAGACAAAGCTAAACCTTTAATTAGTTTCTGCCCTAAAAACCGAAATACAGTATTACTTACGACGTATTAATTGGTCATTACACAAGTAAACTCCCCAATTAATTAGCATTTGAAAGCCTTGTCTTTGAAGTTTTCCATGCAGAAACTTCAAAATCAACATTATTATTGCAAGCACTATAAAAAAAATCTATCAAATTCACATTCTTTATACATGGATTATTAATAAATTTGTATAAAATCAAAAATAATGATACTCACATCATATTCAAAACATACATAATGATTCCAATTTCTCTTACAATAGAAGGTTTATATTCATACAAAAACAAACAAACAATTAACTTCACAACGCTTACACAAGCGGGTATTTTTGGAATTTTCGGAAAAACCGGCAGTGGAAAATCATCAATTTTGGAGGCTATTTCATATGCTTTGTACGGCGAAACCGAACGGATGAACAATAAAGAAGGTCGCTCGTACAATATGATGAATTTACAGAGTGATTCTTTACATATTGATTTTGTGTGCACATCCGAAATAGATGCTCACACATATCGCTGTATTGTCACGGGAAAAAGGAATAAAAAAGATTTTAATAAAGTTCCCGGCCTTAAACGAACATGTTACCGAAAAGAGGAAACCGACTGGAAACCTATTGCAGAAAAACAAGCCGGAAAAATAATAACCGGACTGTCGTACGAGCACTTCAAACGAACAATGATTATTCCGCAAGGACATTTTATGGAATTTTTGGAACTCTCTCCTACCGACAGAACAAAAATGATGAAAGATATTTTTAATCTCCATAATTATGATTTGTATGATGCAACAAAAACAATACGTAACAAAACATTAGAGGAATTAACTTTGCATAAGGGAAATTTACAACAAATTGGTGAACTATCTCCCGAGGAACTTGATGTTTTACACAAAAGGCTCTTTGAAATTGAAAAAGAACGTGAAAAAACACAAAAGAAACGAGAAGTACTTGCAAAAGAAGTAGATGCTCTTTCGCGTGTAGCAGATGATTATGTAGATTTAGAAAAAAACAAACAACTGTTACACAAACTGGAAACACAAAAAGAACTCTATTCACATAAGGAAAAACAAATACAAGACATTCAGTACGTCACAACACACTTCACCCCGCTTTTGCAGGCTGAAACACCGAAAAAAACGGAGCAAAAACATCTCATAGAAAAAATTCGCAGCATATCTGAAACTCTTGCAAAAAACAACGAATCTTATATATCGATACAAAAAGAATTTACTGCTTTACAAGAAGAATACGAACAAATACCTCACAAAACAACTGAAATAGAATCTATTAAACACCTAATTATCAGCAAAAAATTAGCCGAAGAACGAGATATTCTTACTGCACGAATAAAAAAAGGTACAATGTATATTCGAGAACAGGAAAAAGAAATTTCTGCATTACGAAACAATATTTCGTCCTCTGAAAAACTGAGTGAAGAAAAAAGAACAACACAAGGTGACATCACTGTTCTCTCCGAGAAAAAAGAAGAACTGGATCAGTACAAATTATGTCTTTCACAAATAGAACAAATACGAAAAGAACGGATTGCAATAGAGCAAACACAAAAAGAAATCACACAAAAAATTATAGCTGCTTATGGTCTTTTAGGCATCTCATCGGAATCGGTATCCTTTGATTTTGAAACATACTGTAAACAGAAAAAAAAGACCCTCAATGATGAAAAAGAATCAGAAACACAAGCTCTTTACAAAATACACATTCAAGAAGAAATAGCTTTTTTACATACTCATTTAAAAGAAGGGAAACCTTGTCCGGTTTGCGGCTCGAAATCACACCCCGATGCAGGCAAAAAACAAATACCGAAAACGGATCGTTCTCTCCACGAAAAACGAATTTCTGAAATTGATGCTCAACTTTCAGATATTGAAACACAAATACAGAAACTATCACAATTACTGTACGAACAAGAACAGGAAATAAAAAAAGACAAGACTCTTTCCGACAAAATGCACGAGCTTACAATTAAACGCAACCTGTGCGAACCCGATGAAAAACCTGAAGTTATTGAAGCTCAATTTAAACAATACGGTATAATACAAAAAGAAATTGAACTGATTGAAAAAGAAATCAAAACAAAACGAATTGCATTAGACACCAAAGAAAAAGAATACACAAAAAACAAAGTATCAATTGATGACTTCATAAAACAAGAATCAAATTTACAAGTTGAGATTTCGGTGCATGTTAAGCAATGTTCGGAACAAAGCATTGAAACATACTCAGACTACACAAAAGACGAATTAAAAAAACGAGTTCATACAGCACATCAAGAAATTGAAGAATGTAAAGTAAGATTTACAAAAACATCTCAACACAAAGAGGACCTACAAACAAAGATTAAAGAACAAGACGCAAAGCTGAAGCTTCTCGAAGAACAAAAAACGGCTATAGAACAGGAATTAATCAAAATAACAAAACAAATACAAACACTTCTTTTAGCCTCTCCCTTTTCTTCACTTGAAGAAGTTCTCGAAATTAATAAAAATGCACCTGCAATTATAGAACTTACCAAAGAGCTTGAAAAATACCGATATACCCTCACAACTACAAAAAAACGTATTTCCGAATTACAGAAAAAACTCGAACATGTTTCATTTTCGGAAACAGTTTTTGAAGAAAAGAAAAAGCAATTTGCTGATATAGACAAAAACTATATACATCTTACAGAAACACATACACAAGTAAAACAAGAAGTTAAACAATACGAAGAAAATATATCTAAACAAAAGCATCTCATTGATAAAATTGAAAAATTATCACATCGTTTAGAAAACATACAAACCTGCCTTAACTTATTCAAATCAAATGGTTTTGTGAATTTTATTTCCACAAAGTATTTGCATATGTTATGCGATATTGCAAACAAACGATTTTCTATTCTCACGAGACATGCACTACAGTTAGAGATACAAGAAGACAATAGTTTTATAGTTCGTGACTTTTTGAATAATGGCAAAATTCGACATATAAAAACACTCTCAGGCGGTCAGGCATTTCAGGCAGCTCTTTCTTTAGCCTTGGCTTTGGCAGAAATAATTCATATTGAAAGTCCGGTAGCTTCAAATTTTTTCTTCATTGACGAAGGCTTTGGCTCGCAAGACAAAGAATCGCTTCAGATTGTATTTGAAACACTGCAATCTCTTCAAAAAAACGGAAAAACAGTTGGCATGATTTCGCATGTAGAAGAACTCAAAGAATTTATTCCGGCACATATATCGGTTCTTCAACACGAACACGGAAGTAAAGTACAAACTATCTAAACTATGCGAATATATTGTATACCAATAAGTATCATTCTCTTTTTTGTATATTCGCATAGTGCATTTTCACAAATAAAATCTTTCAAAAAAAATATGCTGATTGA
>CAZLCY010000199.1:0-4749 GCA_964558075.1 uncultured Bacteroidales bacterium
CGCCAGCAGGATCACTACCATGAGCGGATTTTCCATATGATTTTATAATTAATTATCTACTCAATGGTTTTGAATCAATGGGCGATGAAACTATGATGAAATTTGTTTCTGAAATATATTTAGAAGACAAACAGTGTTCATCGGAAAATGCTTCGACCCTCGAACAAAAAGCATTACAGAATGCAAAACTTGCAAAAGAGAAAAACATTCCTGATTTCAAAACAAAAATGGTAAATAGCAAGGAAATTTTTTCATCAGAAGATTTTAAAGACGGAACATATCATGTGCTTATTTTTTGGTCTACAGACTGTGGACACTGCAAAGCTATGATTCCTGAAATTGCTCAGTTTATGAATGAACATTCACATATTAATACGGTATTTGTTTCTCTTGACACCGACATGAAAAACCTTAAAGATTTTATCACAAAAAATCCTGTGCTTAAAGAATACAATCATGTATGTGAGGAACAAGGCTGGGACGGAAAACTTGCAAAGGCTTTTTATATTTATGCTACCCCCACAATTTTTATAACAAACGGCACTGAAATTATATCGAAACCAATAGACATTAATACCTATAAAAAAGATATTCTGAGCCTTAAAAACAATAATTAACCATGTATTTTTGGAAAAGCACTCTTTGGCTTTGCATAATACTTTATCTCAGTTTTGCACCTAAATCTAATTTTGACGCTGATTTGTATTTTTTTGCTCACCAGGATAAAATTATTCATATAGGAATGTATGCACTCCTTTCATTTTTAAGTATTACTGATATTTCAAAAAAACATATATACAATGGTAAATTAATAGCTATTATTCTTTTCTCCACTATTTTTTTAAGCATTATAATTGAATATTTACAACCTATTCTATCTAACAGAACATGGGATATTTTTGACATATATGCTAATAGTGTTGGTGCATTATGTGGTGTTATTTTTTCTTTTTTTATCAGACATAAACAACAACCAACACATGAATAAATTAAACAAAAAAATATGGGCTTTTAGCATGCTTTTAATTTTTATTTTTTCAAGCCTTTTTGTTCTATTACTATATGTTATAGAACCGGAAAGCTTTATAAAAAAGTACAGTCAATATCCTAAAGGTTTAGAAATGTCTATTTTTATTTCTTTATTTTATGTTGGATGTCAATTTATACTTACCTTTTTATATGTAATTCCTATTAAAAAAAAACTAACACATATTCTTTTATTAGTAACAATTCCTTTATTACTACTAGTTAATTCATGTACCGTTAAAATACCACTTTTAATTACCTGTATTTTACTTACCACACTAATTATAACTAATTTAACTTTAGCTTTCTATATAAACAGTAAAAAAGCATAAAGACCTATTAATTAATAAAATTATTATAGCTTGCTTTTTTTTTATTATAAAATGTGTAAATTTATATTTTAAAAAAGAGGCACTAACACATCTATAACCAAAAAAAAGAAATGTCTTATCAACGAAATTCCAGAGCAAGAAACCGAAATCAAATTATAATCCCAGATTATTCAATTTGCTATCATTGCAAAAATGAAGGACTTGAAGACACCAACACTTTTTGTCCAAACTGCGGCTTTCCACAATTTGGCTCACCATTAGAGCAACGAAAATTTATTCTCAATTTCAGAAAACAAAAAACAAAAATAAGAAAGGCAAAACAATCTGTTTCACGAGCAAGATATATGCTTGTTTTTGCAGGCATCGTCAAATTCTTTATGTTTCTGGGTTGGGGACCATTTGTATTATTAATTGGTGTAATAATATCTTCAATTTATATAGGTTTAGGAATATGGTCAAAAAAGAAACCTTTACCTGCTATTCTTACCGGTTTGATTTTTTTCATCACACTCAACACATTCATAGGCTTTATTGATTACCGTATCTTATTAAGTGATTTATTAATAAACATTCCAATATTTTTTGCTTTAATCATAGGTTTATTTTCTGTTTTATATTCTGAAAGAATAAAAAAAGAAATTGATTACAGAATAATCAAATAATATCTAACACATGAAAAAATGCAATAACTGCGGAGAACACTTAATCGACTCTCATCGTTTTTGTCCAAAATGTGGTAACAGAACATATACTATAAAAAACACAACACAAATTGAACGGGAAGTATATAATGTTTTTCTCATTTTTTTCTCACAACTCACATTCATAGCTTTTCTACTATTATACAGAAACGAATTGGATTCACCAATAATAATTGACCTTGTTTTTGCAATAATTGCGGTTATTCTATCAATACGTTTTTATAAAGTTTTAAAACCAAGTTTAGCCATTCAACGGTTTTCTATAAAAAAATCATTGCAATATGCTGGTATACAAACAATCATAACATCGTTCACCTTTCTTGTAAGTTATACGCTTACACAAATATTTGACTTAAATTCATCTACTATAAAATCAGAATATGAACATTATTCGTATCCTTTTATTATTGCATTTATAAGTATTGCTATTATGCCAGCAATAATTGAAGAATTAGTGTTTCGTGGCGTACTGTTTGGGCAATTACTCAAATTAATACATGAAAAATCTGTGATTATTGTAACAGGCATTTTATTTGCAATTATTCATTTTAATTTTATAGGATTTATCTGGCTAATTCCTGCGGGTATATATCTGGGGTGGCTTAGATATAAAGAACATACAATTTGGTACGGATCCCTCTGTCATTTTATACATAATGGAATTTGTGTGATTGTAGTGTATTACAATTAATAATTCATTGAAAATGTATATCTTTGTAGTATCTAAATACATACTATATGGATTGCATAATTCTCGATGACGATAAACTGACCTGCACAATTCTGGAAGAATTTATTGCAAAAACTGATGGGTTGCAACTCAAAAAAACCTTTACCAACCCTATTGACGCATTAAATTCTGTTGAAATAATAAGCACGGTTCATCTTATTTTTTTAGACATGGAAATGCCCGAAATGCATGGTATTGATTTTCTCAAAACGAGCATTCATATTCCGCAAGTAATTGTTATTTCCAGTTCAAAAAATTATGCACTTGATGCATTTGACGTGAACGCAACTGATTTTCTGCTGAAACCTATTTCATATCATCGTTTTTTACAAGCAGTGCAAAAAGCTCGGCAACAACATCACGAAGAAAAATCGCATATTGACACTATTACGAATAATGCTTTCTTTTTCAAAAAAAAGAATGTATTTTATAAAGTGTTGCCACAGAACATAATTTGGCTTGAATCAAATGACAATTACACCAACGTTATTACCAAAGACAATGTTTTTATGGTAAACAATACACTCAAATCATTCGAAAAAACACTTGCCGACAAAAACTTTTTACGTACACATCGAAAATACATTATCAATCTGCAATTTCTTTCACGTATCGAAGATAATCATTTATTTATCGAATATCAGGGAAAAGTTACCGCTATTCCATTCAGCAAAACCTATAAAAATGCTCTTTTAAATTCTGCAATTTCTTTTAAATAATAATTACCTTTGCACAAAAAAATATGCGAACTCACAGGCAATTATTTACAGAACTATTAGGACAAACCTCTCCTGAACCTCTTTCTCTTGAAGTAGAATACGCTCGCGGAGTCTATATGTATACCCCCGAGGGGGATAATGTAATTGACATTATTTCAGGTGTTTCAGCCAGCAACCTTGGACATTCACATCCTAAAATTGTTGCTGCTGTAAAAGAACAAGCAGAAAAATATATGCACTTAATGGTGTATGGCGAAATAATTCAATCACCACAAGTACAACTTGCAAAACTCGTACTTTCACTCCTACCGGAATCTCTTTCATCACTTTTTTTAGTAAATTCAGGCAGCGAAGCTGTTGAAGGAGCGTTAAAACTCGCAAAACGAGTAACAGGCAGACCAAAAATAATTTCAACTCACAATGCATACCACGGAAGCACTCACGGGGCTTTAAGCGTATTGGGAAACGATTATTTTAAAGACAATTATCAACCGCTTCTTCCGGATGGTCATTTTATACATTACAACAATGAAAAGGATTTACAGGAAATTGATAAAAATACGGCTTGCGTTATTATTGAACCTATACAAAGTGAAGCAGGTATTATAATTGGAGAAACATCATACCTCAAAGCATTACGAAAAAAATGTACAGAAACCGGCACATTACTTATATTCGATGAAGTGCAAAACGGATTCGGGCGAACAGGAAAAATGTTCGGATATCAACATTCAGGCGTTATTCCCGATATTATTTGTTTTGCCAAAGGACTCGGCGGAGGAATGCCTATCGGTGCATTTGCCGCATCAAAAGAACATATGAACAGTTTCACCAACAATCCGGTACTCGGACATATTACGACATTCGGCGGACACCCTGTTTCCTCAGCAGCGGCATTAGCATGCGTTCGGGAACTTGTCGAAAATGGAGAATTAATCAAAACCATTGCACAAAAGGAAAATTTATTCAGAGAATTATTACTCAGCCATCCAAAAGTTAAATCAATACGAGGCAAAGGACTCTTTCTGGCAGTGGAATTAGATTCAAAAGAATCAGTCGTCACTTTCATTAAAACCGCACTTAAACATGGCGTTCTAACCGACTATTTTTTATTTTGCGAAACCCATTTCAGAATTGCTCCACCGCTTATAATAACCGAAGAAGAAATCAAAGAAGCAAGTACACGAATACACAAAGCATTAGATGAACTGTAAAAAATTATTACTATTCCTTTTTGTTGT
>CAZLCY010000200.1:0-4741 GCA_964558075.1 uncultured Bacteroidales bacterium
AAGTTTTCGTTTTTTTTATACCATGCTATCTATTCGTTTATGATTATTATCGTAGGTATAAGTTGTTCCCGGACCAATTATTGTAAATAAAGAATATCGCACACCATAATTAAGCGTAATATAGTCTGTAACTTTTTGTTCGTTACTTGCATACAAACCACTTTCAAGAGCATATTTATTCTCCATGGAAACAGAAATACCTTCAATAGTGCTTTTTAAATCTCCGGGAATAAAGGTATGATGTATTGTATTGAAACCAAAACTCACACTATTTGAATTATTTGCATACCATTGAAAATCTTCTTTCAACTGAAAATCAGTGATTCCCGAAGATAATTCAAATTGACCGGAATCATCGCCCACAGTAATAATATTTTCGAAATTACTAAAAATAAATGTTGAATTCATAAACAATTTAGGACTTATTAAATGAACCCACCGTACGGTTCCCGTGGCATTTCCCCAGTCTGTTCCAAATATATCCTGAAAAGCAAACACATCTCGACCAAAATATCCGGAAACGAAAAGGCGATTTTTTTCATTAAATATATAGTTGGTTTTTAGATTCAAATCATAAAAATAAAGCTTGGTGTCTCGAAAATTTGTGTCTTTAGAAAATAAAAGGAGCATATCGGCATATGTTCGACGAGCAGAAATCATAAACGAACTTGTATCTTTTACAATCGGACCTTCGAGCGTAATACGTGAAGAAATTGTCCCAAGCCCACCCGATGCTTCATAAGATTGATTATTGCCTTCTTTCATTTTTATATCAACAACTGATGATAAGCGCCCACCATATTTTGCGGGCATAGAACCTTTATACAATTTAACATCTTTAATAGCATCGCCATTAAAAACAGAGAAAAAGCCAAGCATATGAGATGCGTTGTACACCGGAGCTTCATCAAGTAAAATTAAATTTTGGTCGGCTCCGCCACCGCGCACAAAAATACCACCGCTGCCTTCACCGCCACTTTTAACACCCGGCATGAGTTGTAATGTTTTCAACACATCATTTTCTCCAAACAATACGGGTACAGATTTTATTTCATGCATATCGAGAGTTTGCACCCCCATTTCGGTGGATTTTATATTTTGATCACGAGCCCGTGCTGAAACCACGACTGTTTCCGTTACCTGAGCAAATGTTTCTAAATACACATTTTTTGTAATGTTTTTTTCGACAACAATTTTTTCCGAATACGTTGTGTAACCTAAATACGAAACTTCAAAAGTATGAGTCCCTTTGGGCACACTTAATGAATAAAAACCGTAATTGTTAGTAATAACGCCGTATGTGGTTCCGGGAACATATACCGATGCTGCAATAAGTTCTTCACCTGTATCGGCATCTTTAATATATCCGCTTATGGTATATGTTTGAGCCACAAAAACAGTCGGAATAAAGATTAATAATATACTAAATAGTTTTTTCACAGTTATATAAAAATAATTACTTAAAAAACGGACTTTTTTTTAAACTGGTAATTAAAAAAAGAATTTTTTTATAAACAAAATTATGTGTTAAAAAAAATACGGTAATTCATTACCGGAAAAAGGAGTATGTTTCGAAAAAAAAATTATATTAGCAAAAAATATAATAGCGTGAAAAAAAATATTCTCATAACTATTACAGCAATATTTTGCTTACTTACTACTTCTTTTGCACAAGAGAAAGATAGTGTTTTCGCCCACTTTAAACCGGTTATTCATCTTGAGTATATGTACGGTAGGGTTGATAATCCTGTGAAAATTGAAAATCATGCAAATTCTCAATACGGAAAAATTTCTGTGTTAAATGAAACTGGAAGACAGGAAAACAGTTATTTTAAACACTATAAAAGTCCGTATGTTGGTATAAGTTTTTTAGTTGGATACCTTGGAAACAAAGACGTGTTTGGTTCTATAATTGGTATTTATCCGCAATGGACATATCATTTTTTTCAGGAAAAATCATTAAGTTGGGATATAAATTTAGGATCCGGCTTTGCTTTTTTTACGACACCATTTAATAAAGTAACAAATCCTGATAATAAATTGATAGGCTCTCATTTTTCGAATGTTACCGACATATCTACCAATATTGTATTTCGATTTCATCCGAAGTTTCTTGTTCGCACAGGCATGGGATTGGTGCACGTCTCGAACGGTCATACTGCCATTCCAAATATCGGATTAAACGATTTTACCGTTCGTTTGGGTATGATATATAAGCCGGGAGAGTTGGTGGGGCTTGAAATGCCAAAACCACAACGGCACGAAAAAGACTCTATTTGGAGAAAAAGCATTGGGGTGAGCGTGGGGCGTCATGAACTTGCATACACGACCTATCCGGTAGACGGGCCAACGTACCATATATATAGTGTAATGGGCTATATTTCAAAACAGCTAAGCCCGATAAATGAAATAAAATTTGGTTTAAATTATTCCTATTATCGCGGGTATCATACCTTAATTCAACACGACGAAATGTATGATTATTTTAAATTCTTCAGATCGAGTGTTATCAGTTTACAGGTCGGACATGAATTTTTAATGAATCATTTTGGCTTTGTGACTGACTTTGGATTAAAAGTAGTAGACCCCATTTACCGTAACTTCTTTTTAAAATACGATGAAACAACATCAGGTTGGTTCAAACAATATGTGACCTGACGATTGGGGTTTGAAATGTATCCTTATAAAAATGCATTTTCAGGAAAAAAATTATCTTTGGGAATGTATATAAAAACAAATTTATTTCAGGCTGATTTTGTTGAATATAATATGACATATACTTTTTAATAAAAATAATAAAACTATGAGAATTATAACACATTTTTTATCACAAGCATTTTTGCTAATTATTATTTCATCTGTTAATGTTAATGCACAAACAAATGTTAATGCACAAACAAATGTTCAAAAATCTGTACTGGATTATTATGAACAAGAACAAAGTTTGCAATCTGCATTTCTCGGAATGCATGTAGTAGATATGATGGAAGATTCTGCAATTGTAGATATTAACAGTAATAAAAGTATGTTACCGGCATCACTTGTAAAATTATTTACAACTGCAGCTGCACTTAACTATTTAGGTGAGGATTTTCGTTTTAAAACATATATTTCTCATACCGGAACTGTTGATGAAAAAGGAGTGTTAAACGGTAATCTTGTCGTACATGGTGCAGGTGACCCGACACTTGGTTCTAAACATTTTCGCGACCAAAAATATTTTATCGATACCATTGTACAGCGAGTTATTGATTATGGTATTACATCAATTAAAGGTGAAATAATTATTGATTGCTCAATTTTTGATTCTCAATCAATTCCAACCTCATGGGTTTGGGAAGATTTGGGTCGTTCGTATGCTGCCGGAGTATATCCCATTTCCATGAATGACAATGTATTCTCAATAACATTTACCAATCCGAATAAAGATGGAGAGGAACGAAAAGGTTTATCGAAAGTGAACAATGCTAATCCACCATCTGTACCCGCAAGTCCATATGAATTAGCATCGGAAGATTCTCTTGATGTTTCACAAAAAAATGGAAGCTTTGTTGTTCGCGGATCAATTCCTGCTCCACAAGAAATTCTTGGTTTAGAATTAATTCAACGATTTTTCAAATTAGGTGTCTGTGATTATCGTCAGGATTTCATACCGGTTGTTATTCCTGTTCCCGGAATTGTTGATACAATTGCGGTATTAACATCACCGCGTTTACAAGAAATAATTGCAGTAACAAATGAGAAAAGCATAAATAATTATGCCGAGCATTTGGTTAAATATCTTGGTTATACTGTATATAATGATGGTAGTTTTTCTGTTGGCACCAAAGTAGTTACAGATTTTATTGATTCTGTTGGGGTTTCAAATCGTGGTGTTTATTTATATGACGGAAGCGGTCTTTCTCGATATAACACCCTCACAGCAAAGCATGTAACAGATTTTTTAAATAGTTTATCCCCTTTAACTTTTTATCCTTCTTTTTATAATAGTCTTTCAAAACCAGAAAAAGATGGAACATTAAAATCATATAATTTTCCTGAATATATGCACAGAAAAATTCATGCAAAAACAGGTTCAATGACACGAGTGAGAAACATTGCAGGATATATGACAACAAAATCAGGAAAACATATTTCATTTTGCATTATGCTAAACGGACACACCTGTGATGCAAGAACATCAAAAAAAGGTATTACGACACTGTTAACTACAATTTACAATACATATTAATTTTTTCTTATTTTTGTAATCAAATTTGTATGCAATACTATTCTCATAAAACGGTATGGATAACAGGTGCTTCGAGTGGAATTGGAAAAGAAACGGCACTCCAATTAGCTTCTATTTCCGGCATTCGTCTTATATTATCTGCTCGTTCTGTTGAGAAGCTTCAAGATGTACAAAAATCCTGTATTGAAAAAGGAGCACAGTGTAAAGTTTTACCCTTAAACCTTGAAGAATCAGATGCACTTACAGATAAGGCAAAACAAGCCTTGTCGATATTTAATGGTATAGATATACTTGTCAACAACGGTGGCATTAGCCAACGATCGTCAGTAATTGAAACACCAATTGAAAACGATCGAAAAATAATGGAAATAGATTACTTCAGTTCCGTTATTCTTACCAAAGCTGTATTGCCACATATGGTCACACAAAAAAGTGGTCATATAGTTGTTGTGAGCAGTATTTCAGGCTGTTTTGGTTTTCCGCTTCGCTCAGCTTATTGTGCTGCAAAAC
>CAZLCY010000201.1:0-4708 GCA_964558075.1 uncultured Bacteroidales bacterium
TTTGGACAAGGTACTCGCAGCTTGTCGTGTGCGGGTGAGGCTACTATTTGTAAGATGGGTGCAGGAGTTGGTGCTACTACTTCACGTTTTGCGTACGACGATGCTATGAAAGAGTATTTGTCGTTTACGCAGCGTGATGAAATTGTAAAAAGGGCTGCTTCTGTGTCTGCGTTATTAGTGCCTGATGCTGAGGTTGAGAAGCAGCCGGAAACATAGTATGTTTCGGTAGTTGAAATTAATTTAGCCGAATTGGAACCATATATTAACGGACCATTTTCACCAGATGTCGCTACGCCATTGTCTGAATTCGCTGCTCGTGCTAAAGCTGAGGGGTGGCCATTGGATTTGAAAGTCGGATTAATTGGTTCGTGTACAAATTCTTCGTACGAAGATCTCACGCATGCGGCTTCGCTTGCTCGTCAGGCGTATGAGAAAAAAATACCTATTACTACCGAATTTTATGTTACGCCGGGGTCTGAAATGATTAAAGAAACGGCACAGCGAGATGGATTGATTGCTGATTTTGAGAGGATTGGTGCTGTGGTGCTTGCAAATGCTTGTGGTCCTTGTATAGGTCAATGGAAACGAAAAAATGATAAGCCGGACGAACCAAATTCTATTATTACTTCTTTTAATCGAAATTTTGCCAAACGAAATGATGGCAATCCTCATACCTTTTCTTTTGTTGCTTCGCCTGAAATTGTAACAGCTCTTACTATTGCCGGACGAATCGATTTTAACCCGGCTACTGATTATATTATAAATTCCGAAGGGGAAAAGTGTATGCTTGATTCTCCCTATGGCGATGTGTATCCGCATAATGGTTTTGCCGAAGGAGAAAAAAGTTTTATTCCGCCAAGTTTGGAATTTCAAGATATTGAAGTGATTATTAATCCTTCATCGCAACGTTTACAAAAATTATCTCCTTTTGCAGAGTGGGATGGAAAAAATATTGAACATGCATATTTGCTTATAAAGGCTGCCGGAAAATGCACAACAGACCATATTTCTATGGCAGGTCCGTGGTTGCGGTTTCGCGGGCATTTAGAGAATATTTCGGACAATTTGTTAATGGGAGCTGTTAATGCGTTTAATCAACAAACAAATTCGGTGCTGAATCCTTTGACCGGAGAATATGATAAAGTATCGGCTGTTGCAAAACATTTGAAACAACACGGAAAGCAATCTGTCGTAATTGCAGAGGATAATTATGGCGAAGGTTCCTCGCGTGAACATGCAGCTATGGAACCGCGATTCCTCGGAGTACGGGCTGTTATTGCTAAATCGTTTGCCAGAATTCACGAAACAAATTTGAAAAAACAAGGTGTTTTGGCTCTCACATTTGTGTCTCCGGATGATTATGATACAATTCGGGAAGATGATATAATTTCTATTGTCGGCTTAGATTCTTTTGTTCCGGGTGCAAATATAAAAGTAGAATTGCTGCATGCAGATAATTCAAAAGATACATTCGAAGTGACACATACTTACAATGAAACACAAATTGAGTGGTTTCGTGCAGGAAGTGCATTAAATTTATTAGCAAAAAATCAGTAAAATAATAAACATATGGAAAATACAGAATTAATTACACGATTATCAGAATTGGTAAAAGAAAGTTGTCGATTAGATAATGAACTTTTTCAACAGTATGATGTGAAAAGAGGTTTGCGTAATCGTGACCATAGTGGCGTGTTGGTCGGACTAACAAATATTGGTAATGTGTTAGGATACCAAAAAAATGAGGAAACCGGAAAGTTAGATCCAATTCCCGGTGAATTGCGATATCGTGATATTGAAATAACTGAATTGGTGCATGGATGTCAAAAATCCGGTATGCATGGTTTTGAAGAAACAGCATATTTATTGCTTGCAGGTTCTTTGCCAAATAAATCTGACCATAAAGCTTTTACGGATTATTTGGCCTCGAAACGTGATTTAACAAGTTCGTTTACGAAAAATATGATTTTGTCGCTTCGCGGTAAGGATATTATGAATATGTTGGCTCGTTCTGTATTGGCATTATATACCTTAGAAAAAGATGGTGATAATACGTCACGTGAGAATTTGGTGCGTCAATCACTCAATTTATTGGCAAAAGTTCCGGTTGTTATTGCGTATTCTTATCATGCAATGATGAATGCGTATCATAGAGAGGAATTGGTGATTCGCCATCCTGATCCTTCATTAACAACTGCCGAAAACTTTTTGTATTTAATGAAAGGTGCTGATAATTATACTGCTCTCGAAGCTGAAATTCTTGACTTGTCTCTTATTCTACATGCTGACCACGGTGGTGGTAATAACTCTACGTTTACTATTCGGGTTACGAGTTCTTCAGGTACGGACACGTATGCTGCGGTTGCATCTGCTATTGCTTCGCTGAAAGGTCCGTTGCATGGTGGTGCCAACTTGCAGGTTGAGGATATGATGGATAATATTCGTGAAAATATATCTGATTGGAACGATGAAGATGAAATTTATGAGTATCTGATGAAAATTTTACGTAAGGAGGCTTTTAATAAATCGGGTAAAATTTATGGAATAGGACATGCCATATATACAGTGTCTGACCCGCGTGCTATTTTGCTTAAAGAACGTGCGGAGCAGTTAGCTAAGGAAAAAGGTCTTGAAAAAGAATTTGTATTGTACACAAAAGTTGAACGTTTGGCTCAAAAAGCTTTTTATGATTTCAAAACCGGAACCGATAAGCATGTGTGTGCAAATGTCGATTTCTATTCTGGATTTGTGTACAAGGCTATTGGTATACCAAAAGAGGTGTTTACGCCAATATTTGCAATGTCTCGTATGGCAGGATGGTGTGCCCACCGTATTGAAGAGTTGAACTTCGATCAACGTCGCATTATACGACCAGCTTATAAATCGGTGTATACCGGTCCCGGATATGCTCCGATTGATGAACGTAAATAGTATAGTATACACACAAAAAAAGCCTGAATAAAATCAGGCTTTTTTTTTATGTTTTATAAATGCACTATTATTTCATACCTGATATATATCATCACTTTTTATCAGTTTCATTTTGTTTTTTTGCAAGACAGATATTACGTCCTGAATAGACGATGAACGAATTACCACCGATGCTTGTTCTCCATCGGCAAATGCATACAAGTAGTCAATGTTGATGTCGTGTGCCGTGAGAATATCTAATGCTGAGTATAATCCCCCGGGTTTGTTGGGAATAACCATACAGGCAACGTCGGTAAGGTGAACGGCAATTCCTTGTTCTTTGAGTACTTTTTGAGCGAGTTCAGGTCGTCCCACAACCATACGAATAATGCCATAGTCTGTTGAGTCTGCTATGCTTAGTGCCGTGATGTTAATATCGTGGTCTTTCAGAATTTTTGTGATTTGTGTGAGTCTTCCTGATTTGTCTTCGAGAAAAATGGATAATTGTTTAATAATCATGTTGTGTCCTCCTATAATTTTCGGTTATCAATTACACGTTTTGCTTTTCCTTCCGAACGTGTTATGCTGTGTGGTTCTACTAATTTTATTGTTGCATTAAGTCCTAATATACTTGCAATGCCGTGCTGGATTTTTTTACGAATTCGTTCTAAATCTTTAATCTCATCGGACCAGAACGCTTCGGCTATTTCGACCTGAATTTCGAGGCTGTCTAAATTATGCTCGCGAGAAACTATCAATAAATAATGGGGTGATGTTTCGGTAATTTCGAGTAATATAGACTCTATTTGAGACGGAAAAACGTTTACTCCGCGTATAATAAGCATATCGTCCGAACGACCCAAACATTTTTCCATGCGAACTAATGTTCTGCCGCAGGCACATTTATCGGCGTGTAATCGGGTTAAATCCCGTGTTCTGTAACGTAACAGCGGCATAGCTTCTTTTGAAACAGGGGTGAAAACCAATTCACCTAATTCGCCGTAGGGAAGTACTTCATGTGTTTCAGGGTTAATAATTTCGGGAATAAAATGATCTTCGAAAATATGGTTTCCACAGGCATGCTCACATTCCATAGATACACCGGGACCAATTACTTCGCTCAGACCGTAAATGTCGAAGGCTTTTAAGTGCAGTGATTGTTCAATTTCTGTGCGGAGTTCTTCTGTCCACGGTTCTGCACCAAAAACACCGGTTTTTAGTTTTAGTTTCGAAAGAGGAATGTTTGCTTTGGCAATAGCTTCGCCTAAGTATGCTGCATACGACGGGGTACAGGCAATAACGGTAGATCCGAAATCTTCCATGAGTGTTAATTGCTTTACCGTATTTCCGCCCGAAATGGGAATAACCGAAGCTCCTACTTTTTCTGCACCGTAGTGTAATCCGATACCTCCGGTAAATAATCCGTATCCGTAGGCAATTTGAATAATATCTTTATTACTAATTCCTGCCATTGTTAATGAGCGAGCCACCACATCGCTCCACATTTCAATGTCGTTATGGGTATATCCTACAACTGTTGGTTTTCCGGTAGTGCCACTCGATGCGTGAATACGTACAATTTCTGATTGCGGAACCGTAAACAGCCCGAAAGGGTAATTGTCGCGTAAATCGGTTTTTTCGGTGAAGGGCAAATCTTTTAATTGAGATATATCGGTAATATCTTCTGGTTGTATGCCTTTTTTATCTAATTTTTGTTTGTAAAACGGAACTGTTTTGTACACCCGTTTTACCATTTCAGAGAGTTTTTTGCTTTGTATTGCGTGCATTTCATCTCTAC
>CAZLCY010000202.1:0-4658 GCA_964558075.1 uncultured Bacteroidales bacterium
GTATACAGCTGATTTAATACCAACTGCCGCACATATTCCATTATCGTATGTATGTGGGTATGATATTTTCCCTCTGCTTACTATTCAGGAAACAGAAGCTTTTTTACGGGAAGCAGAAGAAAATAATATGACTCTGTTTTTTGAGCATGATATGCAGGTGGAGTGTTGTTCTTTACATAAAACCGAAAAAGGTGTAGCTTTGCATGAGTCATTTTCTTTGGAAAAATTTATTTTTTCAGAATAATTTTTTTGTGTTTGTTTGCCTTTCATATGAGTTGATAGTACATTTGCACATTCAAAAATGTATAGTTTTGGAAGTGTGAATCGTCTAAAATTATAAATTAAATGTAAATTATGCCTGTAAATATTCCGGATACATTACCTGCTTCGGAGGTGTTGAAAAAAGAAAATGTCTTTGTAATGCACCAAAGCCGTGCGTTAAAACAAGATATTCGTCCTATTAAAATAGGTATATTAAATTTAATGCCTTTGAAGGAGAAAACAGAAACACATCTTATTAGAATGTTGTCTAATACTCCTTTGCAGATAGAGATAGTGTTACTAAATACTCAATCTCATACACCCAAACATACATCACGTAAGCATTTAGATTCTTTTTATAAGTCTTTTGCTGATATTGAACATTCTTATTTAGATGGATTGATAATAACAGGGGCTCCGATAGAACTTCTCGATTTTCATGATGTGTTGTATTGGAAAGAATTAACTCAAATTTACGATTGGGCAGATAAGCATGTAACTTCTACTTTTCATATATGCTGGGGAGCTCAGGCTGCTTTGTATTATTATTACGGAATTCAGAAATATGAATTGGCTCAAAAGCTTTTTGGAGTATTTCCTCATAAAGTTAATAATAAAAAAAATGAATTAGTGCGTGGTTTTGATGATGTTTTTTATGCTCCGCACTCTCGTTTTACGTACACAAAAATTTCTGATGTAAAAAAACATAAAGACTTGGAAATTATTAGTGAATCGGAAGAAGCTGGCTTATATTTGCTTGCTACAAAAAATAAAAAGCATGTTTTTGTTACCGGGCATTCTGAATATGACCCTATTACACTTCGTGATGAATATGAGCGTGATAAAAAGAAGGGGGTACATGTTGATATCCCAAAGAATTATTTTCCGCAAAACGATCCAAATCAAGTTCCAAATAATGTGTGGAAAGCTCATGGAAATTTGCTTTTCAGTAATTGGCTTAACTTTTATGTATATCAAGAAACACCATATGCTATTTGATAATGTGTGTGATTGATTATTTTTTGTACAGTTTCAGAAGTATTATCAGGGTAGGGTATTTGAATTCCATCATATAACATTGACCACGCTTTTATAAGATCGGTGTCTTCTTTTTGTAATTTTGGAATAGTTGGGATTCCTATTGATTCTAATGCTGTTGCATTGCATGCTTGTTCATATTGTCCTGTCATTGGTATTATAAAGAGTTTTTTGCCAAGATATAGAGCCTCTGCAGGTGTTTCGAAACCGGCTCCACATATAACCCCGGCTGAAGAGCAGAGGCTGTTAATAAATGTTGAATCAGAAACAGGAAATAGGGTAACATTTGTATGAGATTGTTTCGTATGTGTTCGTTTTGAGAATATATGCCATGTGATGGTCGGAATGTTTTGGAAAAACGTAATTAAAAACTCGTCGCTGTATGCAGGCAAGTATACACTGTAATGTCCTAAATTTATATTTGGATGATTTCTTATTTCTTTTCGAATGATCGGTGTAAATGTCAAATCATCATACGGTTTGAAATGAAAGCCATATTTGTATGTGCTCGGAGCATAGTGTTTTAAAATAAATTTCCCCAAGAGGTGTTGTATGTTCTTGACACGAGATTGAGGACTTGTTTTTTTGAGAACAGCAGTTTGGTGAGATAATGATATACATGGTTTTTTCCTTATTTTACAGGCCCATGATGTGATTGGCTCAAAATCATTGATTACTATATCGTAGGAATGAACAGGTAAAGATAATACATCTTTAATAAAACGAAATAATCTGAGCTTGAATGCTGTTTTAAGTATATTAATGCCTCCATGTTTACCAAAAAAAAATCCTAATCCGTGGTATCTGTATTTAATTGTGTGTTGGAGGTGTAACTCTGAGTCTGTTCCGGAAATAACAATATCAACATTTCCGTATTTTTGTAGTTCGGGTAAAATGTCATGTGCACGAGATAAATGCCCGTTTCCTGTTCCTTGTATTGCATATAAAATTTTCATAATTAGAGAAAAAATTCCTGATACATTTTCTTAAATAATTCTTTGTTGTTTAATTCGGTTATTTCTTCGTGGGCTTCTATCGTATCGTCATCAGTAATATAATCTGTATCGTTATATCTATATATAGACCATTTTCCGTTATTGTATTCTAAAGAAGTTAGGTTTTCAATCCAGTCACCCGAATTGAGGTATTCAATGTGTTGATTATCTATTGAAATAATTCGTTGTTCAGGTTGGTGAATATGTCCGCATACTATATGCGAAAACCCCATTGGTATTGCTACTCGTGCAGCTGTTT
Source organism: uncultured Bacteroidales bacterium (assembly GCA_964558075.1). Classification (GTDB taxonomy): domain Bacteria; phylum Bacteroidota; class Bacteroidia; order Bacteroidales; family UBA1715; genus JAQICB01. The sequence continues at coordinate 2,554 of CAZLCY010000202.1, forward strand.
CTTCAAAAGAATTAATATATGAAACTGCTTTTTTTACATTATTTTTTATACGTTTGGAAAGTGAACTTTTAGGTTTTCCGGCATACTTTCTCAATTTGTTTATGAATTGGTTTAATCGTATTAATAAATCATAACTGACCGATCCTAAAACTGCTAACCATTTTGAGTTTTGTATTACAATATCAAAAACGTCACCATGAAAAAACCAGGTTTTTGCACCTTCTAAATTACATTCATATTTGTTTACAATAGAAAATTTTCCGAGTTTCAGTCCGTCAAATTTTCGTAAAATCTCATCATGATTACCCGTTATATATATAACTTCGGTATCTTTCGATGCAAGGTTTATGATATGTTTGACGACTTTCATATGTGTTTTTGGCCAATATTTTTTTTTGAATTGCCACACATCTACGATGTCTCCGTTAAGAATAAGTTTTTTTGGCTTAATGCTTTTCAGGTATCGTATAAGTTCTTGTGCGTGACAACCATGTGTGCCAAGATGTATGTCCGAAAGAACGACTATGTCTAATGTACGTTTTTGTTTTTTCATTAAACAAAAATCGTATATCTATATTATTATGATATTATGGTAAAATTATGTGCGTGTTAAATCTTTTGTATTGTATGGTAACTATGTTTCATAAGATATTCAATAATTGAATAAATATGCAGAAAAAAACGAATACGTCTTTGCTGAAAGATTTTATCGTATAAATTTTTCATCAATTATACCATGCTTGCTCAATGTTGAGATAATGAATATACCCGTTTTGTCGGGTAACTGTATCGTTGTTTTTTCGGTATTATAAAATCCTTTTGAATAGATAATTTTTCCGTCAATACTTGTAATCATAACGTGATATCGTGTGTGAAGGTCATTAAATGTAATATCAACAGTATTATCGATAAATTTGTAGGTTACGTTTTCTGCACAATTATAAATTGCAATTATTTTTGAAAATTTGCGGGTGCCGTCGTAATCGGTTTGTGATAACCGATAATATGATACGCCTGTATAATAACTTGCATCAAGATATGAGTATTCAATTTTATGATGACTGTTTCCTGCTCCGGCAATTTCTGTAATAGGAGTAAAGTCTGTGCCGTTATTTGAACGGTAAAGGGTGAAATATTCATTGTTTTGTTCCGTTTCGGTTGTCCAATAGATGGTCACATAATTATAATCGCTTTTTTCTGCGTAGAATTCTATTAATGTAATCGGTAACCATGTTTCAGGTTGAATATCAAGACCGTCAGCTTCAGCATCGTCAATACTTTTAATCATTGAAGCATTGGTTATCTGACCGCCTCCTTGAGAATGATAAACCCCTTCATTTGAATCCGGATCGTTGTCACTGTTTCGCAGGTGGTTTCCTGTGCCACCAATTGTTGTGGAACCGTCATAGTTGCCATCATAGATGCCTGCATCTATGTAATCCTGAGATGTTGCGGTATTTCCAATGTATCCGTATGCACTTCCCTGAAAACTAATTTGCACTTCGTCGATTGTTAAAAATCCACCCACGTATATTGGACCGTCGTTTGCACCAAATGTTCCGGAACCACCCATGTATGAATCGCCTAGTGTAATTAAACTTGCACTAGAATTGAGATGTCCGGTAATGTCATCAAATGTACTATTGCCTTCAATTTTGAAAGTTGCATTCGTATTATTAAAATCAGTTTCATAACCGTTGCTGTCAAAATCATTTTTTATATAAATGTTTCCGTCTGAATTTTGGTTAATAATAATATTATTTTGTTGCACGAGGTTTGACTCTATATATAAGTCGGTGTTTCCTTCTCCTTTTAATTCGGTTGAAACAAAAACAGTATCTGCAATAAGTCGGGTGGGAGGTGTGTTTGTTGTCCATGCGTTTTCGAAACCACCATTAAAGTATATATTTCCAGTTGAAATATTTGTTTGAAGACTTGAATTTTTTGCTGTTACTTTATTGGTGAAATTTAAATGGGAACCATCACCGGTAATATCATTATTTGTAACCGAGCCAGAATTGTTTGAGTCGTATGTGGTAATGTTTAAATCACCGTTTGTGAAGTAGGTGTATCCATATCCTTTGTAGGTTGTAATAGTTGTTTCT
>CAZLCY010000203.1:0-4633 GCA_964558075.1 uncultured Bacteroidales bacterium
GTTACAATACTTAATAAAGTTTTTAAACCTAAATATTATGCAACAGAAACTTCAATTCGTACTATAATTATAGAAACCATATATAAAGATGCTTTATTTTCAAACATGTTTCTCATTTTACTACGTAATGATGTCTCTTCCAAAAATAAAAAAAAGGCATATAACAATATCATAAAGCCACTGCTTACAATCTCTGTTATTGAATTGAACATCATCGTGAGTAACGTTCCAATATTGAACTCCGAAAAATTATCTTGAATTAATTCAATAATATTAACCTGAAATATTTCATTTGTTTTATGTATAAGTATATCAATGTTGTTTTGATAAACAGAATAGGTTTTTACCAAATTATTGAGACTATATGTAATAAGTTGCACAAAAAAAGTAATAATACTGCTAATAAAAAAGAAGGAAATAATGTTTTTAATCAAAAAGGGTATTTTTTTTAAAATAGGTACTTTATTCATCAGGCAACGAATTTCTCGAGTCATAAACCATAAGAACAAAGCCAAAACAAATGGCATAATTAAGCCTTTTCCGTAAATAAGAATTATTACAACCGAAATGGCAATAAAAAAAAAGTGTGATGCTTGTTTCATAATTATATAATTATTAATGTAAAACCCAATATATGGCCGCTTCTACTGTTGAAAACGGTTGCGAAGCATAACCTTTATCTTTCTTTTGAACCAAAACCGGAATTACTACATCTTTGGGATTATCAGTTACAATTGCAATTTTTTTTCCACCAAAAACATCAAGATGTTGGGTGTAAAATAAGGGTATTTTAATATATTCTTCAATTGAAATCTCAAAAGATGCCTCTCTATAATCTAATATAAAACCTATAGTATTTGGTGGAAACAAATTTTGTTCAAAAGCATATATCCAAGAATTCTCAATATCATCAATTGTAATTTTCCCATAATAATTTTTGTAAACTATACCGGTTTGTGAGTCAAAATGATATAAAAACTTCTGTTCCATGAAATATTTTTATGCTTTTTCCATTTCAAAAATACTGAAAAAAATGAATAAACAAACATTTCATTCTCCGAAATATACAGAATTACATTTAGGCAATATGCCTAAAGTAACTAATATTTCATATCTAACAACCTGATTTCGAATATTTTTTTAGGTTCAGAACACTTATAAATAGTGAGATTCAATCAAAAATCCTTTTAATTAGTGTTTGCAAGAAAAGTCATAATTTGAGAAGTCTCTGCATGGAAAACTTTAAAGACAAGGCTTTCGAAATCTTATTAATTGGAAGTTTACGTGTGTAAATGACCAAATAATAAGTCGAGAATACGCAGTATTTGGCATTTTTCGGGCAGAGACTAATTATATATCAATTAAATTATGTTTAATAGCATATTTCACGAGTTCAACCGAAGATTTCACATCTAATTTCTGCATAATGTTATTTTTATGTGATTCCACTGTGCGAATGCTAATAAACAAACGAGACGCAATTTCTTTGTTTGAAAACCCTTCGGCAAACAGGGTCAAAATCTCTGTTTCACGTGAAGTTAGCGTAACAATGGGTATTTCGACTTGTTTTGAAGATTGTTTCGTTTGCGATATATAATTCTGCAACAATATTTCAGATACTTCATTACTATAATATTCTTTACCCTCGGCAACTGAATGAATAGCTTCTATTAATTCTTGTTGTGATATGGTTTTTGGCACATACCCCTTCGCCCCTGCTTCTATGGAGTTTAAAATAAAATCACTGCCCAAATGCATTGAGAGCATTATAATATTCAATTGGGGAAACGTTTTCATAATCTGTTCGGTCAATTCTATTCCGGTGATATCTGGAAGATTTATATCCATCAGCACCACGTGAGGTATTATGGTTTGGAATTGTTTTAAACATTCTTCTCCGCAAGCAGCTTCACCAATTATTTCAATACCGGCATCATCCTTCAATAATGCCCGAATACCATCTCGAACAATATCATGATCATCAACTAAAAAAACTGTAATCTTCACTGTTTTCATGTATATATTTTTTTTAAACTCTTTTTTCTAAAGGAATTTTAACATCAATATATGTTCCTCCCTGAATTTCCGATGAAATAGTAATAGATCCTCCTAAAATTGAGACACGCTCTTGCATAGAATATAAACCATTACCCCTATGAGGAATATTTTCGGTATCAAACCCCACTCCATTATCCTCAATAATTAAACGTACCCGCGAAGCTTCCTGAATAAGCATAATATTCATATCGCTTGCTCGAGAATGTTTAATAGCATTATGAATAGCTTCTTGAACAATTCGATAAAGGGTTGTTTTAATTTTATCGCTTGCTATTTTCCTATACATTTCGGTATCAAGAGAAATATTCATACCACTATCTTGAGATATTTCTGAACATAATTTTTCAATAGCACGCTTTAAACCAATATCTTGCAAAACTGAAGGTAGCAGATTATTGGAAACACGACGAACCTCAGAAATAGTTTGTTGAACAAATACTCGCACCATTTCTAAAATACGCTCATTCTCTGAATTTTCACTCAAATGAATAGTGTCAAGCCGCATTTTTATTCCTACAAGCGACTGACCTATACCATCGTGTAATTCTCGCGACAAGCGTTTACGTTCATCATCTTGCCCATCAATAAACGAACTTATTCGCTTAGTACGCTCAGCTTGCAAACGCTTTTCGGCCTCTTTTCGTTCGGTAATATTTCTGATAACCGAAGCCCACACAATATTTCCTTCGTATTCTACAGGATTGTCAATTACTTCAACCGGGAAACATAAAGCACTTTTTTGCACACAATCAGTTTCATAAACTGAGGTTTTGTCGGGATGACCCATATATCGCACCGGATTAGTAATAGATAATATATCGGTAACCGCCATATTCATAAGTTCACTTTCTGTATATCCTGTCATACTGCACACGGCTTGACTTACCAATAAAATATTTGTATTGTCATGCAAAATAATTCCATCACTGGTTGCAGCATAAAAATGTTGTAAGCGTTTTTCACGTTCCCGCAATTCCTTCGTTTTATCATAAATTTTAAGAGACATATGATTAAACGCCTCTGTTAAATCACCAACTTCATCGTGCGATTCTATTGCAATAGTTTTTCCATATTTACCTTTTGCAATATCAATAGCTAAAGACTGAAGCGAGAGCAATGGCGAAGTTATTTTTCGTGCAAAAATAAAAGCTATAATACATAAAACAATAATAATAATTGCACTCATAAAAATAATATCATTTCTAATATCAAACACCGGTATCAACACTTCTTGTGCATCTATTTCAGACAAAATAGCCCATTCGGTATCGAAAACTGAAATAGTAGAATACGAACTCAAAACTTCTATACCACGATAATCAGTTATTACTTGTGTACCTATTTTATGCTCAAAAGCTGAACGCACCGCTTCGGTTTCAACTCGCTGATTCATAATAGCATTATCATAAAATCGCGACGAACTCCGCATCACATTATCAGACCCTACAAGATATGATTCTCCGCTATTACCCAAACCGCCATACGAACTGGTTTCGAGCATAATGGAATTAATTGATTGCAAAGAAATACCCGCAAAAATAACCGCATCGACACTATCGGAAAAATAAGAAACCGGTGCAGCAAGTCCTAACATATAGTGATTGTTGTATTTCATGTAATCAAAAAAACGAATTGAATCATTACTAAATAATTCAGATAAAAATTGCTCCGGAAATTGTAAAGAATCAATTGAAAGACGTGATTGTTCAACAACATCATTCTCAATAAAATAATGAAGAACCGGCAACGATTTTGACGAAGGAATAATAAACATATCGGAATAGTACTGATGCTCCTGCATGAGCAAATCTATCCCCGAGTAGACAGATTTTCTTTCCATACTAAGCGAGGAATAACGCCCCCATGTATCTGTTAACATGTGAGAAACGAACAAAACATCTCGCTCTCTATCTTTAAAAAAATTTTCTATTCGAGCTTTTTTAACCTCACGAACAGACGTAAGTTGTTGGAAAGAACGAGCAAGAATAGCATTTCGAACACTATTAAACGAATAGAGACCGAGCGATGAAACTGCAAGAATACCTAACAAGATATAGAATATCATTAACTTCTCTCGTATGGTAAATTGCAATTTCATAATGATTTATCTTGCTCAAAAATTGTAAGTAATACTTAAAAATAAACAATTTGAAGTAAAACTCAAGATAATTCTACACAAAATTAATCATATTTTTTTTCGTGCACATTCATTGCTCTTCCCGAAGGATCTATTCTATTTTTAAATTCCGCATCCCATTCCAGTGCCGTTGCCGTGCTACATGCAATAGACGGTTCCGAAGGCACGCACTGAGCGGCAGCATCCGAAGGGAAAAATTCATAAAAAATTGAACGATAAAAATACTCTTCTTTCGAACGAGGCGTGTTTATGGGAAAGCGAAACGCTGCATTTTCCATTTCCATATCAGACACCATATCGCTTGTCATTTCTTTCAATGTATCTATCCAATTATAACCAACACCATCAGAAAACTGTTCTTTTTGTCGCCACGCCACCGATTCAGGTAAATATTTCTCAAAACCTTTTCGAATAACCCATTTTTCCATTCGAGAAGAG
>CAZLCY010000204.1:0-4578 GCA_964558075.1 uncultured Bacteroidales bacterium
CCATTCACCATCAACAGGAGCGTCGTCCACTGTTGAGGTAGGGTGGGCAGTATAGTTATTGGTATGTGCAAAATCCCGTCAGTGGTTGTAAACCCTGACGGTGGTTACGTACTTACATCGAAAAAATAATTTATTCCTACTCAGGTGTTTAACGAAACCCGTCATTGCGTTCCGCTCCGTCAGAGGTCGGACACAGTCAGGATAACGTGCATCGATGCTCACGTGTGCCTCATGCCCTTTGCCTCTTGCCTTATGCCTTATGCCTTATGCCTTAACCGTATTACCCTTTATTCATTTGACGTTTTCTATCGTGTTCGTTTAACAATATTTTACGAATGCGAAGCGATTTTGGAGTAATTTCCAGATATTCATCACCACGTATATATTCCATATGTTCTTCCAAAGACATGAGTATTGGAGGAGTAATATTTGTTTTGTCATCTGCACCAGACGTACGCATATTGGTCAGTTTTTTACTTTTGCCAACGTTTATAATCAAGTCTGTTTCACGAATATGCTCGCCAATAACTTGTCCTGCATATACTTCGTCACCGGGAGAAATAAAGAATTTTCCGCGATCTTGTAATTTATCAATCCCATATGCATAGGTCGGTCCCGTTTCCATTGCAATAAGAGCTCCGTTTTTGAGGGTATTTATTGTCCCTTTCCACGGTTCGAATGCCGTAAAACGATGCGATAATATTGCTTGACCTTCTGTTGCCGTAAGTATTGCATTGGTAAGTCCGATTAATCCTCGCGAAGGAATAGTAAATTCAAGATGAACCCGGTCGTTTTTGGTAACCATATGTTGCAGTTCACCTTTTCGTTGGCTCATTAATTCGATTACTTTTCCCGAAAATTCATCCGGCACGTGTACTGATGCAGTTTCAACCGGTTCGTGTTTTACACCGTCAACATCTTTGGTAATTACCCGTGGTTGTCCTACTTGTAATTCATACCCTTCGCGACGCATAGTTTCTATAAGTACCGAAAGGTGCATAATACCTCTGCCGAATACAAGTAAAGAATCGGGAGAATCTGTTTCTTCGATACGCATTGCAAGGTTTTTTTCGAGTTCACGGAATAGTCGTTCACGAATATGACGTGAAGTGACAAATTTCCCGTCTCTGCCAAAAAATGGCGAGGTATTGTTGGTAAATACCATCGACATGGTTGGTTCATCAATCGGGATAAACGGTAATGCTTCGGGGTTTTCAGCATCGGCAACGGTGTCGCCTATATCAAAGCCTTCGAGACCAATAATAGCACAGATTTCACCCGATTTTACTTCTGTTGTTACTTTTTCTCTTCCGAGTCCTTCGAAAACAAATAATTCTTTTACTTTCGATTTGATAATTGAACCGTCTCGTTTTACCATCGAAACAGTTTGTCCGGGAGCAATACTTCCCCGGCTAATTCGTCCGATAGCAATTCGTCCGGTATATGAAGAATAGTCTAAGGAGGTGATTTTCATTTGCAATGTACCTTCGTGTTGTTTTGCCGAAGGTATATGTTCAACAATAGTATCGAGCAAATAACTGAAATCGGCAGTTGGTTCATTCCAATCAGCAGCCATCCAGCCTTCTTTTGAAGAACCATATACTGTCTGAAAATCTAATTGTTCTTCGCTTGCTTCAAGATTACACATTAAATCGAATACTGCTTCGTGTGCCGATTCAGGGTCGCAATTTGGTTTATCTACTTTATTAATTACAACTAAAGGTTTTAAGTTTAGTTCTATTGCTTTTTCGAGCACAAATCGGGTTTGTGGCATGGGACCTTCAAATGCATCTACGAGCAAGAGAACGCCATCTGCCATATTAAGTACCCGTTCCACTTCTCCTCCAAAGTCGGAGTGACCGGGAGTGTCTATAATGTTTATTTTAAATCCTTTATACCGAACCGATACGTTTTTTGATAAAATGGTAATACCGCGTTCTCGTTCTAGGTCGTTATTGTCAAGAATTAAATCGTTTACTTCTTCGTGTTCCTGAAAAGTTTGTACTTGGTGCAGAATTTTGTCTACTAAAGTCGTTTTGCCATGGTCAACGTGAGCAATAATGGCAATGTTTTTAATTTTTTGCATGTTTTTGAAATAAATATCTCCCGTACTATTTCGGGGGTGCAAATTTCTATATATTTTTGGGGAAAACAATTTTTTTAATATTATTATTACCAAAATGTTCCATTATATCCAAAGAAAAATGAAAAGACGATACTTATTACTATTTTTTGCTTGTTTTTTTGCGTTTGTTGGTGCGTTTGCTCAGCACGAAAATAATGTTCAAACTGTTCGAGGAACGGTAGTCGACGAAACTACTCAATATCCTCTTGTGGGAGCATTAGTTGGTGTTGTCGATTATCCCGAATTATCTGCTATTTCAAACGAACAGGGAGAATTTGTAATTTACGATGTTCCTCTTGGTCGACAATCGTTTGAAATAACGTATGTAGGCTATAAAACCGAACGGATTGAGAATGTTTTACTTGTGAGTGGTAAAGAAACACATTTAAATGTTGCGTTGGAAGAAAATGTGGTGGTTACGGAACGTGTTGTTGTTACAGCTCGCAAAGTTCAGCCGGAATCATTGAATGAAATGGCAACAGTGAGTGCTCGTGCTATATCGGTGGAGCAGACCGAACGGTTTGCCGGTAGTTTGGGTGATCCGGCACGGATGGTTGCTAATTATGCCGGAGTGTCATCTAAAGATGATTCCCGGAATGATATCATTATTAGAGGTAATTCACCTATTGGTGTTTTGTGGCGACTTGACGGGGTCGAAATACCAAATCCTAATCACTTTGCCACACTTGGTGCAACCGGTGGCCCGGTTGGTATGATTAATAATAATTTATTGGCAACATCTGATTTTTTAATCGGAGCTTTTCCTGCTGAATATGGCAATGCAACCGCCGGTGTGTTTGATTTGCATCTGCGTCCCGGAAATACTTTTACGCATGAGTTTGTGGGGCAGGTTGGGTTTAATGGCTTTGAATTTGGAGCAGAAGGCCCTCTCTCGACTGACAAAAATATCCGTCCTTCGTATCTAATAAATTTTCGCTATTCTACTCTTGAAGTGATGAATATGCTGGGAATGGATTTTGGAACCGGTGCTGCTATTCCGGAATATAAAGACGTTACCTATAATATTACTATTCCTACCGAAAATAAGGGCTTGTTTAAGGTGTTCGGATTATGGGGAGATAGTTTTATACAGCTTGGAAGAGAAGAAAATGCTGAAAGTAATAGCTATAATGCTCAGGGAACTGCTACCGATTTTGGGTCAGAAACCGGTGTTTTTGCCGGAAGTCATACTTATTTTTTTAATAAAAATATGAGATTACGAAGTACGGCTTCTTTTCAATACACCACGGTAAATACCGATTTTGATTCGGCATCAAACTCTGGTGTTTATAAACCAATGTTTCGGCAACGTCAGTACCAAACTAAAGTGTCGGTACATCAAAAGTTGATATCCAAAATTTCTTCGGCATTGACTTTTTCCGCAGGGTATGTATATGATATGATTGATGTTGATTATATTGATAGCACTTTTCAAGGTTCTGAAACAGGGTTTGTGACCGGTATTGATATACAAGAGCCTATGAATCTTGTGCAATCATATATTCAAGCACAGTATAAACCCTTACGAAATATAAAAATATATGCAGGAGCTCATTCGCAGTATTTTGATGTTAATTCACAAATGGTTATAGAACCACGTGCCGGAATTGAGTTTTATTTACCTCACAGTCAGTATATTAAATTAGGATATGGGGTGCATAATCAAACGCAAATACCGGAAATATATTTTTTGCGAAAATATGATGCGCAACAGCAATTATATGAATACACTAATAAAAACGTAAAATTTACCCGGAATAATCATTATGTTGTGTCGTATGGTATATCATTTTTAGACTATTGGCGGGTTCAATCAGAATTTTACTATCAGGAATTATTGAATGTGCCGGTAAGTGCTCAATTCCCGGAATATTCCTTTATTAATTCCGGTGCCGAATTTTATGTGTTTGATATTCATAATCTTGAAAACACCGGAACCGGTTCAAATGTTGGTGTTGAACTTACCGTAGAACGTCGGATTAATAAGGGGTATTATGTTCTCTTGACAAGCTCTATTTTTGAATCGACATATATTGATTACAATGGAGTTACACGAAATACTGCATTCAATACAAATTATAATAGTAACATTCTTGTCGGGTATGAGTTCAATATTAATGAAGAACTGATGTTTACCTGTGATATTCGCACCGCAATGAGTGGCGGAAAACCATATATCCCGATAGATTTAGAAGCATCAATAGAAAAAGGACAAACTGTATATAATGCAGATCTATTATATGAAAAACGGTATGATTCATATTTTAGAACTGATATACGCTTAGGATTAAAACAAAATGGCAAAAAATTTAGTCAAGAATGGGGACTTGATTTGCAAAATGTAAGCAATCATAAGAATATATTCCATCAGGAATTTGATGCACGTAATGAAGAAATTCTACCAGTCTACCAACAAGGATTTATGCCTATGATGCTGTATCGGATACGGTTTT
>CAZLCY010000205.1:0-4454 GCA_964558075.1 uncultured Bacteroidales bacterium
GAATGTTAATCGGAATATTTAAGTCGACAATAGTCTTCATTACCCCCACAACAGCTGCCGCACCGCCCATATCGGCTTTCATATGTTCCATAAACTGCCCCGGGTTGAGGTTTAAACCTCCGGTATCGAAGATAATGCCCTTTCCCACCAAAACTATAGGTTTTTCACTTGTATGACGAGGATTCCATGTAATGTGGACAAAACGAGGTTCATCAACACTCCCTCGGTTTACTGCCAATAAACCTCCCATTTTTTGCTCTTCAATCCATGTCTTGTCATACACCTGAACATCTGCTGTAGTTTCGGAAAAAATTGAGTTGATGCGTTCGGCAAATACTGTTGACGAAAGGGTAATTACCGGTTCATTAACAAAGTCACGTGCTATAAAGTTTCCTTCGCATACTTTTTGAATTTCGGTAACATCTTTTTGCTCAATATTCACACAGGCTATCTGCATAAGGTATTGTTCTTTTGTGTGTGTTTTGTACTCAACAAAACGGTACGAACTTAAATAAACGCTTTCTACAGAAGCATATGCATTTTCTCTGCTCGATTGATTATTGACAAAGAGTATGGTATCTATTTGTGAACGAACACATTCTAAATAAACTGCATGCATAGTTTTTCGTAAATTCTCGCGTGTTTCGTAATCGAGAATCTTTTCGGTCGGAACAAAAAATACTATTTCATCTGCTGTTTCTATGCTTATAAAATCTGCATCTTTGCAACGAGAAAGCTTTTTATTCGCAAGCGTTTTCGTCGCAGCATGTAATTCTAAGGTATTAATATCTGAATAATTAGCAATAAGATACAGTACCGAATTATATTTTGCTTTATTTTCGAAAGATTCAACAAGTAATTCCATATTTTTGTTATAATTTAAATTTCCGTAAAAATACAAAAAATAGTCCGATGAACATACAAAGTCTTACACAAAAGGCATTACAAAAAGAAGATTTAAATATAGCTGAAGGTGTTTATTTATATACTCACGCAAATCTTGCTGAGTTAATGTTTGTGGCGAATGTGTTACGTTCACAAATTCGTCCCGATAATGTGGTGACATGGATAATAGATCGCAATGTAAACATTACCAATGTCTGTATTTCTCGCTGTTTGTTTTGCAATTTTCATGTTCCGGTAAATCATCCTGAAACATACATTACCGATATTCATGAGTATTCACAAAAAATTTCCGAATTAGAACAATTAGGCGGTGACCAGCTGCTTATTCAAGGTGGAATGAATCCAAAACTCGGACTTGATTTTTATATTGATTTATTCTCTAAACTCAAAGCAAAACATCCTAACATTAAATTGCATGCTTTGGGACCGCCGGAAATTGTTTTTTTGGCACGAAAAGCTCACATGTCGTATAGAGAAGTGTTAGAAAAACTTACCGATGCAGGCATGGAAAGTCTTCCCGGTGCTGGAGCAGAAATATTATCAAATGATATTCGCAAAAAAATTTCTCCCGGAAAATGCTCGGCAGACGAATGGCTTGAAGTAATGCGTGAAGCCCACAAAATGAATATTACCACTTCTGCAACAATGATGTACGGACATATTGAATCAATTGAAGACCGTATTACACATCTGGTAAAATTACGTGAACTTCAATCCGAAAAACCCGAAAATTCAGCCGGTTTTACGGCATTTATCCCCTGGCCATTTTATAGTAAAGGAACAAAGATAGAGCAATTCTTTCCAGATAATTACAGCATTAATCATGAAGAATACATTCGCATGATTGCCATTAGTCGCATCATGCTTACAAACATACCCAATATTCAAGCATCGTGGTTAACCGTTGGTTTACCGACCGCTCAAATTTGTTTGCACGCCGGTGCACATGATTTGGGGTCTATAATGATAGAGGAAAATGTGGTTTCACAAGCAGGAGCTGGTTTTCGTACCAACAAAGACGAAATACAGCAGGCTATTCGAAATGCAGGTTTCACTCCTCGCCTTCGCAATCAAAAATATGAATATGGTGATAAGTGACCGAGTAAGTGAGTAAGTATGTAGCGGAACTTCCTGTCAAAAAATCCTTTTTAGAAACAACAGTAACGATAAGAGTGACGCCGGAATATAAAACTTTTTCACTGCTAAATTTATGAAAAGTATCGTACTATGTTTGTCTAAAATATTTTTTTGAGGAACTCACACAAAATTACATTTCTCATATCACCAGTTATTGTAACCCGACAAAACTTGTATATTTCGTTAATAACTCGTTATAAATTGTATACCTGAGGCAATTCACATATCAATGTTTTCTCATATATTTGCAGGAGATTTTTTAAACATATGGGAATGATTTATTTTTTTGACAACGGAAACGGTAAAATAACAGCTATTCAATCTGTTCAGGAATTTTCAACAGATACTTTAGATAAATTAACATGGCTGCTGTGCGGTGCTAATTTGGTAAAAGAAAAAGAAATTACGGGCTTCGTCATCGGTCCCCGTAAGGAAATGATTACTCCGTGGAGTACCAATGCGGTTGAGATAACTCAAAACATGGGTATAACAGGTATTCTTCGCATTGAAGAATTTGTACAAACAGATGAGAATAATACAGATTATGATACAATGTTGTTTCGTAAATATCCCGGATTAAATCAATCAATATTTACTATTGATAAAGATCCGGAACCTATTCAATATATTGATGATATAACAGCATATAACACACAGGAAGGTTTAGCTTTAAGTTCTGATGAAATTGGATATTTGGAAGATTTATCGAAAAAACTGGGAAGAACACTTACCGACAGTGAAATTTTTGGTTTTTCACAAGTTAACTCAGAACATTGTCGTCACAAAATTTTTAATGGTTCGTTTATAATTGACGGAACTGAAAAAGAACATTCGTTATTTTCGCTGATAAAGAAAACAACGAAAGAAAATCCAAATAGAGTAATATCTGCGTATAAAGATAATTGTGCGTTTTTACAAGGTCCGCAAATAGCTCATTTCTGTCCTGAAACTCAGGATAAACCGGATTATTTTACTATTCGTGATTTTGAATCGGTGATTTCTCTAAAAGCGGAAACGCATAATTTTCCGACTACGGTTGAACCATTCAATGGTGCAGCAACAGGTGCCGGTGGTGAAATTCGTGACCGTATTGCCGGTGGAAAAGCTTCTTTTCCTATTGCGGGAACTGCGGTGTATATGACTTCGTATACTCGTTTTGATAATGAAGAACGAATGTGGGAAAAGGCAACCCAGCCTCGTCCATGGTTATATCAAAGCCCCAAAGAAATACTTATAAAAGCATCGAACGGTGCAAGTGATTTTGGAAATAAATTTGGTCAACCGCTTATTTGTGGTAGTGTACTCACATTTGAACATCAAGAGTACGAAAAAACATTTGGCTTCGATAAAGTGATTATGCTTGCCGGAGGTATTGGTTTTGCAAAAAAGGTTGATGCTTTTAAAGATACGCCAAAAGTAAATGATAAGGTTGTGTTGTTAGGAGGTGAAAATTACCGTATCGGTATGGGCGGTGGAGCTGTATCGTCTGTTGCTACAGGAGAATATCAGAACAAAATTGAACTAAATGCGGTGCAACGAAGTAACCCGGAAATGCAAAAACGAGCATATAATTCTATCCGTGCTCTTGGTGAAATGGATATAAATCCTGTGGTTTCTATTCACGACCATGGTGCCGGAGGGCATTTGAATTGTTTATCCGAGTTGGTTGAGGAAACCGGTGGAACAATACATATCGACAAATTACCGATTGGCGACCCTACTCTTTCTGCTAAAGAAATTGTGGGAAATGAATCGCAAGAACGTATGGGGCTGGTATTACGTAAAGAGGATATTGATATGCTTTCACATATTGCGGAGCGTGAACGTACGCCTATGTATGTTATTGGCGAAACAACCGGCACGCATGCTTTTACGTTTGTAAATGATACAAACGGAGAAAAACCTATTGACCTACAATTGGCTGATATGTTTGGAAATCCTCCTAAAACTGTATTACAGGACTCTACGCAAAACATTCAATTCGCTGATGTTCCGCTTACTTCGGAAATCGAAACGTATATAAAACAGGTATTACAATTAGAATCAGTTGCATGTAAAGATTATTTAACGAATAAAGTTGACCGCTCAGTTACGGGTCGGGTTGCAATGCAACAATGTTGCGGCGAACTGCAATTACCTCTTAATAATTGTGGTGTTGTTGCTCTCGATTATATCGGAACTCGCGGTATTGCAACCTCAATTGGTCACGCTCCGGTGGTTGGGCTTGTATCTGCAGCAGATGGTTCTGTTATTTCTATTGCAGAATCGCTTACAAATATTGTGTGCACACCAATAGAAGGTGGTTTAGAAGGAATTTCGTTAAGTGCAAATTGGATGTGGCCGTGTAAAAATCCGGGAGAAGATGCTCGATTGTATGAAGCTGTTGAAGCGGCAAGCACGTTTGCTCAGGA
>CAZLCY010000206.1:0-4446 GCA_964558075.1 uncultured Bacteroidales bacterium
CGAACTCCCGACACCTGGTTTTGGAGACCAGTGCTCTACCAACTGAGCTACACCCCTGAAAATAATTTGAAGGTATTATTAGATACCTTCAAATTAATATTAGTTATGATATAGTATCATTATTCAATGATTTCAATAACTTGTCCTGCTCCAACTGTTCTACCACCTTCACGAATTGCAAAACGTAATCCTTGGTTAATAGCTACATTTGCAATCAATTCAACAGTTATTGTTACGTTATCACCCGGCATAACCATTTCTACACCATCAGGTAATTGAATTTCTCCGGTAACGTCTGTTGTTCTGATATAGAATTGTGGACGATATTTGTTATGGAACGGAGTATGACGACCACCTTCTTCTTTTTTAAGCACATAAATCTCTGCTTTGAATTTTTTATGTGGAGTAATAGAACCCGGTTTACAAATAACCATACCTCTTTTTACTTCATTTTTATCAATACCGCGTAAAAGGATACCAACATTGTCTCCTGCTTGACCGTCATCAAGTATTTTACGGAACATCTCAACTCCTGTACATGTTGATTTTAAGTCTGCACCAAAACCAATGATTGACATCTCATCTCCTGTTTTGATTACACCTGTCTCAATTCTACCTGTCGCAACTGTTCCACGTCCAGTGATTGAAAAGATATCTTCAACCGGCATTAAGAATGGTTTTTCTGTTTCACGAGTTGGAATTGGAATCCAGCTGTCAACAGCATCCATTAATTCCATTATTTTTTCTTCCCATTTTTCTTCTCCGTCTAATCCACCTAATGCAGAACCTTGAAT
This sequence comes from uncultured Bacteroidales bacterium, assembly GCA_964558075.1. Classification (GTDB taxonomy): domain Bacteria; phylum Bacteroidota; class Bacteroidia; order Bacteroidales; family UBA1715; genus JAQICB01. The sequence goes on from CAZLCY010000206.1 coordinate 795, forward strand.
AATAGGAGTGTTGTCTCCGTCAAATTCGTAGAAAGATAATAAATCTCTTATTTCCATTTCTACTAATTCTAACATTTCCTCGTCGTCAACCATATCTACTTTGTTCATAAACACTACGATTTTCGGTACGTTTACCTGACGTGCAAGTAAGATGTGCTCACGTGTTTGTGGCATTGGTCCGTCTGTTGCAGCAACAACTAATATTGCACCGTCCATTTGAGCAGCTCCTGTTACCATGTTTTTCACATAGTCGGCGTGACCCGGACAGTCTACGTGTGCATAGTGACGGTTTGCTGTTTGATACTCAACGTGTGAGGTGTTAATAGTAATACCTCTTTCTTTTTCTTCAGGTGCATTGTCAATTGAATCAAAACTTCGCAATTCAGACAATCCTTTTTTTGCTAACACAGTCGTAATTGCTGCAGTTAACGTTGTTTTTCCGTGGTCAACATGGCCAATTGTACCTATGTTAACGTGTTCTTTTGACCTATCAAATTTTTCTTTAGCCATTTTCAATAATTATTATTTATTTAAACATATAAAATTTTACCTATCAATATTTTGAGCCAATGACGGGAATTGAACCCGTGACCTCTTCCTTACCAAGGAAGCGCTCTACCCCTGAGCTACATCGGCTTATTCAACTCAGGGATATTACAATCCCCGAAAAATCGGACTGCAAATTTATATTATTTTTTCAAAAACAAAAAATATTATGTTATTTTTCTTGTTTTCCTTTAATTTTAATTATTTGTCTTCGAAGTGCTTCGACAACATTATCAATTGCTTCTTCGAATGATTTTCCTTGTTTTTTTGCAAACAAATCGTTTCCCGGTATAGCTATTCTAACTTCCGCTTCTTTGTTTTCTTCGTCTGATGCATTTATAACTTTAAAAAAAACTTCTGCGGAAATAAGTGTGTCAGAAAAATTTTCAAGTTTATTAATCTTTTTTGTTGTAAACTCTTTTAGTTTAGCGTCTGCTTTGAAGCCGACAGATTGAATTTTTACTTCCATAATTCCTATATTAATTTCTCGGATGAGTTTGTTTATAAATATCTTTTAATTTTTCAAAAGAATTGTGTGTGTATATTTGTGTTGCTGATAAGTTAGCATGACCTAGCAATTCTTTTATATCATTTAAATCTGCCCCCTCGTTTAATAAATGTGTCGCAAATGTGTGTCGCAACACGTGCGGGCTTTTCTTTTCTATTGTTGTTATATAGGACGTGTATTTTTTTACTATCCTGTAAATTAAATTGTCGTATGATTTTTTTCCTAAATCTGTCACTATAAAAAAAGTGTTGTCTTTGGCTATTTTATCTCGTTCTAATAGATATTCTTCTATGTGTTTTACGGTTTCTTCTATAAGTGGGATTATTCGTTCTTTGTTTCTTTTTCCTAGCACCTTTACGGTTTTTTGTTGTACGTCAATAGAATGCACATGTAAGTTTACTAATTCTGAACGTCGCATTCCCGTGGTGTAGAGTAATTCTATTATAATCTTGTTGCGTTGTGCAGAAAAACCTTCACCAAAATCTATTGTATCTAAAAGTGTGAGAATCGATTTTTGTTCAATAAAATAAGGTAATCTTTTTTTTGTTTTTAACGACTTAATTTTATTGGTCGGATTGTCCTTTATTGTTTTTTGTTTTTGTAAAAACAAAAAAAACGAACGTACTGCTGTTATTTTTCGGTTTATTGAGCGGGCTGTTAAGCCTTTTTCTGATAATGATACTACCCAATTTCGAATGGTTTTGTCAGTACATTCACTAATAGTTGTTGTGTCAATGAACGCAATAAAATCTCGAAGATCTATTTTGTATGATGTAACGGTATATTTAGAACTTCTTTTTTCATAGGTAAGATAGTTCAAATACTGAGATAATAATTCCTGATTTTCATCGGAATTATTGTTCTTCATTAAGTTGCATTTTTTGTTTGTATACAGCTTTAATGCGTTGTTCTCGCTCTTCAGTTGATGGTTTTGTATACGCTTGTCTGTTACGTAATTCTTTTACCACACCTGTTTTTTCAAATTTTCTTTTGAATTTTTTGAGTGCTCTGTCTATGTTTTCACCCTCTTTTATTGGTACAATAATCATATTATTTTCCTTTTAATGATTTTTTAAAATTGACTGCAAATTTATGAACTTCATTTCGTTTGAGCAAATATTTTGGTTAAAATGTTCGAAGATATTTATGTAATCTTTCGTATTCTTCTTTTTTGATGATGTTATTTCTTTCTAATTCGTCTATACTTTTAATTTTTCCGGTGATTTTTTTATAGGTAAGAATATCTTTGCTTATATAATAATCGCTATATGGGTGATTAAGTATTTCTTTGAATGTTGCGGTGTTTATGTTTATTTTTTGAATTTCAAGGGTGTCTATATAACATCTTTTTGTGATTTGGTTAATTGCTGTGCTGTCAAGTGAAAATACTTCTTCTAATTGTGTAAACGTATAATAACCACCTAATTTTTTTCTATATTCTAGTATCTTTTCTGCTCGGTATTCCCCTATCATATAAATGCTTTGCAGTTCCGTAGCATTGCAGGTGTTTAGATTTATATTTTTTGAAATAGGGTATGTTTCATGTTTTTTGGTGGTATAATCGCTCTTTTTTTGTTTTCTTTTTCTTGTTGGTGTTTGTATTTGTTTTTCTATCTTATTATAAATATCTTGGTTTAATCCGTAGATTGTAAGAATATCTTTTTTTGTGTAAAAAACGCCACCTTTCTTTCGATAATTGATAATTATATGTGCTTGTTTTTCGGGAATACCTATTAATGTTAATTCTTCATATGTTGCAGAGTTTATATCGATTATTGTATCTGTTATAGTCTTTTTTGTGGTTTCAACTTGAGTTTTTTTCTGTTTCGTATTCTCAATTCCCATATCCGAGAATGAAAATGATTCTGCGGGCTTGAGATTTGATATAATTATATATACTATAAGTATTATGCTTATAATTATAATACTTATTTGAATATGTTTGCTTGTACGCTTTAAGTGTTGCGAGTTGTATTTTGACAATGTTGTTATTTATATTGTGTTAGTTTACCTGTTTTGAGTTTCTGCCAATATTGATTTAAATCTTTTTTTATACGCGATGAAAAAATAATTAAGCCGATAATATTCGGAAATGCCATGCATAGCAGCATCATGTCGGTAAAATTTATAACATTTCCTGCTGATGATGATGCACCAACGACAATAAAAAATAAGAATATAATTCGGTACACGGTGTCGGAAATCTGACGACTTCCTAATTTTCTTTCGAATAAATTCCCAAATAAAAAATCAAAGCCTTTTAATCCGTAGTATGACCACGAAATGAGTGTTGAAAACGCAAATAGTAAGATGGCTGCTAATAGAATCCATTTAAACCAGGGAAATATGCTGCTAAACGCTGCTGATGTTAGCTGTGCTCCTTGATATTGTGTGGTGTATTCGGGAGTATGAAATCCGGTAAAAAGAAGAATAAATGCTGTGAGGGAACAGATAATCACGGTGTCTATAAATGGTTCTAAAAGTGCGACAATGCCCTCGCTTACAGGCTCCTTTGTTTTTACTGTGGAGTGTGCAATTGCAGCCGAACCTATCCCGGCTTCGTTGCTGAAAGCTGCTCGTTGTATACCCATTATCAAT
>CAZLCY010000207.1:0-2113 GCA_964558075.1 uncultured Bacteroidales bacterium
TTCGACAACATCCGAAAATCGAAAAAATAAAATCAAGCTTGTATGAACATGGAGCACTCTATGCGGCAATGTCCGGAAGTGGTTCTTCGGTTTATGGTATTTTTGCAGAAAAACCTGAAACTCCGGTTGACATGCCTGTTATTTGGAAAGGAAAAATTTACTAAAAAAAACATATAACTATGAACAGAAAATCATTCCGTCATGCCTGTAAAAAATGCTACAAAAAATTCCTTTTTAATCTCATAAAAAACCTTCGCTTTATTTTCAAATTTGCATATAAAACGATATACACTCCCAAAGCGGGGAGTATTGATGAAATTATAGATTTATTCTCGAAACAGACACCAAATCTTACAGTTGTACAAGTTGGTGCAAATGATTGATTTAACAATGACCCTATTTGTAAATTCATTTTACGCGACAATTGGCACGGCGTACTCATAGAACCACAAAAAATATACATACGAACAATATTTATATCCTCTCCACAAAAAATCAAAACACATTCATACCATTAATGCAGCAGTAGGATACGAAGACGGAACCATGCCACTCTACAAAATTAGTTTTTGTAATGATAGATGGGCTAAAGGTTTAGCAACATTAGATAAAGAAAATCTCATGGAAATGGTAAGAAACGGAAGTATAGACCGACGTGCAAAAAATATGACATACCGCTACCGGCAAAACAAGAAGAGTATATTACTACCGAAAATGTCGCGGTTATTAGTCCGTTTACAATTATTTCAAAATACAATATTGAACATATTGATCTTTTAATGATAGACACCGAAGGATTTGATTATCATATTCTTAACATGTTCCTGAGTGCTCAATTAATTCCTTCGTGTATTATTTTTGAACATTTTCATTTTTCTGAAGAAGAAACAGAACAAACAGCATTGTTACTTTTGAAACATCATTATATATATAAAAAATATAATGGTAATACTATTGCTATTCTAAACAAACCAGAATATACGAATATTCAACAATTATTGAATAATAAAAAGGAGGAGGATTCATAATTCTTTTATCAATCCTTGCATAATAGTTTGTAATCTCGAACCTGATTGTTCCGCATTTTTTTGCACATCTTCATGACTTGTAATCATGCCTTGTTCGGTATCTTTACTTTCATTGGTAACAACCGACACACCAAAGACTTTAACACCCGCATGATGAGCAACTATTACTTCGGGCACAGTAGACATTCCGGTAACATCTGCACCCCATATACGAAACATGCGATACTCAGCCGGTGTTTCCAACGACGGCCCGCCACTGCCGATATACACTCCGGTATGAACCGGGATAGCATGTTTTTGAGCAATTGTATATGCTTTTTCTATCAATTCTTTATTATATGTCTCACTCATATCCGGAAATCGTTCCCCAAATTCATCAATATTTTTTCCGCGTAAAGGATGCTCGGGAAAAGCGTTAATATGGTCTTTTATTATCATCAAATCACCGGTTTTATAATCAGGATTCAATCCTCCACTTGCATTTGAAACAAACAAATAATCTATTCCGAGTTTTTTCATTACACGAACCGGATACACAACTTCGTGCATAGAATAACCTTCGTAATAATGAAAACGTCCTTGCATTACAACTACCGGAACATTAGCTATAATACCGCACAATAAATTTCCGGGATGCCCCTCAACAGTCGATTGTGAAAAATGCGGGATATCTGCATACGGAATCCGAACCGCATTTTCAATCAATTCAGACAATGACGACAAACCACTTCCTAAAATAATACCGACACGAGGAGTATCTTTAAGAAATGATTGGATATATACACAAGATTCATCCACTGTTTGCATAAGAGAAATCTCTGAAAAATCTGTCATATTATTATTTTAATTCTGAATAGGTATGATAATCGGTATAAATAAAATCTTCATTATCAGGAGCATACTTTATTGTTGCCTGATTTACAAAATCCTCTGTTTGTTTATACGAATACGTATATGTTCCTCCTGAATGCAAAGAATCATTCAGAAAATACGAATAATCGGCAGTCATAATTAAATGGGTATTATACTTTCCATTATATGGCTGCATAAATCCTTGTAACCCATATTTATTTTCAAGATTAGAA
>CAZLCY010000207.1:2123-4436 GCA_964558075.1 uncultured Bacteroidales bacterium
ATTTCCTGAAAAGGTTTTTTCATGCACTTCTTCAACAACGTTCCCGTCATCTACAATAAACTCAATCGACGCTTCAACATATCGAGAAACCGTTTCATATTCGTCTGAATATATTGTTCCCGAAACAAGCGTATTAATAAGGTAATTATCAGCATTATATGTTTACGTATATTCAGCAATAATATATTCATCGTCGGCAACCGAATCAATCTGAGACACCGCCAAACCATCTTCATTAAGGCTTACATAGTGCTTTTCGGTTATACCATAATAATCAGATACAGTAACGAGTATAAGCTTACTATCAACGGTATCAACTTCTATTCGTTCAAGCAATTGGGAGTTTTGATTACGTTTTATTATTCTATTAAAACCATTATTATACTCAAAAGAATAATATGAGTAATTTGTTACATTATTCGAAGAATCATCTACTTTTTTACATGCTGTTGCAACAAAAACAACAAGTATAAGTAATGCAATATTTTTTTTCATCACTATTTTTTTTTTAATAATAAACTACCTATCAGCGTCTCACAAAAAAACAACAAATATTCGACAAGTAAAATTACAACAAAAAAGAGACAAACAGTATTTATATCAAAAAAAACTACAGACGCAATACAATAAAGCTCCTTACCTTTAACCGATATATTTCCACATATATCAGTTTTTTTGTATGTTTGTAAACATATGAAACACAATTATTTTATAATACTGAGTTTTTCACTCCTCATACTATCATCATGTGAAAAGAAAACATCAGTTACATTTAAACGTGAAGTCGCATTAGCAGACTATTTTATAACGCTAAATAATGACTCTACATTTCGTCATATATCAAGTCAAGAAGATGAAATTCCTTTTGACGAAACCGGTATATTTTATCACCAAGATTCCCTTTTGATTCTCGACTACACCTATAACAGATACACACACAACAATATCACATTTCTCTTAGAGACCGACACTTTTTTAATTGTCCACAATTCAGATATTGTATTTTTATTCCCAATACAGACGAAACCATACTATCAGGACTCAGTTTACAGCTTCAAGGATATGAAAAAATCATTATGCAAATTATATTCCCGACACCTATTAGCCGGAGAAATAGAAAATCTCTACAGTACAGATTCAGATAATTTTTTTAATTTTTTTGATACAGATTGTATTTCAATAGACACATATTGTAAGTAGTTTCTGAACAAAAACTGCAAATACATTGTTAATGGGTAAATTGCGGAAAAAATTCTTAATAATGAGCCTTTTTCACACAGCACTACCGGCACAATAATTATGTTATGAATGAAATGTAGTAACCAAACAAAGGGGAGTTCAACGAATTTAATTTCTGAATTTAATGATGAATGCTGAATGCTTTTATTTCCTTGAGACAAAAATCAGATATCAGGTATGAAATATAATTTTTTTGCCTTGTGCCATGTGCCTTTTGCCTTGCGAATCACAATTCTAATTCACCGATTCCCTGACGAAGAATTTCATACTCCTGCTCCGAACAATCAACAACAGTAGAGGCAACATTATTACCAAAGCCACCATCAATAACCATATCAACAAGATTATCGTATTCTTCTTTCAGCAATTCGGGGTCGGTCGTATATTCAATAATATCATCTTCATTTTTTACCGATGTCGTAAGAATTGGATTTCCTAACACCCGTACAATTTCGCGACAAATATTATTGTCGGGAATACGAATACCAACCGTTTTCTTTTTAGATTTAAAAAGTTTTGGCACATTAGAATTAGCACGTAAAATAAAGGTAAAAGGTCCCGGGGTATTTCGCTTCATTATTTTATACGTCTGATTATCAATATTTTTTGTAAAATCTGATAAATGACTTAAATCATAACAAATAAAAGAAAAATTTGATTTTTCAAGACGAACCCCCTTAATGCGGGCAATTCGTTCTACTGCTTTTTGATTTGTAATATCGCAACCCAAACCATACACGGTATCGGTAGGATAAATAATAACCCCGCCACGTCTCAAGACATCAACAACCTGATTAACAATACGTTCATTAGGGTTTTCATTATATAATTTTACAAATTCTGCCATCTGATGAGCATAAAAAATTCCACAAAAAAAAGGGTAAGCTACTTACATCGCACCGCTACAACCGTCTACCCTTGCTTCGTTCCTGACCTGGGGGAGTTCGACAGGAGCTGGTCGTGTAAGACTTACCCTCATGCAAAAATACATTTTTTTTTACAGAAACCCAAAAACATTGATTTATTTCGAAAAAAAAAATAAACATTTCTGTTTTTCTGTTTCCATTGGTTTTT
>CAZLCY010000208.1:0-4431 GCA_964558075.1 uncultured Bacteroidales bacterium
AATTGTATATTTGAATATAAAAAAACTATCCCGCAGTGGCGGGATTTAGTTCAACTCCTGCTATAATACAATTTTTATTCATATGTTTTGTTTTATTTTTTTTCTTGTTTTTTCTTTCGTAATGCTGTTTGTACACATTCTCGTTGGGATATAATGACAGATACCCCTTTATATTCAAGCTCTTCTGTAATAACTGCACAATTATCTTCAAAATATTTTTTGTGCGGAATAAGAGTTCTAATATGATTCTCGTCAACCCCAATGCCTTTGCAAATGTCAACCAATTTTCCTGTTCCCGCAGAATCTTGACCGCCGGTCATAGCCGTTGTTGAATTGTCGGAAATGATTATGGTAATGTGATTGTTGTCGTTAACCGCATCGAGCAATCCGGTAATTCCGGAATGGGTAAATGTAGAATCGCCAATAACTGCAATAGCAGGATGAAGTCCTGCGTCGGCAGCCCCTTTAGCCATAGTAACCGAAGCTCCCATGTCTACACAGGTACTAATTGTATCGAATGGTGGTAAGGCTCCCAACGTATAACAGCCAATGTCGGAAAATACATGTTGTTCATTATAATTTTTCAGGATGTTGTTGAGTTCAAAAAACAAATCCCGGTGTCCACAACCGTTACATAATGATGGTGGACGAGGCATTACAATTTCTGAAGCAGTATTTTTTTCACCCGAATCCATTGCAAGAGCCTCCGAAAGTATTTGAGGATTTAATTCGCCCATGCGGGGTAAATCGCCGGAGAGTCTTCCCTTGAATGTGATTCCCGGAAAATAAGCCGGAAGCAACTCTTCATAAATCGGATATCCTTCTTCAGCTACCAAAATAGTAGAATATGAATCAATAAAAGATTTTATTTTTTTAAGTGGGAGCGGATATTGAGAAATTTTCAGCACACCAAACTCTTTGCTTTTCATCTGCTTCACTTCCATTGCATAATTATACGCAATGCCGAATGCAATGACCCCAATGTCTCCCTCGGTGTCGACGATAGAATTAACCGAAGACGATTCCGACAATTCCGTAAGTATATCTTGCTTAGATAACAAATGTGCATAATTTTTTCGAGCATTTGCCGGCAGTAAAATCCAGTCGCTTTTTTTCTGTGCCGGATTTAGAATGTTTTGTGCTTTTTTGTCGGTGCGAACAACTATAGCACGAGAGTGCGAAAGCCGGGTTGTGATTCTTACCAAGACCGGCAATTCTGTCTGTTCCGACATATTAAAACCAAAGCGAACTAAATTGTAAATTTCTTGTTGATTTGATGGTTCCAAGACCGGCAAATAAGCAAATTTACCATACATTCTGGTATCTTGTTCATTTTGCGAAGAGTGCATAGACGGATCGTCTGCAACCAAAATAACCATACCACCGTTACAGCCTGTAATAGCAGAATTCATGAAAGCATCAGCCGCTACATTTAAGCCGACATGCTTCATACACACCAATGCGCGTTTTCCGGCATACGACATGCCAAGTGCTGCCTCATAGGCAGTTTTTTCATTTGCTGCCCAGTTCGAACGAATATTTTTATCTTGTGCTTCTTTCGACTGTTGAATATACTCTGTAATTTCAGTGGAAGGAGTGCCCGGATAGGCGTATACACCGGAAATGCCGGCGTCAATAGCTGCAAGACCAACCGCCTCTGCTCCTAAAAGAAGTTCTTTATCCATATATTTTCTTGCTTTGAAAAAGTTTAAAATCTTGTATTCTACAAAAATCTTGATTTTTTCGCTATTTGAGAAATTTTTTTAAAGTATTTTTTTGAATGCAAAAAAGTTCATGTTTGTTTTATTTGTTATTTTTCGTGAAATCAAGACTTTTCTCGCAAACACTATGTTTATTCTAAACGGCTTCGGTAGGAGTCGAATATCTGTAGAAAAAGATTCAAGTCCTATTTTGAATCCGTAGGATTCATACATAATGAATATATACGACATCCTACGGAGTCGTGAAATAGCATACTAATAATCAGCTGTTTTTCTACAGACATACAACCACGCTGTGGTTGAGAGTTGAACAAAAAGTACAATCATTACATATTCGCAGAAGCAAATCGCCAGTTCGCTCCTTTTCGGTTTCATCTCTTTTTGTGTTGAAACCAAGTTAAATATTTCGAAATTTTTTCTCAATATTTGAAAAACTGTACTTTTAATGAAAATATAAATAATGGTAAGAGTTTTTTAAACAGGTTGTCCTGATTGTTTCGGAAGACTGCCGGTATCATTTATAAGAAAAAAAAGACTGTGCAAATTAAAAAAAGTTGTAACTTTACTATTGATTGAAATGTTATAATATGTCAGAGTTTAAAGAAAAATACATAAACCCATTTACCGACTATGGGTTTAAACTTTTTGGAGAAGAACTCAATAAGGATTTATTATTGGACTTTTTAAATGAACTTTTAAAAGAAAAAGAAGGAACAATTACAGAACTGTCATATCTGCCTAATAACGAAAAACTACCCATTTCGGGTGGCGACAGAAGAGCGATATTCGATATTTATTGCACCAATGACAAAGCCGAACAGAAATTTTTCAAAGACAGGACAATTTTTTACTCAACCTTTCCAATTCAGGAACAAGCAAGGGACAAAGAAAGATTTTGGAACTTCGAATTAAAGGCTGTCTACACTATAGGCATTTTGGACTTTGTTTTCGATGAAAGCGAAGCTGACAAATACCGATTTGATAGGTGTCGTTTATAAATGGAATTATAAGGAAATAATATTGATATACATAAACTAAAAGCAGATACCATGAAAAAACTATATATTCCACCCGTATTGATTGCGTATAGTATTTTTATAATGATTGCTCTTTATTCTTTTGCACCACGGTTTAATTTGATAAAATTCCCATACAACCTTATTGGTATATTGATTGCATTTTCAGGGTTTGTTTTAATGGGTAAGGCAAGGGATTTATTCAAAAAACATCAGACTACTTTACAAATTGAGAAATCAAATCACATGATAGATGAATGTGTTTTTTCCAAAACCAGGAATCCTATGTACATAGGGATGTTGATACTGATACTTGGATTTTCAATATTCTCAACAAACATTCTAGCCTTGTTTTTACCCTTATTTTTTTTGGTAATAGTCAGATTGATTTTTATTAAAAAAGAAGAACAACTAATGTTTGAAACTTTTGGGAAGGATTATCTTGAGTATAAAAAGAAAGTAAGACGGTGGATATAAATTAATTACAATACGATGCCCATAGGTAATTTCCGTTTGAATTAAATCTATGGATTTTAAATAGGTGGGGGGCAATCTAAGAACTCAGATTATAAGTTTCGTCATTTTTCTCTGTATCCGTAAAAAGTTGTACTTTTATTGAAATATAAAAAAAGTGGAAGGTTTTGAAACAGCTTGTGCCAGTAGTTTTGAGAGACTGTTGGCGCATTTATGCATAGAGCAGAAAAAAAATAATAATATAATTATGAAAAATCAAACATTTATCGTAAATTTGATTTTTTACTAAAAGAGAATTATTCTTATAAGGTAAATTATGAAAATAAAAGAAATTAGAGAACAGATTGCTAATAAGGGATTGAAGGTTACTCCTCAACGAGTTGCTATATTAGAAGCTATATATAATTTAAATAATCACCCAACAGCAGAAAATATTGCAGGCTATATTAAGAAAAGTCAGCCTAATATTGCAATCGGTACAATTTATAAAGTTTTAGATGTACTGGTAGAAAACAATATTATTAAAAAAGTAACATCCCAAGCTGACAAAATGAGATATGATGGAATGTCAGAACATCATCATCATTTATATTGTGTAGAGTGTGATTTAATTGAAGATTATGTGGACGAAGAGTTAAATGAAATATTGAAAAATTACTTTGATAAGAAACAAATCAAAGGATTTCAGATTAAAGATTTTCTTGTTCAAATAAACGGGACTTTTGATAAATGTTAAATTCTTAAAAATTAATAATATGGAAAATTTAGAACAAGAAGTAGTAAGTATGCCAAGAATTGGAGACCCTGCACCGGAGTTTAAAGCAGTAACAACTCAGGGAGATATTAATTTCCCTTCTGATTACAAAGGGAAATGGGCGATTTTATTTAGTCACCCTGCGGATTTTACACCTGTTTGTACATCTGAGTTTATGACATTTGCTCATATGGAGGAAAAATTCAATGAAGCAAACTGTGAGTTAATAGGACTTTCTATTGATGGATTATACAGTCATATTGCATGGTTACGTACAATTAAAGAGAAGATTGAATACAAAGGAATGAAGGATATTGAGGTAACATTCCCATTGATTGAAGATATTAAGATGGACGTTGCCAAAAAATATGGAATGATTCAACCAAATGAAGACTCAACGAAAGCAGTTAGAGCAGTTTTCTTTGTTGATCCAAAAGGAATTATTCGTGCTATCATTTATTATCCT
>CAZLCY010000209.1:0-4413 GCA_964558075.1 uncultured Bacteroidales bacterium
ATAGTTGCTCCCTTTGCGAATGAACAGCGTATGAAAGAGGCATTTATTTCTGAAGAGTCAATAGGTTTGGTTGATTCTTTGCAGAATTTTTGGAGAGACATTGCTCGGAAATATTGTGATAAAAGTGGAGTTAATATTCTTGTTGGCCATCATTTAATGTTACCGGTTTCGGATGAAGAAATACAAGAACCCGATAATGAAAAACCAATTCAAGCTATTAGTGAATTATTGCCAACAGGAATTGTACCACCGGAAATACAATATGTTGCATTAGGGCATTTACATGCACAGAGAACAGTTTCACATTCCCCTTTATCGGTATATTCCGGAAGTATTTGTTCGTATAGTTTTTCTGAAGCACATCAAAAAAAATATGTGAGTATTGTTCATTGTGAAGCAGGTAAAGAAGCCGAAATCGAGCAAATTGAATTATTTCAGCGGCGGGAGTTGCATCGGGTAACATCTGCCAGTATTGAAGAGGCTCGGGAATGGTTGGAAAAACATCAAAATTGTTATGTGGAATTATCAATACACACCGATATGTTTATAAGTCCCGCAGATATAAAATCACTGCACGATGTTCATGATGGGATTATTTATCTTATTCCTCTTGTAAATCAACAAGAAGGAGAGAACGGTGATGTTGTGCAAGATTTTTCGCAGACTCGTTCAATAGATGAATTATTTTCAGAGTATTTTATTTCCAAAACAGGAACTGAACCGAATCATGAAATTTTATCTATTTTTAATGAAATAAGAAGTAATAGTGAGTAAAACTGACCGTAATCAGGTATGCATGAAGTATTCTTAAGAAGAATATGATTATTCAGAGAGAAATGTATAGCTTTGTATAAAATGAGAAATTGAAAAAGTCGAAATAATAATATTGTTAATCAGACAATTATGATATCACTCAATCAAAAAGGAATTGAACAATTATTTGAATTTCGGATAAAAGAAGGACTTACAATTGAGTATCTTTCTGCGAAAGAAGTTGAGGTTTGTAATGAAAAAAGAGCATTGTTTTTTTCGCAATTAATAACCGGAATGGCTAATGCAAACGGTGGGGTTATTATTATCGGAATACATGCTACACGCAAAATACCACGCTCATTGCAACCAATCGAAAATGATGTGGTATTAACATGGTTGAAAACAGTATGTGCAACTCAGATTTCTCCTGAAATACCTGATTTAGGGATAGCAAAAATAGTAGTTTCGGAAGACGGAAAATTTTGTATTGGCATTTCTGTACCAAATAGTTTTAAGGCTCCTCATATAGCAGAAGATAAACGGTTTTATAAGCGGTTGGGCATGAAAACGGAATGTATGGAAGAGTATGAAATTCGCAATTTATACCATAAAAGTAAACGACCGGAAATCGAAATATATTCAATTTTAAATACGAATGGTATACCTCATATGGAAAATGGTAAATTTTCAAAAATGAATTTTTATCCTCGTTTTTTACTAAAAAATATAGGTTCGGCAGTTGAGAAGTTTTTTAAGGTCGAAATATCCGTTCCTTCACATATTCATAATCCGAACTTTGATACTTTGCAAGATTATTTTAATAGATTCGAAGATGGGTGTACCATTTTTTCAATTCCACAAACAAATGCATTATATCAAAATGAAATAGCGACGGTTGCAGAAGGGCATTTTATTGTTGATGAAGAATCGTACAATGCATTTGAAAATGGCGAGTTAATCGTTAAAGTTTTTTATTCAAGCGGAGTGCAGACAAAGCATTTCAATTTGAAAGAAACCTTTGTTTATAAAAATAAGCAGTTAGAATATGATGATTTTTCTCAGGAAAAACGAATTTTAGGTTCACGCAAAACAGAAACACCTAAATTATTTTAATTATGAAATATGTAACTATAAAATCATATACCTATTCTCATAATGCTCATCTTGATGAGATGCAGTTAAAGAATGAAGGTATTCCCGTCTTTTTGAAAGATGAACTTACCAATCAGGTTGATAATTTTATGTCGAATGCTATAGGAGGTGTTAAATTGCAGGTGCCTGAAGAATATAAACAGAAAGCTGAAGCAATTTTAGACATTAAATCAAACCCTGTATCTGAACCGGAAGGACTGTACACATTTTCTTTCTTATTGCGAATATCTCGATATATACCTTTTTTACGGCACGTTCGCAAAGATTACCAAATAGCGTCTATGTTGATTATATCTGTTTTTTTTATTGTTTTTTGTGTAATTTTTTTGTATTTTCTACTTCAAATATAATTATTGTATGATTATTAGGGATATTATTAATTCTTTTTGTATAATTTTAATACACAGTATAATTTTACAAAAAAATTTAAAATGAAAAAAATAGCAGTAGCAATGAGTGGTGGTATAGATAGTTCTATTACTGCATTGCTTTTACAAGAAGAAGGATATGATATTGTTGGAATAACTCTGCGTATTTGGGATTATTTATCAGAAGGCTGTACAGAAAAAGAAACCGGTTGTTGTAGTATGGAATCCATTTTTGAAGCACAAGATTTTTGTAAAAAAATTGGTATTCCCCATTATATTGTTGATGTTCGAGAAAAATTTAAAAATATTGTTGTTTCTGATTTTATTCATGAGTATATGAATGCTCGAACACCTAATCCTTGTGTGGTTTGTAATCCTACTATTAAATGGGGTGCAATATTGGAAAAGGCAGATGAATTGGGCTGTACTCATTTAGCAACCGGACATTATTCCCAAAAAGCAGAATATAAGGGACGTCATTTTTTAACCCGTGCTCAGGACACATCAAAAGATCAATCCTATGTGTTATGGCAACTTTCACAAGAACAAATACGTCGTTCTTTGTTCCCGCTCGGGCAGTATAAAAAGTCCGAAATTATGGAACTTGCAGTTCAACGTGGATTTCAGAAATTAGCTTCAAAAAAAGAAAGTCAGGAAATATGTTTTATTCCCGATGATGATTATAGAGCTTTTTTACAAAAAATGGTGCCTGATATTAATACTCAAGTAGGTAAAGGGAATTTTCTTTCTATTGATGGAACTGTTTTGGGGCAGCATGAAGGTTATCCGTATTATACAATCGGGCAACGTAAAGGATTACGAATAGCATTGGGTAAACCTGCTTATGTGGTGTCTATTAATAAGGAGACTAATGAAATTACTCTCGGAGACAAAGATGAAGTCTTTCAAGAATCTATGATTGTTACACATGTTAATTATTTGAAATATGAAAAATTACCTGAAAATAAAACTTTGTATGTAAAAATAAGGTATAATACAAAACCGACCTTGTGTTTTGCATCGAAAATAAATGATAGTCGGTATGAGATTTTTTTTAAAGAAAAAATTTCAGCAGTCACACCCGGTCAAAGTGCTGTTTTTTATGAAGATAACGATGTTGTTGCAGGAGCACTTATAATGAAATAACAAAAAGCAGTATTATTTTTGTTATTTTTTATTTTTTTTATAAAAAAAGATTTACATTTGCGTATAAATACGTAAAAGCTGTAAAATTTAAAATTTATTGTTATGCTACATACATTTCGATGCTATATTACAAAAATAGTAAGCGTCATATTCTTGACAATGTCTGTTCATGCTGTTTTCGGACAAAGTTCGGTTGGTATTAACACACAAACACCTAATCCTAATGCAGCTCTTGATGTAGTTGCACCATCAAATAACCAAGGATTATTGGTTCCACGCATTACAACAGTTCAAAGACTTGCAACAAGTTTTGTCGATTCTTTAGGAGTTGATGATAATGGTTTGTTGGTCTTTGATAGTAATGAAAACACTTTTTACTATTGGAATATTAATGATTGGGAGAAAGTTTCAAAAGGTGATATCCCTGCTCTAGACACGGTATTATTTTCCGGCAATAGTGCAGGGAATGTTCGTATTGTTGATTTAGCAAATCCTGTTGACAATCAGGATGCGGTGACGAAAATATATGTTGATGATGAAATAACTATTGTCAGTGATAGTCTTGTTTTTCTCGACTCTATTGTTACATCACACGATTCGTTATTTGTGAATGTATTTGATACTCTACGCATTCACGATTCCTTGTTTGTAAATGTATTTGACACATTACGTATTCATGATTCCTTGTTTGTGAATGTGTTTGATACTTTACGTATTCACGATTCGTTGTTTGTAAATGTATTTGACACATTACGTATTCACGATTCCTTATTTGTAAATGTATTTGATACCTTGCGTATTCACGATTCCTTATTTGTAAATGTATTTGATACATTACGTATTCATGATTCCTTATTTGTAAATGTATTTGACACATTACGTATTCATGATTCCTTATTTGTAAATGTATTTGATACCTTACGTATTCACGATTCCTTATTTGTAAATGTATTTGATACCTTACGTATTCACGATTCCTTGTTTGTAAATGTAT
>CAZLCY010000210.1:0-4396 GCA_964558075.1 uncultured Bacteroidales bacterium
GTTGCTCCTAAAAGACGTGGCATACTCGATTCGGGAGATAATAGTCCTGGACTGGGAAGAATAATCATAATGCCGATAAATGCACTGCTGCTTTGAATTAATGCGGTAAATGATGCTCCTACAATAATTCCCAAAACGGGATTTTCTTAGGTATATAGTAATTCTAAAAATAGGGTGTAAGAGCGGAGTGGTGTCATAGAATCAGACATGATTTCCATACCGAAAAATAGTATACCGAAACCAAAAATTGTTTCACCCCAATTCCGAATAATTTGTTTGTTGGTAAACATGTATAAGGCTCCGCCAATAGCGATGATTCCAAGAGAATAGTCAGTTAGTTTAAAAGCGATGATTTGTGCCGTAATGGTTGTTCCGATAGACGCACCAAGAATAATACTTAATGATTGCTTAAATCGCATGAGTCCTGAGTTTACAAAACTTACGAGCATTACTGATGTTGCACTGCTGCTTTGTATAATCATGGTAACAACTGCACCTACGCTGAGACCGATAATGTTATTGTTTGTGAGAGTGCTCAGTATTGAACGCATTTTGTCTCCTGCCGCTTTTTGCAAACCGGTACTCATGAGTTCCAATCCAAATAAGAAAATGAGTAATCCGCCGAAAAGTCCCAAAATAAGAAAGAATACCCAATTTCTTTTTTGTGCATGAAGAGTGAAAATGCATATTTCTTTTGAATTATCAGAAAGAATAAATGAAGCTATTTCGTAGACACCTTCTTTGTCTCCCAATTCAAATAATGTTGCTGCATGACCGTTCTTGTCGGTGTAAACAAGCGTGTCAAACACAAAGCTGCCTTTCGAACGATTCGGACTGTTTATCAGTTTAAAAGCAACCGGAATGCCTTTTGCCGCATTGCCGGATGAGTCAGTTACTGCACATACAATTGAATCGGAAACAGGAGTTTCAATTACTCCAAATTGATGGTTTCCGGAAATATCATTTATGTGTAATTGAGCATATGAAAAAAGAGAGTATACTATACAGAAACTTGCACATAAAAACCTTTTCAACTCTTTCATCTTATGTCTCAATTATCGGTGATTTTATGTTCGTTTTTGTAAATATTTTCGGAGGCGAACTTTATTCCCTTTTTCAAGGTATTCTAATTCATCAAATTGAAATCGGGTTATAAAAATACCTCTTCCGTGCAACATTTCTGTTCCTTCTGTAGTAATAGGGTTTGGAATAGAATCGGGGTTGAATCCCTCACCTTCATCTTCTATAAACCATTCACAAAAGTTGCCGGAAAAAGTATATTTAATCGTTACTTCTTTCTTTTTGTTTATTTGAAGTTTTGAACGATCTGAAATAAGTTTTTCATAGTAATTGTTTTGAATAGCTTTACTTTTTTCTCGATATGAAATATTTAAATTTCCATGTTCAATAGCATTTATTATTATCTCATCCAATCCTAAACGAATTCCCATTGTTTCGTCTTCTTTGAATAATAAATCAATTTCGTCAATAAGATAATTTACAATATAAGGTACTTGAAAAATGTCATTATTAAATTTCATTGAAAATGAGTGTTGAGCAATGAAATTTTGAATTTGTTTATGTTGGTTGCGAGCATATAAAATTGATTTATATTTTCGCAATAAGCCAATTATATTTTCTTTAAGGATTGGTTTTTTTAAGTAATTATTTGCTCCAAACCGCATAGATTCAATCACGTAGTCTTCTGAATTAAATGCGGTAAGCATTATGACTATAGCTTGAGAATCAATGCGTTTTATAGCTGAAAGCATTTCTACACCCGTCATGCGAGGCATATTTATGTCAGTTAACACAATGTGTGGCCGGTATTTTTTGAAAATTTCCAATCCCTCTTGACCGTCTGTTGCGGTTTTATAATCGAGATCTTCTTTGTTGAGAATTATTTCAAGATAATTCATTGAGGCCGGGTCATCTTCAACAATAAGAACTTTAATAGTGTCTGTCATTCAGTGAAAATAATGTTATAAACTAATATGAAAATCAAAAATACGGAAAGTTCTGAGTATTCCCAAATATTTTTTATAAGCATCATTTTGAATTTTCAGATTTTTGTTGTGTGCGAATACAAGTAAGTGATAAATTTTCTTATGATATTTTATTGCCTAATAGATAAAAAAACTATTTTTGTAATCTGAAAAATTAAATAATTGAAAAAATGGCAAAAAATAAAAAACACAAAGATCCCGAAAATTTAGAGATGATAGAATCCTCATTGACAAGAGCAGAGCAATATATTGAAGATAATCAAAAAAAATTGACATATATTGTAGGTGTAATTGTTCTTGTAATTGCAGCTTTTTTTATTTACAAAAACAGAGTTATGGAGCCTCGAAATGCCGAAGCTGTTGATGTAATGTGGGAAGCTCAACGATATTTCGAAATAGATTCTTTTCATATTGCATTATACGGAAATGCAAATGTATATGGCTTTGAATATATTATTGATGAGTATGGGGGAACCGAATCGGGTAATTTGGCTCAGTATTATGCCGGACTGTGTTATTTGCGCATGAAAGAGTTTGATAATGCGATTGATGTGCTTAAAGATTTTTCTCCAAATGAAGATTTAACTGCTCAATTGAAAGCTAATTTGCTCGGCGATTCATATAGTAACAAAGGTGAATATGATAAAGCCGTAGATTATTATATTGAGGCTGCTGATATTTCTGAAAGTGTTGAGTTTTCTCCGTTATTTTTAATAAAAGCAGGGCAATGTTATGAGAAATTGGGCATGAAAGATAAAGCTTTTGATGTATATTCACTTATTACAAAAGAATATGCAGATTATGAACAAATCGATAAAGTTGAAAAATATATAATTCGGGTACAATCATAATGGCAACTTCACTCAAAAATTTATCGGATTACGATAGTCAATCTGTTCCCGATGCATCTGAATTATCTGTTGGGATAGTCGTAGCAGAATGGAACAGAGAAATAAATGATGCCTTATTGGAAGGTGCCGTTTCTACATTGCAAAAACATGGTGTGAGTCCGTCGGATATTTTTATTGATTATGTTCCCGGAGCATTTGAACTTCCATTTGGATGCCGTATTCTTGCAGAAAATTATGAGGTTGATGTCGTAATTGCGTTCGGGACGGTTATTCAAGGAGAAACACCTCATTTTTCTTACATTTGTCAAGGTGTTACCTATGGGCTTACCGAATTAAATCTTTCTTATGAAATACCTTTTGTGTTTGGTGTGCTTACAACCGATACGCTTGAGCAAGCTCAGGATCGAGCCGGCGGTAAACATGGTAACAAAGGGGTTGAAGCAGCCATTACTGCTATTAAAATGGCATTGTTGGCATAGGTTTGTGTCTTAAGCAGTTTTCTTGCAAGCACTCTGGCTTACTAGTAAAACGGAATGTGAGGATCTCGTGCACCTACACTATCGGTTATTAAGTCTTGTGTTTCATTGTCTGAGATTAACTTCGTTGAGCTCCACTTCGTTTCGGTTACCACACTCCACTGCATATCGGTAATGACATAGTAGTCAACAATAATCGAAGCACGTCATCCTGAGAGGTTACCCCAATTTTTTTTGTGGCAAAATGTGGAGATGACGGGGATAAAACGATTAACTTTGTATTCATAATCTACACAGTTTGATCGTCGTTCAATTAGTGTTTTAATACCTGTTCCTGAGTGTGATTCCAAAAGAGAGAGGCAAAATGTGTGGTACTTCCTTTTAAAAAGGATATGTCCGAATGGTAGTCTGCCAACGATAAGTTAATAGTTCCTTTTGGGTGTAGATTTTTTTGTATAACTTAAACTCTAACCGTATGAAAAAAATCAGGACTAATGTTGCCGATATAGATATCGGTGCAAAAAAAGTGTTTACATCTGTAGAGGGATTGCCAGTAGTAA
Organism: uncultured Bacteroidales bacterium; assembly: GCA_964558075.1. Taxonomy (GTDB): domain Bacteria; phylum Bacteroidota; class Bacteroidia; order Bacteroidales; family UBA1715; genus JAQICB01. The sequence continues at coordinate 3,894 of CAZLCY010000210.1, forward strand.
GTCATTTCACTTTTACAGAATATTTTATTTTACTTAAGGAATATTTACATAAACATCATGTAAAATCTGTTGCAATGGAAGCGACAGGAGTTTATTGGGTAATTCTTTATGATATATTAGAGGAGAGTGGTATTGATGTTTGGCTTGTTGATGGTCGTCAAACCAAACAAGTTCCAGGACGGAAAACAGATGTAAAGGATTGTCAATGGATACAGGAATTACATAGTTATGGATTATTAAACAGATGTCTTGTCGTACATGGTAACATTAAAGAATTGCGAAGTTATATAAGATTAAGAGAAGATCATATCGAATCCTCTACAATGCATATTAATCAAATGCAAAAAGCATTAACATTAATGAATATTCGTTTAAATGAGGTTCTTTCACAAATACACGGAGCAAGTGGAATAGAAATAATACGAGCTATTTTAAATGGAGAACGAGATAAAAATGTTCTAGTAGAATTATGCCATTATAGCATATTAAAAAAGAAAAAAGAA
>CAZLCY010000211.1:0-2310 GCA_964558075.1 uncultured Bacteroidales bacterium
AAGAAGAATCTTTGGAACAAAGTAATATATATCCCCGTCATCTCCACATTTTGCCTCACTGCGTCCGACCCTTGACGGAAAAAAAATTGGGGTAACCTCTCAGGATGACGTGCTTCGAATCAATTATCGATGATAAATCCGTCAAGAATCGGACACAGTGTGGAGAAAAATCTGTGTCAATCTGCGGTATCTGTGGTGACAATAATTATGAGATATTAGAGTTTTCATGGTTGGCGAGTTATTTTTCTAATAAAAAATCTTGAATATTCATCCAATTAATACCATTACGGGAGGTTTCAAATCCGGTATCTAATGACAGTACGAGTTTGGGGAAATGATCTTTTATCGCCTCAAGTGAGGCATACTCTCTTTCTACAACCTTTTCGTCAGTTAATGCAGTACATACTTGTATATATAATTTTTGTGAATTTTTTTCTGCTATAAAATCAATTTCTTTATCATCAACTTTCCCTATATATACGGTATATCCACGTACACGCAATTCCAAATACACTAAATTTTCTAATTGTCCCGAAATATCTTGCGGTTTATATCCCACAGTAGCAAATTTAAAACCCACATCGCCCATATAATATTTTTCATGTGTTTCAAGTATTCGCTTTCCTTTTATATCATATCGTTGCACTTTATCAAAAATATGGGCATTACAACAAATATGAAGATAATGTAATACTGTATCAACAGAAACTGAACGTTTTTGTGATTTCATATATTGACTTATACTTTTAGCAGTTGTTATATTACCACAATTATCTATTACATATTTCGCAATTATATCAAGCATTGCAGTATCCCGTATTGTGTTTTTTAGCACGACATCTTTAAGTAATACGGTATTATAAATTGCTTGTAAATATTGTCGAACAACACTCTGTTCTAAAGCTACATGATGTATTCCCGGAAATCCGCCGTATAACAAATAGCTTTCAAATACTGACATATGTTGCTGTTGTTGTACAGCTTCGATAGTTTTATATTCAGAAAATGTTAATGTGTGCATTACGCATTCTATGTATCGCCCCGAAAGTAATGTGGCTAATTCCGATGAAAGCAAATGAGCATTAGATCCTGTAATATAAATATCGTATTTTTTCTCTGCTAAAAACGAAGTTATCGCTTTTTCCCATGCTTCTATTTCCTGAACCTCATCTATAAACAGATAATACATAGTATCTGATTTTGTACATATATCCGAAACATACTGATGCAAATCTTTATAATTTGTAATAGCATCAAATTCAAATAATTCTTTATTAATTGAAACAATATGCTCTTTATCCACCCCCCTCGTGTTAATAAGTAATTGCATTATTTGCTGGAGTAGTGTACTTTTACCACATCGACGAATACCACTAATTACCTTAATAATTGGCTTCTGTATAAATGGTTCAATCGCTGCAATATATCGTTTTCGTTCTATCATACATGATTATTTTATACAAATATACTAAATATTCGATTATAATCGAAGAAATATGCATTTTTTAAGTAAATTTCGATTATAGATCCGCCTTTCCATTACACACGTCATTGCGAGTGAAGCGATAGCGTAACGTGGCAACCGGAACGCAGTGGAGCTCAACGAAGTTAATCTCTGAAATTGAAACACCAACAAAAAACAATAATAACCGCCAGTACAGATGCACGAGATCCTCACGCTTCACTACGTTACGCTCCGTCAAAGGTCGGACACAGTCAGGATGACGTGCTTCGAATAAATTGTCAATGATAAATCCATCAAAACGGACACGGTGTGGTGACGATAGTTATCAGATATTAGATATCAGCTATTAGATATCAGATTTTTTTCACCAAATATCTAATACCTCATATCTTTTTATTATTTTTGTTTCTCATAAAATATGCCGCAAATTATGGGAAAAACAGTAATGCACGATAAAAGTTTAGATTTTGCAATACGAATTGTAAATCTTTCTCGATATCTTTGTACAAAACATAGGGAATTTGTAATATCAAATCAATTATTACGTTCAGGAACTTCTGTTGGTGCAATGATCCGGGAAAGTGAATATGCTGAAAGCAATGCTGATTTTATACATAAATTCTCTATTGCTCAAAAAGAATGTAATGAAACATTGTATTGGTTAGAACTACTTCACAAAACAAATTTTTTAACAACAAAAGAATATTATAGTATATCTAATGAATCAACAGAACTATTAAAAATGCTCACAACAACTATTAAAACCTGCAAATCAAAAAAATAATACCTAATCAGATTTTTTTCACCAAATATCTAATACCTCATATCTTTTTATTATTTTTGTT
>CAZLCY010000211.1:2410-4384 GCA_964558075.1 uncultured Bacteroidales bacterium
TAAAAATGCTCACAACAACTATTAAAACCTGCAAATCAAAAAAATAATACCTAATATCTAATACCTAATATCTAACATGTTGTTTTCCATCATAATCCCCACATACAACCGTGCTCACATTCTCCCCCGCACTATAGCAAGTGTGCTGGCACAAACATACGCCGACTGGGAGTGCATTATCGTAGACGACGGCAGTACCGATGAAACGAAAAACCTGATAGATTTATACGCTGATTCTCGCATTCGCTATGTATATCAGGAAAATGCAGAACGCAGTGCTGCTCGAAACAATGGTATTCGTCATGCACAAGGGGAATATATATGTTTTCTGGATAGTGATGATGAGTATTTGCCGGAGCATTTGGAGGTGTTGCAACGTGAAATTTCTTTTATTAATTCGCCTATTAAAGGAATGTATGTTGTACATGCTCTTCATAATATGTCAAATGAGATAGTAAAACCGGAATATCCGCCATTACATCCGGGAAAAGAATTAGAGTATGTGTTTACCAATCCTATTACCCCTACCCGGGTGTGCATTCACAGAGATGTACTTGCACGCATACAATTTGATGCGGATATATGTATTGTTGAGGATTTGGTATTATGGTGCAAAATTGCAGCTGAATTCCCGGTTTATCAAATACAGGAATACACGGTGCAATATCATCTTCATGAAGACAATTCTATAAACCTTAAAAACAATAGCTATGCGAGCAGATATGCAGGGCTTACATTATTTTTCAAACGATATTCGTATATCAAAAAACAAATACCGGCATGTACACGAAAACAAGTGTTAAGTAATACACTCTTTGGTATTGCTAAGCATTATATACACATCGGCAATACAAAGAAAGCTATAAAACACACCTTTCGAGCTCTATTAAAACAACCGTTTCATGCTATGACACTTCATAGAAAATTGGTGTTGCTGGCATTATTGGGATTATATTCTAAGAAGGTGTTGAAGGAATATAAAAAGTAAGTTTTATGCACCGCTAATTATTTTATTATTCACCACAGATGACCACAAATTTTCGCAGATTAAAATTATCTGTGTTAATCAGTGTAATCTGTGGTGCAAATAATCAAAAAAATCTGTGCACATCTGCGTAATCTGTGGTGAATTTTCATAAATTTGTAATCTAACCGCAATAAAAATACACTATGAAAACGTTAAATTCCATATCGTACAATATCATTGGATGTGCATATAAAGTTCATGCTGAACTTGGTCCAGGATTACTGGAAAGCACATATGAAGTTTGTGTAATGCATGAATTACTTGAATTAGGATACCATGTAGAACGGCAAAAAGAATTACCCGTAGTATATAAAAAAAACAAACTTGATGCTGGGTATAGAATTGACTTATTAGTTGAAAATTCTGTAATAATAGAATTAAAATCGGTAGATGCGATAGCCCCTATACACGAAGCTCAATTGCTCACATATTTGAAGCTTTCAAACAAACAATTGGGGTTATTAATAAATTTCAATGTGTGTGATTTAAAGAAAGGAATAATGAGACGAATTTTAACATAGTTTCACCACAGATAGCCACAGATTTTCGCAGATTATTTTTTTCTGTATTATGTGGTAATTTAACACATTATATGTAAACACAATCACATACAACATGTAGGAATTATAATTATAAAATGTAATGAATTTTAATGTATGTGCGTTAAAGAAAGGAATAATAAGACGAATTTTAACATAGTTTCACCACGGATGGCCACAAATTTTCGCAGATTATTTTTTTCTGTATTATGTGGTAATTTAACACATTATATGTAAACACAATCACATACAACATGTAGGAATTATAATTATAAAATGTAATGAATTTTAATGTATGTGCGTTAAAGAAAGGAATAATAAGACGAATTTTAACATAGTTTCACCACGGATGGCCACAAATTTTCGCAGATTAAAATTATCTGTGTTAATCAGTGTAATCTGTGGTGC
>CAZLCY010000212.1:0-4359 GCA_964558075.1 uncultured Bacteroidales bacterium
ATTATCCCTTAGATTCCTGGTTTGTAAAAACACCTGCGTTCAAAGACAAACTTCTCGGTCTTAATAAAGAAATAAATTGGAAACCAAGCTCAACGGGAACCGGACGATTTGAAAAATGGCTTGAAAACTTACAAGACTGGAATCTTTCACGTTCTCGATTTTGGGGAACACCACTCCCAATATGGGTGAGTGAAGACTGTTCCTAACGCATTTGCATAGGTTCTATTGAAGAACTCAAACAAGAAATTGAAAAATCGGTTCAGCTGGGTTTTATGGATACAAATCCTCTTCAGGATTTTAAACCGGGCGATTTCTCAAAAGAAAATTATTCGGTATTTGACCTTCACCGACCATACGTTGATAGAATAATATTGGCATCACCAAATGGTAAAAAAATGTATCGCGAAACCGACCTTATTGATGTCTGGTTCGATTCCGGCTCAATGCCTTACGCTCAATTACATTACCCCTTCGAAAACAAAGATACGTTCCCGTCAATTTACCCTGCCGACTTTATAGCCGAAGGTGTTGACCAAACAAGAGGGTGGTTTTTTACCTTACATGCAATTGCAACCATGCTATTTGACAGTGTTGCTTTTAAAAATGTAATTTCAAACGGTCTGGTTCTCGACAAAAACGGGAACAAAATGTCGAAACGTCTCGGTAATGCGGTAGATCCGTTTAAAGAGATTAAGGCAAAAGGCTCAGACGCAGTGAGATGGTATATGATTACAAACTCATCTCCCTGGGACAATCTCAAATATGACTCGAATGGAATTGACGAAATAAAAAGAAAATTCTTTGGGACATTATATAATACCTATTCATTTTTTGCATTGTATGCAAATCTCGATTCATTTACTATGCAATATAAACCTATTGCTCAAGAAAACAGACCGGAAATCGACAAATGGATCTTATCATTACTACATTCACTCACACAAGATGTAACTCGGTATTACGAAGATTACGAACCAACAAAAGCAGGCAGAGCAATACAAGATTTTGTTATTGATAATGTGAGCAATTGGTTTGTGCGACTATCACGCAAACGTTACTGGAAAGGTGAAATGACAGAAGATAAAATTTCTGCCTATCAAACATTATACACCTGCCTCGAAACAGTATCACAGCTTATGGCTCCGATATCTCCTTTTTATGCAGACAAATTATTTACAGACCTGAATTCTGTAACTCAACAACACAAAGCGGAATCTGTTCATCTCGTTGACTTTCCACTAGCAGATGAATCATATATTAATACTCGTCTTGAAAAACAAATGAAATACGCACAAGTTATTTCATCAATGATTTTATCATTACGACGAAAAGTATCAATAAAAGTTCGTCAGCCATTACAAAAAATACTTATCCCTGCTTTAAACAAGGAATTTGAGCAAGACATTCGAGCTGTAGCAGACATTATTAAAGCTGAAGTAAATATTAAAGAAATAGAAATAATTACCGACGCATCGGATGTTTTGGTTAAAAAAATAAAACCGAATTTTAAAGTTTTAGGTCCCAAACATGGTAAAATAATGAAACAACTTGCCGCAAAAATAGGCGAAATGGATAATGCCGAAATTGTTGCATTTGAAAAAAATCAAACATATACTATTGAAGTTAATTCTGAAAACATCACTCTACAACTCGAGGATGTCGAAATATATTCGGAAGATATTCCGGGCTGGCAAGTTGCACACGAAGACAATATTACAGTTGCCCTTGATGTGAAAATCTCTCCCGAACTTCAAAACGAAGGAATTGCACGTGAATTTGTAAATCGCATTCAAAATTTCAGAAAAGAATCCGGATTTGATGTGACAGATAAAATTCACCTTGAGATACAAGAGCATGCAAGCTTAACAACTGCAATAGAACAACATAAAGAGTACATTGCAACAGAAACGCTATGTGCATCAATTAATTTAGTACCGAAACCAAAACAAAAGCTACAAAAAGACGTAGAAATTGATAATACCATTTCTACGGTTATTGCTATTTCAAAATCATAAAATATGGAGGAACACACTATGGGAGCAACAGAAAAAAACAAATATTCAGATGCCGAATTACAAGAATTTAAAGAAATCATCAATGGTAAATTAGAAAAAGCTTTAGCCGATTACGAAGAGCTGCGCAGATCTATTAGACATTTGGATGGTAATGATATTCAGGACACGTCTCCAACATTCAAAATATTTGAAGAAGGTGCAGCTGTTTTATCAAAAGAAGAAACCGGCAAACTGGCAGAACGTCAAGAAAAATTTATATCGCATTTGCGTGCAGCACTTATTCGAATAGAAAACAAAACATATGGAATATGTCGAGCTACCGGAAAACTGATTTCAAAAGAACGACTCAAAGCTGTACCTCATGCAACATTGAGTATTGATGCAAAAAATTCAGGAACAAAATAAGATGAAAAAAAGTCACTGGTCAGTTCTTCTTGTTTTAGTTATTCTTATTGCAGATCAGGTAACTAAAATTTTAGTAAAAACATCTATGCACGCTGATGAAATGATACCATTAATCAGCGATCGGGTTTTTATCTATTTTGTAGAAAATCCGGGAATGGCTTTTGGATTTGAATTTGGAGGCAATTGGGGGAAATTATTCTTAACCATTTTTCGCCTAATTGCTTCCGGATTTATCATCTATTATATTAGCACACTCATTAAAAAAAATGCACCGCTTGATGTTATTATTGGTTTATCCGTTATTCTTGCCGGAGCTTTAGGAAACATTATTGACAGTGCTTTTTATGGTATATTATTTGGCAAAAGCACATTTGGTTCTGTTGCTGAATTTTTACCCGAAGGTGGTGGTTACGCTCCATTTTTGCAAGGACATGTTGTTGATATGATTTATTGCCCGGTCTTACGCGGCACATATCCCGATTGGTTTCCTGTTTGGGCTGGCGAACCATTTACATTTTTTAAACCTATTTTTAATATTGCAGACTCTGCAATAACTGTTGGTGTGTTTTATTTAATAATCTTTCAACGAAAATTTTTTCGTGATATCTGATTGAAGCACCCGATTTATAGACATTTTTAATAACATTTCAAACTCTGGTTAATAGCACACAACTTTTTTACGAAAACTACCAATCTCCTATTGGCAATATTTCCATTGTATCTGATAAAATGAGTCTTATATCTGTTTAATTTACAGACATAGATATTAGGGCTCATTAGCAAAATTCAGTGTCAAGCATTCTTTCTTCTTTTCTTACATACATCGATCTTAGTTTTCCTATAATATATATAATCTCGCACAAAGACGCAATAATTAATTATGCTGCCTTTTGTAAGCAAAAAAACGTAATGCAAATTTGCAATTGAAAGATTTTAAAAAGTTTAAAAATGAAAAAATAAGCGTAAAGCCCCAAAAATAGATAAAAAAAAACTATTTTTGAGTATTCAAATTTTTTATAAAAAGTATACAATTATGACACACAATACAAACGATGTTGATGCAATTGATAACTTAAAAAGGTCATATACAGAACTCAAACAAGAAATTCAAAAAGTAATAATTGGTCAAGAAGACATTATTGACAATGTTTTGCTTTCTATATTTAGTGGTGGTCACTGCTTACTTATTGGCGTTCCGGGTTTAGCAAAAACATTACTTGTAACTACTATTGCAAAGACATTGGGTATAGATTACAACCGTGTTCAATTTACCCCCGACCTTATGCCAAGCGATATTATCGGAACCGAAATTCTCAACTCAAACCGAGAATTTGTATTCAACAAAGGTCCACTGTTCACAAACTTCCTTCTTGCTGATGAAATAAACAGAACTCCCCCAAAAACACAGGCAGCTCTGTTAGAGGCAATGCAAGAACACGCCATAACTACCGGTGGTAAACGCTATGAGTTAACAGGTCCATTTTTTGTGCTTGCAACACAAAACCCGATAGAACAAGAAGGAACTTATCCTTTACCCGAAGCACAGCTTGACCGTTTTATGTCAAATATTTGGTTAGATTACCCAAATATTGAAGATGAAATTACTATAGTAAAATCAACCACCTCGGGTAATGAACAGGAAATTTCAAAAAAATTAAGTTCACAAGAAATTATTGAATACCAAAAACTCATTCGAAAAATACCAGTACCGGATAATGTTATTAGTTATGCCGTAGAATTAGTAGCAAAAACAAGAAAAAGCAGCCCGCTTGCAACCAAAACTGCACACGAATACATTTCATGGGGAGCAGGTCCGCGGGCATCTCAATATCTGATAATTGGAGCAAAAACACATGCTGCACTTAACGGAAAATATTCGCCCGACATCGAAGATGTTCAAGCAATTGCACACTCTATACTCCGACACAGAATTGTAAAA
>CAZLCY010000213.1:0-4358 GCA_964558075.1 uncultured Bacteroidales bacterium
TGGGAACTATTTTACTTGTTACTTTTGCGATTTTTGTGATGCCTCCTATTATTACAACTCCTACAAGAATTGCGAAAATTATCCCAAATTCCATCCCAAATTCCGATAGAGAGGGAATAAGCATTTTTATGTTTTCAAATGATTGATTTGCCTGAAACATATTTCCCCCACCAAGAGAAGTCAGTATGAGTAGTATGGAGAATATTACAGCTAATCCTTTGCCAATCTGTTTTCCGATACCTTTTTGCCCGAAAGTGTATTTTAAATAGTACATGGGGCCACCTGAAATTTCTCCTCGTGAATCTATTCTTCGATATTTTACTCCGAGAGTTGCTTCGGTAAATTTTGATGCCATTCCCAGAAAACCCATAAGAATCATCCAAAAAGTAGCTCCCGGGCCTCCCATACTTATAGCAAGTGCTACACCGGCAATGTTTCCTAATCCGACGGTTGCTGAGAGTGCTGTTGTGAGTGCTTGAAAGTGTGATATCTGTCCTTTTTTATTGTCGGAAGGGTTGTCGTATTTTCCTCTAATTAATTGTATTGCATGGGGAATGCCTTTGAGGTTAATTCCTTTGAATTTAATTGTAAAAAAAACAGCACCAAATAGTAACCATACGACGATAAGCGGAATGCTTGTTTTTTTTTCGGTACCATTAGGATGAAGAATGGGCTCACCATGTTCGTCATATATTATCGGGTCGTATAGGTTTAAAAGGTAAAATATATCTACCATTAGTATTGTCCCTATTGCATCGGTAAGAATTCCAAATAAATGGTTGAGTTTTTCTGTGCCATTTTGTGGAAGTATGCGGAAGGTTTTGGTGTGGCTATTCCCTTTTCGATCGGTAATTGTGATTTTGTATTTTTTTCCTTCGTGTAGATTATATGCCGAGTCGGAAGTAAGTGGAATATCTTCTTTCGACCATTGATATATATAGGGGGGGCGTCCGTTTTGAATATTTTGAATATATGCTTTGCCATCGTGATTTTCGATTGTTTCATTTTGTGTTGCAATCGAAAAATGTAATGATAGAGAATCTGTTTTTTTCTCCTGTGCAGTAGAAAAAAATGTGGTAAACAGATATAAAAAAACGAGTATTATTTTAGTTTTTTGTAATCCAGTCATTTGTGTTTTTTTTCAAAAATAATATATATATATTTATAAATGAAATTTTTTATTGTTAGAATGGATATCCTATTCCTATAGAAAAATTATAATCTTCAGAATTCATTTTTCTATTTCCCCATATTATATGTGAGTTTGTTCCATCAATTTTAAAGGGTTCTCTCAATTTAACGCCAAAATCTGTTCGAAAAATTAAAAAGGATAAATCAAAGCGAACACCAAATCCACTAGAAACAGCTAGTTCGTTCCAGAAATTATTGAGTATAAATTCTGCTCCTTCAATTTCGTTATTGTTAAATGACCACACATTTCCAATATCAAGAAAAACAGCGCCTTCTAATATCCAAAATAAATTGAAGCGAGTTTCTATATTTGCTTCAAGTTTAATGTCTCCCAAATTATACTGAAGCGTGTTTGTGGTATCTCTATGTGAGCCGGGACCTAAGGTGCGAGTTGCCCATCCTCTCATGCTATTTGCTCCACCAACATAGTATCGTTTAATGCTCGGAACCCAATCTGAATTAAGGTAGGGGGCTGTTATGCCACCAAAAATTCGTGAAGCTATAAGAATGTTGGAATTTATGTTGTGATAATATCTAAAATCAGCTTCAGTTTTAAGATACTGTGCAAAAGCAACATTAAATGTTTCGAATTTATCTGTATTATTATCAATGAGTTTGTGTATTCCATACATAGCATTTCCTGAACTTTCGAAGTAGAATTTTAGATAATAATAGTCTCGTAAACTTTGCGGATTATTATTGTTGAACACAAATGAGTAATTGGAGCTGTATATTAAATAATCTTCGTAACTGAATTTATAGTAATCTTTGCTGGCAATAAATTCTCTAAATTTATCAGATTTGTCGTAATAATAAATATAACTAATATCTGCAGGATTGAAGTTGTGAGTTAAGTAATTGTTGCCAAACCATCTGTATCCGTAAGAAAAATGAGAAGTGGGGCGAGTAAAATAGCTTGAACGATTATAATTGTATTGAATAAGAAATGTTGTGGTAGGGCGATATTTTTTGTCAAATTTTTGCGGTTTTATTGGAGATAAAAAAAGAGGAAAATCAAGTCGGGTCTCAATACCGTAATCTTGGGTATTAAATAATGCTGTTTCATTTATATCTTCAATGTCAAACGATATATTTCGTTCTGCTGCTGCGGATAGTTTTACTTGAAAAAACTCAGCTCCTTTAAATATATTTTTATGATTATATGAAATATTTGTTTCTGCACCCCAATCACCCCCGGTGTTTGTTCCTTCTATTTCTAATGTAAAGGCTTGTTGAGTAACCGGATTTATTTTTATAATACAATCTAAATATTTATATATACTGCTGTCTTGCGTTTCGACGCGGCTGAAAGAAATAGAGATATTTTTGAATAATTTATTTACAATAAGACGTTTCTGTGTTTTTTCAATATCGTTTAAGTTATATAATTCGTTGTTTTTTATGTACAAACTTCGGGAAATAACATTCGGGTCTACATAGAGCGAATCTTTATATTTGAATATAATTGTGTCGTTTTGTGTATAGCTTTGTGTGTATGATTCTGTCTTGTTTAAGGAAAAATCAGGATAAATAATTGTTTTTCGAATTTTGTATTGAGGGTATAGTTGTGATTCGTTTTTTGTGTATGGTTTTATGCCAATTGCTATGTTTACAGTATAATTGTTTTGATTAGTATCGGCGGTAAAGTAGATATTGTTTGTAGTAAAGGAATAATATCCTTGATTTTTAATATGGCGGGTGAGAGCTTGTCGTTCTTCCAATATTGTTTGAATGTTGAAAATGTTGCCGGACTTAATTTCCGTTTTTTTTGCAAATAAATCTACAATTTTTGCAATGTTGCTGTCAGGAATTTGGTACTCAACAGTATCAATTATATATGGTGTGCCGGGGTCAATATTGTATGAAACTTTTATTTTTTTATTATGGATGCCTTTCCGTTTTGTGTCGAACTCTATTTTCGGATAATAGTACCCTTGTTCTTTTAAATAAATGGTAAATTGTTGTATTGTTTTTGCATTGGCTGTGGAATCGTAAATTACCGGTTCTTCTCCAATTGTTTTTCGTACCCATGTTCCAAATCTACCATCACTATTTTTAAATGTATTGTATGCACGTAAGTGAAACAGTATACCAAGTGTTTTTCTATTCGGGGTTTGTTGTATATAATTTCCAATTTCTGATTCGCTAATTTTTGGTGCTTTTTTTATACTTAGTTTGTTTTTTACCAGAAGTGTTTCGTCATTTTCAAGATGTCTGGTTACACTACAAGATGTGCCTACCATGATAAGTGTTATCATGCAGAGTTGACAAAAAGCCTTTGTTGTTTGTGTGAAAATATCAGTCAATTTATTGTATTTTTGACAAAAATACGATTTCATCTGGATTTATTGAATATGTTTTTTTGTTTTACTTATGTTATCGAAGAATAAATTAAGAGAATTACGTTTTTTTCAACACAAAAAATATCGTGATGCTCATGAAGTTTTTGTTGTTGAAGGTGCAAAATCTGTTTGTGAGGTTTTGAAAAGTGACTGGCAGATTGTGACTTTGGTTGCCCTTGAGAATCAAATTGAACAATATGTTTCTAAGCTTTCTTCCGATGTTTGTTTTTCTGCTACTATTGAGCAACTTTCTAAATTATCGTTATTACAGACACCACAAGATGTTTGGGCTGTGGTAAAACGAAAAAAAATTGAAAACACCACGTTATCTCACGTAACTCTTGTTCTTGACGGAATTCAGAACCCTGGTAATATGGGAACAATTCTAAGAATAATGGATTGGTTTGGTTATTCTCATATTATATGTTCGCATGATTGTGTTGACGTGTTTAACCCGAAAGTTGTGCAAGCTTCAATGGGTGCAATTTTACGAATTCAGGTTTCGTACCAACACTTGCCTTCTGTTTTATCTGAAGCTACTGTGCCAATTTTTGCTGCTTGTATGCAGGGGAATAATATATATACTGAATCGTTACCTCACCAAGCTTATGTTGTGTTCGGGAACGAGGGGAGTGGTATTTCAGATGAGGTGCTTCAGTATGTTTCTACCCGTATAGCAATACCCTCCGATCTTGAATTGAGTGGGGCTGAATCTCTCAATGTTGGTGTTGCCGCAGGTATTATTTGTTCGGAGTTTTTTCGAGTAAACTTTAACCCAACTTGAGCATTTTACCACGAAATTTCAAAAAAAAGCATAAATTTCAG
>CAZLCY010000214.1:0-4320 GCA_964558075.1 uncultured Bacteroidales bacterium
TCTATAACGGAATAATTATGTATAAATGAATCGGTGTTGTGTAAGCGAATATTTTGTTCGTTCAGATACACTGCTATATAATACGAATGGTCGTACGGAGATATTTTAATTGTTGTGTTTTCTCGGGAAATCGGTATATGTTTTTGTACATCAAAACTATATATTACTATTCCGTCGTCTATGCGGGCAGAAAAATTTGAAACATCTTCTATTGTAATTTTTTTGCCTCCTGCACGTATGTGAATAAAGTAGTTATAATTTTTGAGATTACTGAAAGCTTTTGATTTTATTTCTGCTATTTCTTTTGTGCTGAATGATTTATTTTTGTCAGCATCAAAATTTTGCATTAAATCTTCGCTGAAAATTTCATCAAAATGAAACTGAACGTGTAATTTTTCTATACCTGTTGCATTGTAGTATATATCTATGTCTGTGTGTATGAAAATATGCGGATGTGCATATCCTGTTTTTGCTGCAAGTAATACTATAATTAATATGTATACTGTTTTGATATATTTCATGTTAGTTCTTTAATCACGTTCCGATATAATATCCATATATGGTACGTTTTTGTTTTTGAGAAACGAATATATGATTTTTGTTACAAATATATGCTTTATTGATATGTTTTCTACGGTGTAATGTGCTTTACGGGTTTTTTTTTGTACGCTGTCTGTTACCTGTTGCATGAGAGAATCTCGTGAGCTGAGAATAGTTTCAAAATCGAGTTCTGCCATAAGCGGACGTATTATTCTTCGTGTATGCGAAAAGAGTTCTTCTCTATCTTCTTGTGTTAAATTTTTGCGTGATTGTATCTCGTAAAGTATTTGATAATCACACACTAAACCGTTTTTATCGAGAACCCAACAGGTGTATGTGATAGTTTGTTTCTGTGGTAATATTCGTATGATTTTACATTGTGTGTAGAGCGTAATGCTCATGATAAGAAGGATGACGTATTTCATATCTTTTATTTTTTGCGTAACAGTACGCTGATGCTTCTTTTTTCTATGCGATATACTATGCCAACAAATGCCAGAACGAAAAGAGTTTTATATGAATATGAAAGTATTGCATTATCAATAGAAATAAATGTGTCTGCACTGTATAACAAGCCGGCAACAAGAAAGTATGTGCCAATTTTTTTCAGATTATAGGGAATACCATAATGTTTTTGGCACAATCGGTACGAAAGAATTGTCATAAGCACATAGCAAGCAAGTGTTGCCCAGGCACAGGCAACATAGCCGTATATGGGAACAAATGCCATATTTATGGCGATGGTTATAAGTGCTCCAAACCCCACAATCCAGATGCCGTAGCGTGTTTTGTTCGAGAGTTTGTACCAGATTGATAAATTAAAAACAATTCCTAAGAATATGTTGGCTAGCAGTAAAATAGGGACAATATGTAAACCTTCGTGGAATTTAGAACCTATAAAGTGTTTGAAAACATCAATATAGAGCATTATTACAAGAAAAATAAATACGGTAAATGCAACAAAATAATTCATGATTTTTGCATATAGTTCCCGTGCATCAGTAGCGTGCATACGTGAGAAGAAAAAGGGTTCTGCCGCAAAACGGAACGCCTGATTGAAAATAGCGATAATCATGGCTAATTTGTAATTTGCTCCATATATCCCTACTTGTGAAAGAATATATTTTGAGGAATCAACACCGTCGGGAACGGTTAAAAAATAGCGTAAGGAAATTCGGTCATACACTTCATTTATACTTCCCGCCAATCCGGCAATGAGAAGAGGCCATGAGTATGATAATATCCGTTTGAGTAATACACGGTCAAATGTATGATGATCTTTCGGCGAAATTATTTCCGGCAATAACATGAGCAGTGTTACGCAACTCGCTATAAGATTTGATATAAAAATAAAAGCAATATCCGGTTGTCGTGCAAATTCAGGAATCCATGAGTATTCGTATGTGCGAAACAGATACGGAAATACAATAATAAGCAAAACATTCAATCCGATGTTTATGCCGATATTTATAAGTTTGATAGTGGCAAATTTGAGTGCTTTGTTTTGACTGCGAAGTTTTGCAAAAGGAATGGTCGAAAAAGCATCAACGCCTATAACAATTGCCATCCACATAATGTATTCCTGCTGCGAATAATAGCCCAACCCTTCAGAAATAGGTCCTAAAAAAACAGCAACAAGAGCTATAAAAAAGAGAGATGAGCTTGCCAAACTGCCGATAATGGTGGTGTACACATTCGGTTTATCTTCCTGATTTTGAGAAAAGCGGAAAAATCCCGTTTCCATTCCGTACGTGAGAAAAATCATTAAAAACACCGTGTAACTATAGAGCTCTGTGACAATACCATAGTCCGATTGCGTAAAAAAGCGCGTATAAATAGGAACCAGTAAAAAATTCAGGAATCTCCCGATTATGGTGCTCATGCCATAAATTGCTGTTTCCCCTGCTAATTTTTTTAATATGCTCATATAGTTTATGTTAAATTACGAATAATGTACGAATAATTGAATCAGACAGCATTATTCCCTTAGTTGTTAAACGAATATGTGAATTATTTTCTTCAACAAGATGTTCTGTTACTAAGGTTTTAATTTGTGCGGTAAATGTACGAAAATATGCTTCAGGAAATGAATTCTGAATATATCTCTTTTCAACACCCTGCATTGTCCGTAAACGCGTCATAATATATTCATTATAGCAGTCTTGTGTTGATAATTTTTCTATTTCCTGAGGGATTGTATTCTTTGAGAGAGCCTCAATATATTTTGCATTGTGAGTGATATTCCAAAATCTCGTATTGTTGAGGTAGGAGTGAGCACTCGCACCAAAACCGAGATACGGTATCCCGTTCCAATAATTCGAATTATGTTGTGAATACTGTTTGTTACGGGCAAAATTAGATATTTCATACTGTTCAAAACCTAATTGTGGGGCTTGCATCATAAGATACTCAAATTGTGCCACCGTGTGCGAATCGTCCGGGAGATGAATTTTCCCTCGTTGTACCAATGTGTGCAACGCCGTTTTTTCCTCAAGCATCAAGGCATATGCAGAAAGGTGCTGGACAGGTAAATTCGCCACAATCTCCACATTTTTTTTCCATGAATCCATACTTTGGTCAGGAATGCCGTACATGAGATCTATGGTAATGTTTTCAAAACCACTTTCCTGAGCTCTGTGTATTGCCGAAATTCCCTCCCTTCCGCTGTGTCTTCGGTTAAGAACCCGGAGTTCCGCATCGTCAAAAGACTGAATGCCGATACTCAGCCGATTTATTCCGCAAGCCCGCAATTCATTGCAATATTCCTGTGACATATCATCAGGATTACATTCCAGCGTAATTTCCGGAAGCTCCGCAATTGTGTAGTTCTCATATATTGCAGAAAGAATAGTTCGTATTTCTCCGGCAGTCAGTACCGAGGGCGTGCCACCCCCAAAATATATTGTGTTGATTACCACCCCGGAAAACAATTCCCGTTTCAATAAAATTTCAGTACACAACGCCGACACATACGCCCCTTTTGTTTTCAGATTCAGGCTGAAATGAAAGTCGCAGTAATAACACAATTTTGTACAGTAGGGAATATGAATATACAGACCTGCCACAATTTTTTTTTCTACAAAAATACAAGAGATGCCGAATATGTTGGCGGTATTATGGAATTATTTACTTTTTGCATGAGGGCCGGCTTTTAAAATGGCTTTTTGTGTAAAACAGTCTGTGGTTTTCGTGTTTTTTGTATATTTGGAGAATAAACAAAACAACAACATATATCCGCTGTCAAATATATGTAGATGAATAGTAATAGGAACAAAATAGCTGTAAAAGGGGTTGAGATTTCATTTCTTCAAACTAATCATGAAGATTTTATTTGTATTACTGATATTGCGAAACATAAGAACCCTGATGCTCCAAGAGATATTATCAAGAACTGGATACGCAGTAAAAACACCATTGAATTACTCGGGCTTTGGGAGAAATTACACAACCCTGATTTTAAACAGGTCGAATTCGACCTGTTTAGAAATGAAGCCGGATATAACCATTTTGTTTTATCACCTCAAAAATGGATTGAAGCTACAAATGCTATTGGTTTACAATCCAAATCCGGTAAATATGGCGGCACGAATGCCCATGTGGATATTGCACTGGAATTTGCTTCCTGGGTATCTGTGGAGTTTAAATTTTACCTGATTAAAGAATTTCAAAGGTTAAAAAGCCGGCAAACCAAAGAGGTTGATTGGAATATTAAACGAAAGCTCACAAAAATAAATTACCGCATACATACTGATGCCATAAAGGAAAACCTGATTCCGGAGT
>CAZLCY010000215.1:0-4315 GCA_964558075.1 uncultured Bacteroidales bacterium
TTACTAACGCACCATGAAAAATCAAAGTACCCAGTAAACCGTTTATATTTCTTTTTTTCATTTCCATAAAGAAATTAAGGCTTCGTTGCTAATACGAACTTCCATCTATTTCTATTTGCAATATCCATAATTTTAACCGTTTCACCTGTTGGCACATCAGTATCAACACGTAAAACAATAGTTGGTTCGGGCTGATTTCCCAAAATGCTAAGCAAACGGGTTTCCAATTCTTCAAAAGGTACAATTTCAGTATTGACAGCAAACTGCAAACTCGAATTAATTGAAACAGAAACGGTAGGACGTTCAGACATTTGTGAACTACTTTTAGGTAATGTAACCTGCAAACCATTAGGAGCAATTTGCGTAGACGTTACCATAAAAAAAATTAACAATAAAAACACAATATCTGTCATAGAAGACATACTAAATTGTGCATTAACTTTATTTCGGGATCCTATTGCCATAACAAATTATTCAGTAGGTTCATTTAATAAATCCATAAATTCAGTGGCACGCAATTCAAGTTTATTGACAACCTTATCAACTTTTGCGACAAGAATATTATAACACAAATATGCAACAACACCAACAATTAGGCCGGCAACAGTTGTAACCATTGCAGTATAAATACCATTAGAAAGCATCGTTATACTAAAATTACCACCGGCAGCATTTGCCATATCATAAAAAGCACGAATCATTCCCAGTACTGTACCGAGGAATCCAATCATTGGAGCAGCACCGGAAACAGTTGCCAAAGCAGGCAACCCCTTTTCCAATTTAAAAACCTCAAGTTTACCAACATTTTCTATTGCTTCGCGAACATCTTCAAGAGGTTTGCCAATACGAGAAATTCCTTTATCAATCATGAGAGCAACCGGCGAAGTATTGTTTTTACATCGAGCACGAGCCTCATCAATTTTGCCTTGTAAAATATAATTCCGCATTTCCTCCATAAAAGAAGCATCTTCCTGAGAGGCTTTTTGGATAGCGAAATACCGTTCAACAAAAATATATACTGCAAGAACCGATAAAATAAGAATCGGTATCATAATCCAGCCCCCTTTCATTGAAAGTTCCAGAAAATTTATACCTTCCTGAGTACTCGTATTTTCCGCAGCATTTGCTGCCACTTGATTTACCGTATCTTTTCCGATTGCAATACCTTGAGAAGATGCCTGTAATAATACATGTAATGGGTTCATATGTTTTTATTATTAATATTTACATTATTCTTACTTACAAAAAAACGTTTTTTTTTCATAATAGTATAAATCATTACGTTATTATTTCACGAAACAATTTGTAATTTCACCAACAAACATTATATGATAATCATCCTTTGCATAATGCTTCAACAAAGCCTCATCAATAAAAGCTTCTTTTTTAAACGGCTCAGCATATAATTTTTTACATTCAATCACCATACGTGCTTCAGTAAAAGCTACCGCATTATTTACAGTAGCAAAAGGATGCAAATTACATTCCTTCGTTTTATGTACGTCACGTCCACTTTTCGAACCACAAAAATTTAAAACATCACGATATGAATTATCGAAAAAATTGAGCGTAAAATAATCGTGTGTATTCAAAAATTCGAGTGTATGTCGTTGCGGACGAATAAACACAAATGCAACATTTTTGAACCACAACACTCCCAATCCGCCCCAACTTGCCGTCATGCAATTATGTTCCGATTCTGTACCTGCAGCTATAAGCATCCAATCTGTTCCAATGAGAGAAAACGTATTGTCTGTAATTTCAGTAGGTGTAATTGACTTAAATTCCATAAAAAAAACTTTATTCGGTTACTATATAAATATCTTCATCATCTTTTT
This sequence comes from uncultured Bacteroidales bacterium, assembly GCA_964558075.1. Taxonomy (GTDB): domain Bacteria; phylum Bacteroidota; class Bacteroidia; order Bacteroidales; family UBA1715; genus JAQICB01. Next base: position 1,839 of record CAZLCY010000215.1, read on the forward strand.
TCATCATATATTTTTCGCGTGCAAGTTTTTCGAGAAACTCCTTCTCCTCCATCGCCTTCATTTGCTCTTCTGTTTCGGAAATATTTTTTAAATAGGTCTGTTTCAAATCCTTCAATTTCCCGTTTTCCCGATTCATTTTCACACGCTCAGTCAAACTATTGTGGTCAATAAACCCTAACCATATCAAAAAAATAAAAAAAGTATAAAAATATCTATTTCTAATAATTTCTATAATTTTACCTTTATTCATAGACATATTCGTATTCCAATTAAAAATTTAAATATACACAAAAATAAGGATTATTACTCACAGTCATTTTTGATATTATCAAGTTTTTTAAACACCTGAGCTAAATTATCAATAATACTGGTAGCAATCAAGGTTTCGTGGCTTTCATTTTTCAAAGCTACATCTCCTGCCAAGCCGTGAATATACATTCCATACAAAGCTGCTTCAAAAGTGGTATATTGCTGTGCCAATAAAGATGTAATAATACCCGTAAGCACATCGCCCATACCGGCACTTGCCATACCCGGATTTCCGGAACTATTAAAAAACATCGTACCCTCACGTGTACAAAGAGACGAATATGCACCTTTGAGAATAATATAACAGCCCAATTGCTGTGCTACTTTTTTTTGTGAAATTAATCGTGCATATGCACTTGTATGTGTCTGTGTCAACCTATCGAACTCACCGGGATGAGGTGTAAGCACGCAAGATGCATCAAGTTGACTTCGAAGTTCATTATACTGCCCCAAACAATTTAACGCATCAGCATCAAACACTTTGGGGATATTTTTTTGCTGCAAAACTATACGAAGTTTTTCTACGGAATCGGGCGAAACACCTATACCGGGACCAATACCAATTGCTGCAATTTTATTATGTTGAAAAAAATCGGAAGAAAAAGTAGAACACATAATCTCGGGGCATGTAATGAGTAATGCATTCATTGCAGGTTTCGGTACACATGCAGTAACAAGACCTGCTCCCGCTTTAAGACAGGCTTGAGCCGACAACACTGCTGCTCCATTTTTCCCTTCCGAACCTGCAATTACAGCAGCATGCCCATACGTTCCCTTATGTGAAAAACGACTCCGTGAGTGCAGGTTAATCATAGTTGAATCAACAAAAAATGTATCTGTCTGCGTGTGCGATATAATATCCGGATGCAACGAGATATCACACACCACCCAATTGCCGACATATTGTTCATTTTCAGCACAAAAGAAAGAATACTTCGGAAATTGAAACGTGAAGGTCACATCGGCACGCACAATAATGTCATCCTTTGCATTCTGTTCATCACAAAACAAGCCCGAAGGTATATCTATCGCATAGGTTTTCAGAGGTATCTCGTTTATTCGTTGTATACAATCTGCAAATATTCCCTTTACAGGTCGCGACAATCCGGTTCCGAATAATGCATCAATAATAACAGCTTTCGCATGCAGCTCATATGCTGGAAACTGAGACAAATCAAGAATCTCAACATTCGAACACGCAGATAATCTTTTCAGATTTTCCCGAAAATCGGGAGATTGTTTTGACGATTGTGCAGGCGTAAAAACCAGTACTTGTTTGTTGAGAGCATCTAACAGACGAGCAACCGCCAGTCCGTCTCCCCCATTATTTCCGGTGCCGGCGAGAATATAAAACTGCGAAGAATTACATTCACGTTTGAGTAATTCATGCACAAAAACGGTAGCAGCTCGTTCCATCAAATCTATTGAAGAAACAGGCTCATGTTCAATTGTATACAAATCTATCGATCGAACTTGTTCGGCAGAAAACACCTTCATACTTACGCTTTTAATTGTTCGAGTGGAATACGAATAGTAAAAGTAACACCATTCCCCTCTTCACTTTCGAGGACAATAGAACCACCCAATTTTTGAGTAATTAAATTATAACTAATACTCATACCCAATCCGGTTCCCACTTCTGTATTTGTAGTAAAAAATGCTTCAAAAACTTTCTCTTGATTTTCTTTAGGAATACCACATCCATTGTCGGAATACACACATTTCAGTGCATCTTGTTCTTCAGAAACACGAATAAGTATTTGCCCCTCCTCATCTTCGCCAAAGGCATGCACAAGAGAGTTTATAATGAAATTGGTAAATATTTGAGCAAACGCACCGGGATACGAAACAATTGAAATAGACTCGGGACAGTCAATTGACAAGTCAATTTTTCTCCCTTTAAATTTTGGACTTAAACTACGTACAATATCATCTATATATTCACGCAGATTAAACTCTCGTTTTTCTTCCGACATATTATCAACCGACACTTTATTAAAGCTCTTTATTAAATCAGCTGTTCGAGTCAAATTTTTTCGAATCAAATCACAAGCCTGTTCCGCAGCTTCAATAAAAGCTTTCAAGTCGGAAAGCTTCATTTTTTTCGTCGAAAACAAATCGAATATTTCCTGTGTTCGAGTAAGCAAGGTTGTTGCCGCTGCAGAACC
>CAZLCY010000216.1:0-4269 GCA_964558075.1 uncultured Bacteroidales bacterium
CTAATCTAACATAGTCATTATTTTTATATATGCTCGGTATTATTTTTTAGTTGCATAATTTGTTTGTTATCAGGAGAAAATTAATATGAGCATATTCGGGTTTTTTGTGTGTTTTTTCACTGTAGAACCGAAATGTGCTTTTAAATGTTAATTTTGAGGTGCATTTACCGCTTTGTCTTTTCGTTCTTTTCCAAAGGATCCTAACATAGATTTTTTATTTTTAGAAGGAGTTTGGTTAAATAAAGGCATATTTCGAGGCTGTTTTGAATTTTCGCCTTTATATCCTAACACAAAGTTTGCTCCCATTTGAATTGATGCTGAGCGACTGTTTTCCGGAAACAAACCAATGCCAAGCAAGTTGTCGGTGACCATAAACCATTGAAATTGACCGAGATGTAAAGCATATCCGAATCCAAGATTATTGTAGTTTCCATTGATAATTGAGTAGCTTAATGTAAAATGACTGATTTTTCCGGGATTAAAATTTGCGGTGCCCGTAAGTGATGGTCTCAGTCGGTACGGTAATTTTTCTAAACGACCGACTGCACCAATATGAAATTTTTTCGTAAATTTATACTGAGCCCCGGCGTATATTTTCCATGGAAGCCATGTTTTATATGCTTTTTCTGTGTATTCAAAATCAAATGACCCGAGCAGGCTGTCGAGGGCTAAAAGTTCTAAATCTGAAAAATTTAAATCTTGCATTTCAACACCTTCAAATCGGAACCCACCACTGTTTGACTCATCTCCAATTAAGCTGAAGTTATGAGCATTGGTGTTCCATGTAATGTAACCGAAATCTTCGATATTTGCAAAATAGGTGAGTTCACTATTCCATTCTTTTGAAAAACCGGCATCAATAGCAATTCCTCTATTGCCGGTAAATAAGGCATAGTCTTTTATAATGTCGGCCGTTGATGATGAACCGAAATCTATAAAATCAACATTATCAACAAAACCATCGTCATTGAGTGTAATGTCAATAGGAGCATTTGTATTAATAACATAGTTTGATGAGCTTGTGAGAATGTTTGTTTTGTCTTCGGTGTGTAATGTTAGGTTCGCTGAGGAGGTATAAACATTTGCAATCCCCGTTAAAAATTTTATTTTTCCGCCTACATGAAAATATCTGGTAATATCTCGTTTGAAACCGATTGCAAACTGACGATAATAAAACATATTCATGTGAAAACCAGAAAAAGAAGCTTCGCGTACTTCTCCGTTTCCGAGAATTGGAAATGTTATGAGAGCTTTGGGAATACCAAAATGAAAAAATGCTTTTTCGGTAATATCAAATGACCAAAAATTCTTTTCTCCTTGTTTGAATCCAACATAAAGAAGGTTAAGATTAAAGTTCATTGTTGTGTAATTAACTTTTTTTAATTTATTTAAAAACTCTTCTAAATTTGCATTTGGATGGAGAGGGGTGATTATTGAATCTTTATACTCCCAGCGACCTTTAAATAAAACATCGTTGTAGTCTAAAGGTAAATTTACCGCAAATGTTACCGGTGGCGGAAGTTGTCCCACAACAGGAACAAGCAGTCCTCCCAGAAAGAATTTACAATTAGGAACTTGAGCCGGGTTTACCGCATGAGCCTGAGGAAGTTCATGCATAAAATAAAGCGTGTTGTTTATTTGTGAGAACGAAACAACTGTTGAAACCAATAATATAGAGACTAATACTAATAAACGATTCATGTCTTTCTGTTAAAAATCTGAAAACCTTCCCGAATAGCTGAATTTACCATCAATTGCCATACGGAATTTGAGTCCGTAATAGGTGTAAAAAATAACTGGAATATCGCCTTCTTGGTCTGTTTCTAAAAATACTTCTAATAATAATTTATTTGCTTCTATTAATTTTGAGAGTCGTGTGTCGTGAGCAGCATCTAACACAAGCTCTTCTGTATGTTTAAGAGCACCTCCATCTCGAGCCACTTTGCCATTTTGAGTAAATGCCGATTTGAGTAAATACATAGATAATTCTCCGAGATTTTGTTGTGATTCTTCACGTGTTGTGTCGAGCATACTAATGCGGATGCGAACATCAAGCGGGAACATATTTTCGGTATAGAAATATACTCGTAAGCTTTCAATTTTCTCTATGTTTTCTATATTGTTAATTTCTGAAAGAGCAATTTCTTGTTGCAGAACTAAATTTTTAATTGATAGTTTCATTGGCAATTCTGCTTCAACTTCCAGTTTTGCTTCTCCTTGGTTCGAAACACAGTTGTAAATGCTATTTTCATCAACAGCATTATGGTTTAGCTTATATTCTCCCGAATAAATAATGCTTGAGGGAAGTATTTTTATAAAATCTACGATGTTTGACGTATATTTATTTAATTCAATTGTAGATATAAATCGTTGACCTGTCTGTACTTCCGCACATGTAGGGGCGAGTATGTCGAATGTGTCTGCATGATTTTCAAACACGTCCACATTATCACCGTCAGAATTTTGACCTCGTAGATTTAACTTAAGTTGCCCCGGAATACCAAATGGGTTTGTATATACGATTCGTAATTTTGGGTCGTAAAAAGTTATTTCTCCCGAAAGGAAGTTTGATATGAATTGCTCAATATCAAATGATAATGTGTCTTTGAAAATATCTTCTGTCACTTTACCCATATTACCCTCTATATATGCAAAAGAAATACTGTCGGGATTAGAAAATTCAATATTAATATTTTGTTCAGGCCCGAATGTCATCATTTGGGTTTCGGTATTTACTCGATATCCTAATTTTATAGGCATAGAGTTGTATGTTTGTTCCGGATTGCTTGTGAGGTCTACTTCGTGATCGGATAAATCCCAGGATGCTTCGTGAATAGGCATACTACTGTTTAAAATAGCTTCTTTTGTTACCGGATTTCCATTTTCGTTCATTGAGGGGAAATCGGAAACAAAATGAGTTGCAGCATCAATTGTAGAGGTAATTCTATACCGTATTAATCCCTCTTCGATGAGCACTTTGTATAATTTTTTTGAGGCATCTGCATCACGAATGGTTACAAAAATAAGAGAATCCATTTTAATGGTTTGTTCCGGTATTAAAGCACGTCCTTCGCTTGCTACAATGTCGGTAACATTTACTTGATGGCTTAGATTATCACTTAAGTCAATGCTTACTGCAGTTTCTGCTCCCAATCGAACATTCCGGTATTCATATTTTAAAATAGAACTAAAGTAGGTTGTGTCGAACAATATTGAACGAGTAGCTGTCCCTCCCGGAGCTATCCAATTGGTGCCACTGTTACTGAAATCAAAGCTGCCAATTTCAACATCAATCCCGGCAGAGTCAGTGTAGATAATTAATTCATACATTATAGGAACTTCAAAGTTGTTTGTGGCAATTACCTCCATGGAACCTTCAGTAAAAACAGCGTATTCAATTACCGGTAGGGGAAGAGCTTCGGTATACATTGTGTTTGTTATTGCTGAGTGTTCCGCAACATCTGTCGGTGCAGTTGCTTCGTATGTTTGATATTGGGTGTAATCAATTGCAGAAAAATTGTCTTGAATAAGATTATTCATACTAATAGTAACCGGATAAGACACATCATTTAGTTCTATTGGGTCGAGATATATAGTGGTGTCATATGGTTCCATAATTGGAAGACGCATAATGTCAATTGTTCGTCCGGTGTCGATTCCGTATCGAAGTTGAATTACCAAATCCTCATCAACTGCACCATATCCTAAATCGCTTTCGCTAATGTATTGAATAGTGTCTTCTTTTTCTTTAACCAAATCAGCAAGTGTAAGGTTTCCATATGCAACCGGGAGAGCCATTTCCGGATTCCAGGTAAATTCGTCGGAGAATTTTTCTTTGAGATCAAAGTTGTCTTTTACGCATGAAAAAATACTTATACAAAATGCTCCGCATACTATAATTAAAAGAGTTTTATTCATCTTTTTCATGACAAGTGGTTATTGATTATAATATATTATGTACGAAAATAATATAATTTATTTTACAAATATATATATTTATTTATTTTACCTCATAGTTGTATAAGAAAAAATTATCTCCGCCAATTATCAGATTAAAGGTTTGTGAGTTTTTATGTAAAAATCCAATACTAAATAATGTTTTCCCTTTTAAAGGAAACCCCTTGTGTAATGAACCGTTCCCGTTTATTAAATAAATTTTCGAATTCTTTGAATCAACCACTCCAATTTTATAAATTTTGTTTCCAAAATAATAGAGAGACAATGGGTGAGTAATATCTGCATCGAAACTATAAGAAAATAATTTTGAAC
>CAZLCY010000217.1:0-4225 GCA_964558075.1 uncultured Bacteroidales bacterium
TTTTCGCAGGATCCTGTTTTTTCTCAGTATTATACTACACCAATGTATGTTAATCCCGCTTTTGCCGGTGATAAGCAAAATATGAATGTTGCTATTAATAACAGAACATATACAAATAATAAATTAGCATATTATAATTTAGCTCAAATTACCGGAATTGTTCCTTTTAATGCCGATTTTTTGTATAAATCTTCAGCAACTCTTAATCACTATAGTGGAGTGGGAGTGTCTGTGTATCAGGAAACAACCGGAGCTCATAGTGAATTAACTTCTTTTGGGGCATTAGTTTCGCTTGCTCATTCTGTTCAACTTGGACAACAACATTATTTAGCTCTCGGATTACAAGGGGGGTATATACGAAAAGTTCTGGGTAGTGAGTTTAATTGGGGTTCTCAATATTCACTCGATTTCGGCTATGATCCTACAATTATTCCATCGGTTGATTTTGCGAATGATTTTACACATTATCCAACTTTTAGTGCCGGTCTTCAGTATTTTTTCACCTCGCACGATATGGAGGATCAGTTTAAGCAATTTAATTTTGATGCATATGGAGGAGTTGCTTTTTTTAATGTAAATCAGCCAAATCAATCTTTTTTTGAGGAAACAGAAACACGATTGCCCATCGCAGCTAAAATTAATGCTGGTGTAAAATATAATGCGTCTAATAGATTATCTCTTCTTCCAACTTTGTTGTGGGTGCGACAAAATAAAAATAATCAAATTAATACCGGGGTATATGCCAATATTATTACCGGTGATTTGAAGAATGTTTCGAAAAAGAATGTTATTATTATTGTTGGCTCTTGGTATCGGTTCGGTGATTCTTTTATTTCTACTGTGGGCTGTGCTTATTATGACTTTAAATTGGCTCTTTCCTATGATTTTAACACTACTAATTTTGAGTATAATAATAGAGGTAAAGGGGCTGCTGAAATTTCCTTAAAATATGCGATTCCGAGTAAAAACGGAGATAAATATTCTCGTGGATTATTATACCCAAGTTTTTAAGGTTTTAACTAAACTTCAATCTATTTTTTTATAATTTTGCAGTAATATGAAAATTCATCATTCTATTTCTGCATTTTCTGCCCGAAATCCCGTTATGACTATCGGGATGTTTGATGGTGTTCATCTCGGACATAAAAAACTTCTTTCGCAGGTTTGTGACGAAGCTCAAAAAATGAATGGGGAATCGGTGGTACTTACTTTTTGGCCTCACCCCCAAATGCTGTTTAATGCAGATGCTTCTTTTAATATCTTAACAACAATTGAGGAAAAATGTTCTCATCTCGAACGGTACGGCATTGACCATTGTATTATTTTACCCTTTACCAAAGAATTTTCTCAAATATCTCCCGAACAGTATATTCATAATGTATTGTATAAAGGTATTGGCGTAAAAAAAATTATTATCGGGTACGATCATCGATTTGGGCATAAAGGAGCCGGAAATTTTTTGTTGCTCAAGCAGTTTGAAGAAAAGTATAATTTTATTGTTCAGAAAATTGCAGCGTACGATATTGATAGTATAACGGTAAGTTCAACAATTATTCGTGAAGCTTTATTGACCGGTGATGTGGAACGTGCTCAACAGTATTTGAATTATTATTATTCTTTGCAGGGCACTGTGGTGCATGGAAAGAAAATAGGAAGAACACTTAATGTGCCTACGGCTAATATTTTGCCTGAATCTGAATATAAAATCCTACCGCAATCGGGTATTTATATTGTGCAGGTTGTGTATAATAATCAGATTTTTACGGGAGTTGCAAATATTGGTTTTAATCCTACTGTAGATGCTGAGAATAAAACTCGAACTATTGAGGTGTATATATTTGATTTTTCTCAGGAAATTTATGATGAAACAATACGTCTTGTTTTTTTGAAAAAAGTGCGGGATGAACAGAAATTTTTGTCTTTTACAGAATTGCAGGATGCTATATACAATGACATTCGCATTGCCAAAGAATATTTCAGGACGCATAATAACCTTATAACTTATTAATATGAATACTCAATCTCAATCTATTAAAACGAATTATCCGGCATTATATACCTTAATTATTGTATTTTTCTTTTGGGGGTTTATTGCTGCAAGTAATACTATTTTTATCCCTTTTTGTAAGCATTATTTTTCTTTAGATCAATTTCAGTCTCAGTTGGTTGAATTTGCTTTTTATACTGCATATTATGTGGGGGCTCTTATTTTGTTTATATATGGCTCGCTTACAAAACGTGATTTAGTGGGTGCCTGGGGCTATAAACGAAGCATTGTGTATGGACTTGTTTTTTCTGCTCTTGGTGCGGTTGCAATGATTCTTGCAGTTGTTGCAAATGTGTATGTCGGTATGTTGGCAGGTTTGTTTATTGTGGCTCTTGGCTTTTCTTTGCAACAAACAGCTGCTAATCCATTTGCGGTGCTTTTGGGAGATCCTAAAACCGGAAATAGCCGGATGAATCTCGGTGGAGGAATTAATTCGTTTGGAACAACAATTGGTCCTATTGTTCTTGGCTTGGCTTTATTCGGAACAGTTTCTGAAATAACGAATGAACAGATTGTTAATCTTAATTTAGATAAGGTTATTTTTCTTTATTCCGGTGTTGGTGCATTGTTTTTAATTGCTGCCGGTATTTTCTTTTTTTCGAAAAAGGTACCTGATGGTATTCAAACTGAAAAAGTTGAAAAAGCTAATAAAGTATTACGCTTGTTGTTGGTTATGACCGGACTATTGTTATTTATGTTTGTGCCAGTTTTTAATTCATACAAAAGTGATGAGGCTCAAAAAATATATCATTATTCAGAGCGAATAGAGCATTTGCAGGCAGAACAAAAAGAAGCCGATGACAATAGCCCTTATGAAGATGAGATAATGCATGTGCAGGCTCAATATAATGAAATAAGCCATTTTGTGGAGAGAGAACGTATGTTTTGGTTGCTTGGTGCGTTATTAGTTGTTGTTGGCAGTTTACTTTTTGCGTATGTAAGTTCTTCACATAATCCTTCAGGGTGGGGAGCGATGCAATATCCACAATTGACTTTGGGTATGCTTGCATTGTTTATGTATGTCGGGGTTGAGGTTGCTATTGGGAGTAATCTCGGAGCATTGCTCGAACTACCTTCTTTCGGAGGGTATGAATCATCTCAAATATCTCCTTTTATTTCTATGTTTTGGGGGAGTTTAATGATTGGTCGTTGGGCCGGTGCTGTCTATGCTTTCGACATAAAAAGTAAGACCCAAACGATTGCGTTAATTACGGCTCCTTTGGTTGCGTATGTTGTTGTTATGGGCGTAAATATTTTGTCAGGAAATAATATGGAAGTATTATATTTTTATATCATTTGTGTGCTTATTCAAATTCTTGCTTTTTTGTATAGTAAGGGAAAACCTGCTCGTTCATTATTAGTTTTTTCTGTACTGGGGGTTGTTGCTATGGTAATAGGGCTCTCAACAGATGGCATAGTTGCCATTTATGCTTTTTTGTCGGGCGGATTATTTTGTAGTATTATGTGGCCTTCCATATTCAATCTCTCTATTCTTGGGCTTGGAAAATACACTTCGCAAGGTTCCGCATTTTTAATTATGATGGTGTTGGGTGGCGGAATTATCCCACCAATACAGGGAAAACTTGCTGATATTATAGGTATTCATCAATCATATATTATTCCGGTTATTTGTTTTTCCTATTTGGTATTGTTTGCAATAGTTGCAAAACGAATATTAATGAAACAACATATTGATGTTGATGCGATTGAGCAATCAGCTTAAACGGTTTTTATAGTCATCGTAGGTAAATGTACGAACACATTCATTGTACCCGTTTGTGTGAGCGATATATATTGAGGGGTGACGTACGCCGTTAAATAAGGTGGTTTTTACCATTGTATAATGCATCATGTCTCCTAAAATTAGTGATTCACCAATTTCTAATTGTTTCGGAAAATAGTAGGGGTATAGAAAGTCGCCTGCCAAACAGGTGGTGCCGCCTAAACGATAGGGTATACATCCTTCTTTTGGTTCCGATGAGGCTCCTTCTATGTGCGCACGATAGGGCATTTCGAGTGTGTCGGGCATGTGTGCAGCAAAGGAAACGTCTAATAGTGCTGTCGGTATTTTTCCGTAATGCACAATATCTAATATACGTGCTTTTAACCCTCCGGTTTGCCATCCAACAGCTCCTCCCGCTTCGAGAATAATTGAACTGCTATGTCGTTGTTTAACTT
>CAZLCY010000218.1:0-4222 GCA_964558075.1 uncultured Bacteroidales bacterium
TTGAACTTGTTGGCGGTCAGAAATTTCCGGATATTGTAGCAAAAAAGTATTATGGAATTGAAGTAAAAACAACAACTCAAAATCATTGGAAAACAACAGGAAATAGTGTGTTGGAGAGTACAAGAATTGATCAAGTTGAACGAGTTTTTATGTTGTTTGCGAAATTGGCTGACCCTATTGAATTCCGTTGTCGTCCTTATGAAGAGGTTTTATCTGAAGTTGTTGTGACACATTCGCCCCGTTATTTAATAGATATGAATTTGGAATTTGGAAAAACTATTTTCGATAAGATTGAAATGCCTTATGATATTTTGAGGAAAAAAGAAAATCCAATCAGACCTATTGTTGATTATTATAAAAGCAAACTAAAACCCGGTGAAGAGCTTTGGTGGATGGATGCAGAGAATACAAGTAAAGCAAGTAATATTGTTATTCGAATATGGAATAATTTGTCTCTTAATGAGAAAAATGAATTAAAGAATCGTGCAATGATTTATTATCCTGAACTTTTTGGTAATAGTAGTGATAAATTTGGGAGACTTGCAATTTGGTTAGTAACTCGTGAAGCTGTTGTGTGTCCGAATATTCGTGATTTGTTCACAGCGGGCGGAAAAAGTGATTTTTTAATTGGTAAAAAGGTATATAAAAAAGTGCCCAGAATTTTTCTAAATTTATTCGAGAATGTTCCAAGCATTATAACAATATTATTGGAAACACCTGCTTATGAGCTTTCTGATTATTGGGAAACAAATACTACTGAAAAGAAAAAAATACTTGATTGGATTAGTTTAGTTGCCGATTATTCAAAAAAGATTAAAGACACTAAACATTTAAATATTAGACAAATATTAACAGAATTGGTTCGGGAAATTTAAAAAATAAGTTTTTATTATTTTATTTCCCCCCTTCACTCTTTACTCCGATTTTCGTTTAATTGTAATCAGTCTTGTTTATATTGTATAGATTAACGTTTTTTTACATTCATTATAAAAATAAAAATATTTGTATGGAAGATTATAAAAATAGAATAATTCAAACAGCGATTATTATTTTTGTTGTTACGAAACTAACTGTGAAAATAGCATAAAAAAGTGTCTATAATATTTATCTATTATGAACTTTACACACTTATGGGATATTACCGCAAGTCTATTATTGGTAGAATTGAAATCTTTTGATTTCAAACAAAAGTTATTAGCAAACGTGTCAGCCGAAGAATATTATGAGCTTTAATAACCGCTTTGAAATTAAACAATTACCTGCCTAATATATTCTTCATTGCATCTTTTGTTTTATCTTTTACTTCGTCTTTAGCTTCGTCTTTCTTTTCGTCAATTTTTTTCTGAGCTTCTGCTTTTTTCTTTGCTAATTCTTCCTGAGCTTTTTTCTCAGCTTCTGCCTTTTTACGTGCAGCTTCTGCTTCAGCTTTTTTGCGTGCAGCAGCAACTTCATCTTCAGCTTTTTGTTTGAGTCGCTCTTGCTCAGCTTGTATTTTTTCCTGCACTTGTCCTTTTATTGAATTAAATGCATGGGACGTGATATTGCCAAATACCGGTTTTACAGTTGGCTTGGTCATGCTTCCACCAACTAATAATGTTAGTTGAACAACATCATTTTCCGGAATTGCAATGTTTTTTTGTTGTGCTTGTGCCGATAAAGATTGAACCACACTTTGTGCTTCAGAACCCATTTTTTCTTTTGGTATTTCAAGGGCAATTGTGTAGTCTAAACTTTGATCCAAACCGCTTTTCCCTTCAATAATAGCAGTGTTTCCGGCAAAATTTGTTTGGAATGGCTGAATTTCTATTGCTCCATTGTTAATTGTGAAAAACATTGCGAGATCTTCGGTTTGTATCGATTTATATTGTGTTTGTTTCAGCTTTTCTACTATTATAGTTTGTAATTGTGAGTTTTCTAGCTTGATAGAATTGGAACTGAGCATTCCCGAACCGTTTAGACTCGAAAGTACCGGCATAAAGTCTTGTTGTAAATCCGAATTGAATGTGAGTTTGGTGGAAACAGTTCCGTGCATATATTCAACAATCGGTGCTAATTTTTGTATTGTATTGAATGTGAGGTATGATTGTGCAAGGTCAATGTCGGTAATGTCAAGTTCAAATAAGGCTTTCGGAGTTCCATTTTCCGGAGTTGTATAAAATCCGTTCATGACAATTGAGCCTTCTAAGGTATTCATGGTATTGTTTTCAAGTGTAATTGTACGGTCTTTTATAATAAGTGTCCCTCTAAAGTTTTTAATGTCGTATGTGTCATATAATAATCGGTCAATTGATGTTTCTAATACAAAATTTATATTACCCGGAATTTCAATAATTTCGTATGGTTCAGAAAGACTGTCTTGCTCAACTGTTGTGGTGTCTGTTTCGTCCATAAAATCAGCAGCGTCTAAATAATGCGATGAAAATGATAAGGAGCCTTTTATGGTTTCATCAGCTAACATATATGGAATGAAGTTTTCGAGTCTTCCCGAAAAAGACATGTCGCTTGCACCCATTTTTATATCGCATTGTTCCAGATATACAAATTGGGGCGAAAACACACTTTTAAGTTTCGAAATGAAAATCCCATCAGTATAATCTGGGTCAAAATATGAAAAGTCTGTAATTGCAAGTTTTCCTAATGCGGTAATATTGTCAAAATTTTCTTGTTCAATGTCTGATAAAAGGGAGGCAAATTCAATATCTGTTTCAATAATTCCTTCCATTTTGGTAGAATCAAGTGGGATGAAGTTTTTCATTGATTTCAAGTCAATATGTCCTTTCATACCTGCTTTCATATATGGGTCGGTCATTGGAGTCTTCATCAAAAATGTCATGCTAAAAGGGTTTTCTGCAAATTGAACGGTAAATTTTTTAAGGTTAATTACCATATCATTTAAATCTTCTGATGGACTTGAAATGTCGAGTTCTGCATTTATATCGGTAACAGATTTTGGTAAATCCGGATATTGAAAGCTTCCTTCGTTAACACGTAATTGCATATCAAATGCGGGATATATTTCCGGTGTTTCGCTGTATAATCCTTTAATAGCTCCCTTTAATGCAATTTTTCCGCTTGTTTCTATATCATTGAAATCTTCGGTGTACAGTGCCGGAATAAGTGATAATATGTGTTTAAATTCAGTTTGTGTCGTGGAAAATGAAAAATCCATATCAATGTCATCTCCAATAAATTGTAACCATCCGTCGTAAGCTAATTCAAGTGCATTTATGTGCATTACGTTGTCGCGAAGCGTATATTTCTCGTCTTCGAAATGTGCTTCAATATTTGCGGTGAGGTCAATTGCCGAACGTGACAGATACGGAATTCCATCCATTTTGTATGTGCAGGCTCCAATTGTGGTAATTGTTTGCAAAATGGTAGATGCATCGGTGAAATCACCGGATATTTCTATATTCAAATCTTCCATTAAAGCATACATATCATAGGGTTTATCGTTGTATTCGATATATGCTTGTGTAATATGAATTTTTTGCAATTGCAAATCAAAGGATGATGAACTTGTGTCTTCAATAATACTGTCTTCTTCGCTGCTTATCATAATATCGTAATTTACCGAACCATCTTGTGTGGTAAGTAAATGTATGCGCGGGGAGTGTATCATTATTTCTTTGATGTCTATAGATTCACCCGAAAAAACAGACATTATATCAACAGTGGCTGACAAATTTTTTACCGCAACTAAGGTATCTTGAGAAAATTGTTCTTCACCTACAATCTCTAAATCTGAGAGGCTTATTGTGAAGTCAGGAAAGTTTTGTATGAGGGAAACAGAGAAATTCGAAAAATTAACTTCGGCTTTGAGGTTATTATTAATCTCTTGTTTTGTCATTGAAAGTAGTTTTCCTCTGAAAATGTACGGTGTAACAAGTACCGAAATGATAAGCAGAATAATAATGATGCTGAATATTTTAATAAGCTTTCTCATAATAATAGATTTTAGTGCTTTGTTTTTATGTGATAAAAGTACATAAAAATTATACAATCTACAGAGATTTTCGTAAAAAATGTTCTATGTGAATGTGAAATTTTGAGTTCGCTGTGAATAATTATTTTTCACAGCGAACTCAATTTTTTTATCGAATAATATTAATGTTGCCGAAATTATTTTTTCTGCCTAATATGTTTTTGGAGATTCCCCATTGAGATCCGTCTGCATTTTCTGCTTCAACTTTATATATGTACGAACCTTCGGGGAGTAGTT
>CAZLCY010000219.1:0-4215 GCA_964558075.1 uncultured Bacteroidales bacterium
GCTTTTCACCTTCTTTTGTGTCTCTTTGTGAAATTTTGTCTTGTTAGTCTGTTTAGTAGCTTTCAAAAATGTTTCAAACTCATCAAGAGGATAAAAAGATTGTTTGCCGTAATAGGATGTTTGTAGCAAGTCGTATTGTACTGTTTTTCCTTTATCTTTTAAGTCTCCAGATGTCGGTGTCCAAACATAGTAAGCGTTTCCTGCTTTGAGTGCTTCATAATAATCGGTCAATTCGGGATCTTCTTTAATTTGCTCCTGCCAATACTCAAGAGTTCTGTCAGTAGGTTCATAGAAATTGAGGAAAACAATGTATTTGTCTCCAGGGCTCATTTCGTCAATAGGACCATAGCGATTGCTAAACCCTGAAATCCAAATTTCGCTTGTATTCAATTGTCCTTTGTAAATGGTCAGAGGTTTAGCTTTTGCTCGAAAATCACCTTCTGACGTGTATTCAATAAGAGCGATGACATCTGAACTGTCAATCATTTCTTTCCAGTCGGGGTCAATCCAACTGTCTGCTTTGACTTGAAAGGTCGAAAGAGTCAGTAGGATAAACGTTATTATGATTGATAGTCGTTTCATTTTTTGCATTGCTGCCAACGTTTGGCGCTATGTAAGAGTTGCCGAATTTCGTGGTTCGCGTCCTGTCCGCCAGGACAAGGATGCAAGCGAGAAATTCGCAACCAAGTTACTCTAAAGTAGGCAATTTTACATAGCGTTTGTTACCATGCGTTATTAATTTCTCATTTATCAAAAAGTGTAAAAATCTCATTGTCGCATTTTGTTCTTTTACTCCAACTTTGTTTTCAGCATAACAAAGTATTTTTTCAAACAATTCAGTAAACTTGATAATTTCAACGTTTGTGTTTCTTAAAATATCTAAATATCTTGGTGCAGAATAATAATCGTAAATTAAAATTTTCCTGACAGTAACATCTTTCGTCCACCAAGAAATGTCTGATTCACAATCAAGAGCGATACCTTTATTTAAAAAGCTATCTATGTGTTTAAAATATTCAATTATTTTTTCAGCAACTTTCTTTTGTTGGATTATTGCTTTTACTTGAATTATAAGTAGTTCATTCTCGTTTCTTGCCAAGACATCAATATCTGTCCAACTTTGAGATTCATATTCTTGGATTTGGTCATTTCGAGTTCTTTGTCTTGTTGTTGAAAATGGAATCCAATAATTTGTAGTTACTAAATAGCCAAGTGTTTTATAGTATTCGGCGACTAATTGTTCAATGTAATTCTCCATTATTCAATTTTTGAAGTATTTTGTTTTGTTTTTTCTGCTTTTAAAATATCCTGAACTGCTTTGTCTGCAAATACTAATTCAACCATTCCTAATTCTTGTGTGTAAAAGAATTTAAGAATGTTATTACCTTTTAGCCAGATTACTTCTTCCGTTTTTCGTGACATTTTATTTAGTGGGTCTTGCCAGGTAAATGCATCGTAACTTGTATATGTACCGTATTTTCCTTTTAATGCATCTAATATTGCTTTTCCAGATTGCCACCCATCATATTCAATACTAATTACAGCTAATTTGTCGTTGTAAAAACAACAATCAATTTTTACTTTATCACCAGAGCTTGTCTGCCTGTTAACTGAATAAACTTTCATTCCCTGTGTATGGATTTCGGAAAATAAAACCCAATAACTCCCTTCTCTTGCATCTGTGTTTTGTGTCTGAAAATCAGTTAAGGTCATTCCTAGTTTAAAAGTTAAAAATGAATTCGGCGTGGCTGATTGTCCAAAGGAAATAAATGAACAGAATATCAGCATTGTTAAAATTGTAATTTTTCTCATAGTTTATTAATTTTTGTAGTTCGTTTCTTATAATGCATGGTAACTAGTAAATATCCACAAGTACTTGTTAATATATCCACTATCTACACACGTGCTATTTTTATGTAAATCAATAAAATAACTATTTTTTTGTGAATGTTTCATAATCAAAAGTAGCAAAAAAAGTTCATATAGCATATACCTAAAGTGAAATAAATTCTCCGGGACTTGTAATTTTTAGTAATTGCTTGTTTGTAACATGTGTGTATATTTCGGTCGTTCTGGAACTGCTGTGTCCTAATAAACTTTGTATAAATCGTAAGTCTACGCCTTGTTCGAGTGAATGTGTTGCAAAGGAATGACGGAGGCAATGCAATGTGTATGGTTTGTGTATTTGTGCTTTTTCGAGGGCTTTTTTAAATACATTCGATAGGCTTGTTGCCGAATATCTGCCGCCAAATTGCCCGTTATATAACCAGTTTTGCGGTTTATATTCTGCCATATATTTCTGTATTAATTCTAAGGCATTTTTTGAAACAATTGCCGTCCGGTCTTTTTCTCCCTTGGCTTTGCGTATGTAGAGTAAGCATTCGCTAAATTGTATGTCTTCTATTCTAAGGTTTATAAGTTCGCCTATACGCAATCCGGCTGAGTATATGAGAAATAATGCACTTTTGTGTTTTGTATTGGTAATTGTTCGGAGTATGTTTTCTAATTCGTCTCGTGCTATAACTTTGGGTAATTGTTTTTTCTTTTTTGGCCGGGGAATGTCTATCCCGGTATAGCTTTTTCCTAATAGTGTATTATAATAATATTTAACAGCATTTATTGATTGATTAATTTTGGTATACGAGGTGTTCTGTTCTTGCTGCATGTGTAGGTGGTACGTTATAATTTCTGCAGGTGTAATGTTTTCTATTTCTGTAATTGTTTTATGTGGATACTGATTGAGAAACCGATGCATATAATTATGGTATGTGTTTACGGTGTTCATGCTTTTTCCTTCAAACAGCATTTTTTGTACATATTCTATAGGAACTTTTCGCACTCCGGGGATTCCTATGTATGGCTGATTGAGAAAAAACATAATAAGTGTATGGTCGGTACATACGAGATCTTTACTCTTGTGAATTGTTGCAATTGTATATATATCTTTTATGAATTTTTTGAGAGATTCGGCTGTGCCGGGTATAACAAGACTTTTTTGTCGGGTTACGATGCATAGTTTATGTTTGATAATATGACGACGTAATGAAGCATCTGATGTTTTAAGTAAAATATACTGTTTGTTATTATATTCTGCAGGATAGAGATAGAGTTTTTTTTTGCATGTCTGTGTGTGGCACTTATGAACAGCAGGTGCTGTGGAGACTTTCAGTATGATAGAACTATGTTTTGTGTCTGTTTTCTTGAGGTAATATGTGTTTATGTCTGCAATATCACCAAACACTTCGCATAGTAATATATACGTTTCTCTATTCCAATCGGTAAGTATATATCCGGTTTTCGGATCTTTCCATATCCACGATTGTGCGGTAATGCACTGATGTAAATTTTTGTTTTTCAGCGAATAAACTAACCGCATATATGTTTTTTCGACGGTGTTATATGTATTTAAATACAGTACAGCAGCATCTTTTTGTGTCGTTTTCATAGCGTATTGTGTGTTTTTTTATGCAAAACAATTTACTTTTCACAAAAAAAAGGTATTTTTAAACGCTTATAAACGTTTATTAAGCGTTTATAAACGTTTATTAAACACTTATTTTTACGCAACACATATGAATAATACAAAGAAAACATGCCTGAATTGTGGCGAATTGATTGTAGGACGAATTGATAAGAAATTTTGCAATAAATATTGTAAAAACGTATATCACAATACTCATTCACCACATAGTGAAAAAACAATTATTGCAACAAACAGAATTTTACGGAAAAACAGAAATATTCTGAAATCGTTAAACCCCGTTGGAAAAACAACCGTAGCATGTTCGGAACTAAAAGTGTGTGAATTTGATTTTCGGTTTTATACGCACACTTATACATCAAAACAAGGTATGCAGTACTTTTTTTGTTATGAATTCGGCTATTGTTTTGTCCGGGACAATAAGGTCTTGATAATAAACTGGCAAACGTATATGAATGCAGATATTAACGTGAGTTCGACGTAATTTTTCACGTTCAGGTTGATGTAAAATGTTGAAGATTAAGGTAAATCGATGAATCTTATAGGAATAAGATAAAGAGATGTAACGCAAATATTCACTATTTTACACAAAGCAATCAATGAAAGGCTTATAAACAGCAATCTTCTTCTTAAAAAATAATTCGATTTATCCCGATAATACTCATTATTTTTAATCGAATCTTACTATTTCTAAGCGTTCTGAACTCAAAAATCATATCGAACTCAGGTTAATA
>CAZLCY010000220.1:0-4162 GCA_964558075.1 uncultured Bacteroidales bacterium
AAACATTCCGTTATCGGAACTATTCTGTTCAACTTCTACTAGTGCGGAGCTCGGTAAATATTACAAGAATAATGAATACTCAAAGTATACAAGATATAGTACTACCAATGAAAACAAAGACCCTTAAAATTACAACATCCTCAAAACCAATAAAGGAGGTGTCTGTAATATATAAAGCTACCAATACAAAATCAATGACTAATAGAAAACAAAAATATGTAGTGTACCATTAAAATTTTAAATCGCTGATTTACTGCATGGTTTTTCTTAATATGTACAAGTTGGGTTATCATAATTTTATTGTTTTCGTATATACAATTGTAGTGTGTTATTGAATATTTTGCAATGGTAGTGTGTTTTTTTATTTTTTTACTGCTACTGCTAAATGAGGATTTTTATTATTTATTTCTATCGAGATAGTTAGACCACCCTTTCGTGATTATAATTAAAAACTGTGGTTTCACATTTTTTTCTGCACATTACATTTTTGATAGGTAAAAGAATTTGGAAAATAGAAAAAAAAAATCCGGAAATTAATTTCCGGATTTTTTCATCAATATATTATATGCCCATTTATTTAATCTCATACACATCACCACTCATAAACAACTCATCCATAGTATGAATAGTGGATTTTTTAGAAATTTCTTGTTCTTGTTGTACCAATAAATCACTATATGTTTCGACATCAACATCACGAATCACCCCCATTGCTACCGGAAATTCGGGAGCTTGCATATTTATCAGTCCCATATGAATCATCGGATTTGAGTTTTTAGCATCATGCACAAGAATATCATCTTCCGTAATACCATTTTCACCAATAGTAGCAACCTCAAGATTTATTCCCTTAAGAATTATTCCCTTATCCTTATTTTTACCAAAAATCATTGGTTTACCATGTTCTAAAAATATTTGACGATCTTCCTTTTCGTTTCTATCACCAATATAATCATGAGCACCGTTGTTGAAAATCACACAATTTTGCAAAACTTCCACAACAGATGTTCCTCTATGTTTTGCTGCATTTACAAACAAATCTTTAATTAAAGGAATATTATTATCTATTGCCCGTGCAAAAAATTGACCATGTGCACCCACAACAAGCTCTCCCGGATTGAATGGTTGTTCAATAGTACCATAAGGCGACGTTTTGGTTACCTGTCCTTTGAGTGATGTTGGAGAATACTGTCCTTTTGTTAACCCATAAATTTGATTATTAAAAAGGATAATATTTATATCAATATTTCGTCGAATTGCATGAATAAAATGATTTCCACCTATTGCCATACAATCTCCATCACCGGTTATTTGCCACACCTGCAAATCGGGGTTTGCTGATTTCAATCCCGAAGCAATTGCTGATGCTCGTCCATGAATTGTATGCATCCCGTATGTTTCCATATAATAGGTTAAACGAGACGAACAACCAATACCGGAAACAACCGCAACATTTTCTTTTGCTACTCCCGTTTCGGGTATTGCACGCTGTAAAGCATTAAGCATAGCATGATCACCACAACCTGCACACCATTTTACACTAACACTACTTTTTAATTCTTTTGCTGTATATGATTCCACTGTATTCATTTTTTTTCTGTTATAAATATTGTTCACACGCTTCTATAATTTCTTCTACAGTAAAAGGCAAACCTTGAACCTTATTATACTGCTTATAATCAAAATCTTGCAGCTTAATACGTAAAAAATCAGCAAATTGACCTTTATTAAGCTCACACACAAGTATTGTTTTGAACTTTGAAAAAATGTCTGCCGTATTTTCAGGAAGCGGATTAATATAATTAAAATGAGCCAAACTCACTTTTTTACCATCTTCAATTAATTCATCTACCGCAGAAACCAAATGACCATATGTTCCGCCCCATCCAACAACCAACACGTCACCTGAATCTTCACCCACGATCTCTAAATCAGGAACAGAAGACACTGAACGTTCAACCTTTTCCTGACGCAAATCAACCATTTTCTGATGATTTTCCGGCACATGTGAAGCCTGACCGGTAACATAATCTTTTTCGAGACTACCAATACGATGCATTAATTCGGGAGTTCCCGGAATAACCCAATTTCGAGCTAAAGACTCATCAGTACGTTCAAATGCAGTATATTCCGAAGTTTTTTTCGTAATCTGACGATGTGTTATTGAAGGTAAGTCTTCCATTTTTACAATTTTCCATGGAGATGAACCATTTGCCAAGAAACCATCGGTTAATAAAATAACCGGGGTCATATGTTCAAGAGCCATTTTTGCGGCTATAAATGCATAATCGAAGCAATTAGCGGGCGTACTTGCAGCCAATACGATACAGGGAGCTTCGCCATTTCTACCGTATAAAGCCTGCATTAAATCGGACTGTTCTGTTTTTGTAGGCAATCCGGTAGACGGACCGCCGCGTTGTACGTTGACAATAACAAGAGGTAATTCCATCATCACAGCAAGACCTATTGCTTCTCCTTTAAGGGCAAGCCCCGGACCTGATGTTGTAGTTACAGCCATACTTCCGGCATATGATGCACCAATTGCAGTACAAATACCTGCAATTTCATCTTCAGCCTGAAAGGTACGAACCTTTAAATTTTTATATTGCGATAATTCATGTAGAATTTCAGATGCAGGAGTAATAGGATATGATCCTAAAAACAATGGCAAACCTGATTTTTCCGCTCCTGCCATAAGTCCCCATGCAGTAGCAGCATTACCGTTCATATTTCGATACAAGCCCTTTTCAATATTAGCAGGAAAAATGTGTATTGAACCTAATGCATGCGTATTCTCTGCAAAAATATAACCTTCTCGTAAAACTCGTTTGTTTGCTTCAACAAGTTCGGGATATTTTGCAAATTTTTTCTCAAAAAAAGCATTCGTAAAATCTAAGGGACGATGAAAAATACAATACGTTATACCTAAGGCAAACATATTTTTACACCGAAGAATACTTTTATTGTCAAGTCCCGAATCTTCAAGTACAGCCTGCGTTTGGCTGGTAATAGGTGCAGGAATAACATTATATGAAGCTAATGAAAGATCTTCCAATGGATTCGAATTATATTCTGCTTTTGCGAGATTTTTCTCGGAGAACGTATCTGCATCAACAATAATTGTTGCTCCTTGTTTTGCCCACTTTAAATTTGCCTTTAATGCAGCAGGATTCATGGCAATCAACACATCGGCATAGTCACCGGGGGTATTTATTTTCTTTTTCCCAAAATGAACCTGAAAACCGGAAACGCCGGAAACGGTTCCTTGCGGAGCACGTATTTCTGATGGATAATCCGGAAACGTAGAAATATCATTTCCGATTAAAGCCGAAGTCTCCGAGAACAATGTTCCAACCAACTGCATACCATCACCTGAATCCCCCGTAAATCTGATTGTAATATTATCAATGTCGTGTTCACTTAACTGTACCTTACTCATTAGCCTATCGTATTAAAAAAAATTAAACTTGAAATAACAAAATGAAAGATTTAGACCCCCTCACTTTTTGAGCTTACAAAAATAAGATTTTTCTTAATTATGGCTCAAAGATTTTAAAACAAGCAATTATCTATTCTTGTGAAATGAAACATAAAAAAATATGAGCTATGCAACATTTTCTCTATATAGTTACTGCCCGAAAAACGTCAAATACTGCTTTTCTTTCAAGCACAATGTACACGAATATCCGAAAAGAAAATTAGTGTGGTGCAACAAACAAAGTTCCAATATCTTCCCCTTCAAGAATAGGAAAAAGAATTTCCGGTTTATCGGCATTAGCAATAATGGTATCTATTCCATAGGAATGACAAATAGAAACTGCTAAAATTTTGGTAGACATCCCCCCGGTACCGAAACTCGACCCGCTCTCTCCGGCAGAATTCATAATTGAATCATCAACACTTGTTACGACCGAAACACGTTGTGCGTTTATATTCTTTCGCGGGTCTTCATCAAAAAAACCGTCTATATCAGATAGCATAATCAATAAATCAGCTTTACAAATACCGGCAACCATTGCCGAAAGACGGTCATTATCGCCTATTTCAATTTCATCTGTAGCAACAGTATCATTTTCATTTACAATATGGACAGCTCCAATTTCAAATAATTTTTCAAAAGTATTTTCTGCATTATTTCGTTTTTCATCATATTTTATAACAT
>CAZLCY010000221.1:0-4120 GCA_964558075.1 uncultured Bacteroidales bacterium
CTCAACAAAAAAATAGCACCGAACAATGTCCACACCGGACTGGTAGAAAGAATAGGTGCGACAATAGATATTGGCAAGTTTTTTAATGCAAAAAAAGAACACACCAATGATGCCATCACAAGACAGGTTTTCAGAAAAATTAATACCTGCGTATGTAAACCGGTAAACGGTATATATATTAAATCGCCGGGTGAAAATCCTATTTGATAATGCGACGAAATAATTAAGGGCAAAAAAATGACTAATTGTACAAGCGACGAAATAAACAAAACCGGTAACACCGCATTTTCAGTTACCGAAACTTTTTTAAAGACATCATAAATACCGAGAAGCAGAGCAGAAAAAAACACATATACTATCCACATATCTCGTCAATATCTTCTTGATTCCACTCTCGTTTAAATTGTGCTACGAATTCTTTCATATATGCAAGACGTTCCCGTGCAATTTTTTGTGCAGTTTCTGTTACCAAAGTTTCGGGTAAGATAAACAATTTTTCATAAAAATGATTTATCGTATGACTCTTTGAATGACGATATTCGTGTTCATTCGCATACACTCTGGGTAACTCGTTGGGATTATACAAAGCTCTCCCCTTATTCCCGCCATAATTAAATGCCCGGGCAATACCAATAGCACCAAGTGCATCTAAACGATCTGCATCTCGTACAATAAAAAACTCCGGGGAATCTATGTTTTCTTTCGCAAAACCACCTTTGTATGACATATTCATAATAATATCGTATATATGCTGAATATCATGTTCCTCAAAACCGAGCGGGAACAAAACCTCCATCAATTTTTGACGCACAGATTCCGGTGTTCCCGAATAAAATTTTGCATCGAACACATCGTGCAATAATGCCGCAGCTTTTACAACATTCATATTCCCGGGTTCTGTTTGCACTATTTTTTCCGACAACGAACACACCCGTACCGCATGCCAATAATCATGTCCGCCTTCAATATCGTGCAAAGCTTCTTTCACAAAAGTATGTATAGATTCAAAATCAGGAGACATATATTGCTGTTTGTAATTTCGAAACAAAAATACTGATTAATTAGAAAGTATAGGGATAAATGAAAAAGAAAACTACATTCTGAATTTCAACTAAGCAAGTAAATATTATGGTCTCAAAAATGGGGATTATTATACTCTTGCCAACAAAAGACGAGGATACATAAACGCCAACCAACCGTTGTGGGGCTTTTTTTTAAAAGCTGAAATCCATTCGGGCAAAATTGCATTCACTCAAGTTTGTTAATCCAAATACTTCTGCTGCTGCTTCTTTGTCGAATTTTTCATGATAAATAAATTTTTCACTTATTGTGTTGTATGGGAGGAGACTATATATACACTTAATTTTTCCGATGTAGTCGTTTTTGAGAATTTTTAAACTATACAAGTTGTTGTCTTTTAATACATTTGGATAGTGTTTTTTTAGAAAAACTCAATGGTTTACTCTCGTTGACTTCTGTGCCAACAAATGTATAGCCTTTATAAATTCTTTTTCCTTCATTACTCTTCATTGTTAGTATTAAACTTTGAGCAAAAGCAATTTGTTCTTTTCTTGGGTCACCGTTTTGAGCTATTAAGTAACAAGCAAAACGGGTAAGCATCACATCGTCAACTACTTTTTTTGCTCCGGATCCAATATCAACCATTTTCCCGACGTCGGCAAAATGGTCTGAAATATCCTGACCAGATATTTCGCAAGCTGTTTTGGCTTTACTAATTACATTTTGAAAATTATCCCACTTGCCGTACCCCAATAAATGCTGTAAGTCTCTTGCCAACCAAAACTCCACACCGTCTTCGGTTTTATGTAAAAAATCCTCAAAATTCTCGGTTAGTTTACATACTATATCTTTTTTCATAGCTTCATTAGACTTTTATAAATTTATTCAATTTGTTTGGTAACTTTTCCCATAATTTACAGTTATTCTAAATTTTCGAATAACTGTTTTTTTCCTTTTGTGGTGTATGTCAGTACATCAACAAAATTTTGTTTTTGACACAGGCTTTTAAAAAAATTTCAACAGCTTATTGACAATGAAAACAAACTGAAGAGGTTGCAACAATTTCAAACTCAGTCAACTTATTAATAACCAATAAATCTTCATCAGCTTTTAGCAGCCATTGTTTTATAAAATCAATTGTAGCCTTATTCATAAAATAATTCCTTCCCTTAGCACTTGTTTAAGAATATGTCCTTATATCTTTTTTAGAATTAATTTCTTCTTCACTTTGTATTAAAATATCTACCGGAATTTTTAATTATGCCAACTCTCTTCTCAACAGAGATTTAAGTGTTCTTTTTCTTCGAATATCTATTGTCTCTTTTGTTATAATAAGAAAGTCATAATCACTATCATTACTATTATCATTTCGTGCTCGAGAACCAAATAAAAGAACCTTGCTATTAGGTAGAATCCTATGAGCAATTTCTCTTATAATTGATAACGTATTTGAATTATTATTAATCATCATACATTTTTTTATTACGTCAAAAATAATCATTTTTTTGCAATGATTGAAAACTTTCAATATATTGATAGGAACTACAGTCTCCAAAAATTATCAGAATAAGCTGTCTTAAAACCTCCCCCCCATATTCACTATTTTCAATAAAAGTACGGTTTTTTTTCGGATATAGAGAAAAAACGAAACATATATTATGCGTTATAATTTTCGAGGTAAAATAAGAAAAAGTAATGTCATGATATATCAAAAAAACACCCTGATATTGGTTTCAAAAAATATCTGTGCTATCTTTGTGTGAAATTAAAAAAAAATAACAAATGAAATTATTACAATTCAGTATAATCATCAGCATATTATTTGGCACATATGCTTGTTCGGAAAATTTAGAAGAAAAAATTATTTCTGAACACCCAAACAATGTTCCGGCTCTTATAGAATATTATAAAGCTGACGATACGGTTGGTAATCCGGTGAAAATTGTCAGGTTTTACATTAACGGTGAAAAACGTGAAGAATATCATCTGGAAAACGGCATGCGTCACGGCTCTTGCACTATGTGGCATGTTAATGGAAATAAAAAAACAGAATGTAATTATTTCGAAAATCTTTATGACGGAGAATTTATTGAATGGTTTGATGATGGCACAAAAAATTACGAAGGTTTTTTTAATAAAGGACAAGCAAGTGGCACATGGAAATTCTATAACAGAGACGGGTCTTTACAATCGGAAACAACATACGAATAATGGCTACATTTGACGAAGAAAACAGCATTGAAGGTGCAATATTGCATGTTGCCAAACTGATGGCAGCTGCGGCACGAACTGCTCCCAAAGCCCGAGGAGAATCGACATTACACACCCTTATTGTAACGGGAAGTGACGTGCACCCGATAATCGCAAAAATGGAACAAATTAGCAACGAAGAAAACATACCCAGTTTCTATCGTGATGCTCAAAATCTTAAAAATTGCAGTGCTTTGGTTCTTTTTGGCACCTCAATTAAACCGCTTATGTTACAAAAATGTGGCATGTGTGGATTTGAAAACTGCACCGAAAAGACAAAACATCCCGAAATCCCCTGCGTATTCAATACCGGTGATTTAGGTATAGCAATTGGCTCTGCCGTTTCGGTTGCCATGGATCACCGAATAGATAACCGAATTATGTACACAGTAGGGCAAGCCGTGAGGGAACTTGCCATATTTCCAAAACAAGTAACTATTATTTACGGAATTCCGTTGCAAGCGTATTCAAAGAACATTTTTTTCGATAGAAAATAACAGAAAGTTTTGTTCATAAGAAAAAAGTATTATTTTTGCAGACCAAATATTATATGGTGGATGTAGCTCAGTTGGTTAGAGTACTAGATTGTGGTTCTAGGGGTCGCCGGTTCAAGCCCGGTCTTCCACCCAAAAAAGCAGAGACGAACATCTCTGCTTTTTTTGTTTTCATTTTTAAACAAAACATACACTATTATTAAGTAACATTATAAATTCAAAGAAACATAATTGTAATTATATTGTATTGAAAAGTGGAGATGTTTTTCTCGCAAAGCCGCAAAGTCGCAAAGAATTTAGGAAAAGAAAAAGCATATGCATGAAATATTTTCATAATTGTATGTTTGTATAACATG
>CAZLCY010000222.1:0-4079 GCA_964558075.1 uncultured Bacteroidales bacterium
TTCGTTGTTAGATGAAGTTATTATACTTTACATATATCCGGCACGAGAAGAACCGATAGAAGGAGTCAGTTCAGAATTAATATTCAAAAACATATCTATTCCTCACGAAACAATGTGCTCAAAAGTAGAATTAATAGAAATTTTACACACACACAAAATTGATGTTTTAGTAACAATGGGTGCAGGAGATATTGACACCCTTATTGAACCAATAAAAAATATGTTTAGAAACAGATGAAGCAGATACAAACATACATAATAAGTGGTATCATTGTAATAATTGCAGTTACCGGTCTCAGCTTTTCCGAAAGCACACGCCGATCTATGCTCTGTTCCGAAATTGAAATAAACATAGACAACAACACCGACAGCAATAATTTTGTGCGTCATCAGGATGTTTTACAATTGATAGAACCATACACCGACTCAATCAATTCACAAAAAATACCGTCAATCTCATTACACGATATAGAACAAACAATACTCAATCATCCGTCTGTAGAAAATTGTAATGTGTACGTAACCGTGCATGGAAAAATGTGTATTGTTATTTCACAACGAAGTCCCTTAATCCGGATTGAATCAAAACACGATAGTTTTTACATCGACAAAAAAGGACGACTCATGCCACTTTCAAAAAGTTACACCTCACATTCAATAATTGCCAGCGGAAAAATTAATGCAGGATACAGAGAAAAATACAATATTTTAGTACCAAATGAGGACACAGACACAACTTTACGCAACTTATACACAATTGCACAATATATAAACACCAACGAATTATTAGAAAGCATAATAGAACAAATTCATATTACCGACGGAGATGAATACATATTAATAAGTAAAATAGGACCGACATACATACATATCGGTTCACCCGAAAATTTAGCATATAAATTACGCAATCTGGAAGCATTCTATCATTCAAAAAAAGCACGTGAATTATGGGATACTTACAGAACTATAAATCTAAAGTATAAAAATCAAATTATTTGTACCAAAAAGTAAATTCGCACTATTATGGAGTACACAGAAAACAAAAAAAACACAGAAAAAATTACAGAAAAAAGAAGCTTTTCTGCAATTGACATCGGGACAACAAAAATTGTTGCTCTCAGTGGGTACATTACCGACAAGAACGAAATCACCGTACTCGGCAAAGGCTACGCCCCTTCGATGGGAGTTAGTCGCGGTGAAATTATCAATTTAGAATATTCGGTAACAGCTATCAGGCAAGCCGTAGCAAAAGCTAAAGCAGAAGCAGGTTTTTTCAATCCTGAAGTAATTGTTGGAATAGCAGGAAAACACATTCACTCAACACAAAACCGATGGTTTATCAATCGTGAAGACCCTGAAAGTCCAATAACAAAAGAAGAAATTGAACTGCTGCGAAAAGACAACAGGCACGTAAATTTAGAACCGGATGAAGAAATTATTCACACCATTCCGCAAACTTTCAGAATCGACAATGAGCACGAAGTAGCAGACCCGATAGGAATGACCGGAAGACGTATTGAAGCAAATTTTCATATCGTTATCGGAAAAGGTTCTGCAATTAAATTTATTCGCAATGCTATTCAACGAGCAGGATTAGAAGTAAAAGATTTTATGCTCGAACCAATCGCTTCGGCAACATCAACTCTCACCGAAGAAGAAAAAAATATTGGTGTTGCACTCATTGACATAGGTGGTGGAACAACCGATATTGCAATTTACCACGATAATATTGTACAATTTACCGAAGTAATTCCCTTTGGCGGAAAAGCAATTACAAACGACATTAGCAAAGGGTGCAATATATTACCCAAAGACGCCGAATGGCTAAAAGTTGATTACGGAAACACCATTCAGGACTATGCAAAAGAAAACGAATATGTAAGCGTTCCGGGAATTAACGGACGAGCTCCCAAAGAGATATCAATAAAACATTTAAGCGGAATTATTCAAGCAAGAATGGAAGAGATTATTGATGCTGCACTTTTTGTAATCAACACATCAGGATACGCCAAAAAACTGGGTGCAGGTATTGTTGTAACGGGTGGTGGTTCATTACTCGAAAACTTACCGCAATTATTATCATTCAAAATCGGCATAGAGTCAAAAATTGGTACGCCAATTAACTTTATAAATTACGCAAACCATACTGAATTTAACAATCCGATATTCTCAACCGGGGTTGGGCTGTTGATGCATGCTTCATCTATACACAACTACACAGAAGAAGAAGTGGAAGTGGAAGTGGAAGCAGTTACCGAAATGGACGAACAAGTAGAGAAAAAAACAAGAAAAGGAGCACAACTAAAAAAACAAACAAGTAATAAACTAATAGAAAAACTCACTTCTATTTTTAAAGAAGGCTATACCGATACAAAGTTATAATCATAAAAAAAAGTAAATTATGGCAGATGAAATAATGAACTTCGATATTCCTCAACAAAAAGCAGCAACAATCAAGGTTATTGGTGTTGGAGGAGGCGGTAGTAACGCCGTAAATCATATGTACGAACTCGGTATAAAAGATGTAGATTTTGTTATTTGCAATACCGATATGCAAGACCTGCGAAAAAGTCCTATACCAACAAAAGTGCAGATTGGAAATGGACTAACCGGAGGTCGAGGTGCCGGGAGCAATCCGGAAGTCGGACACAATTCGGCGAAAGAAAGTACCGCCGAAATAGAAAAACTCTTATCCGACGACACCCAAATGGTTTTTATAACAGCCGGTATGGGTGGCGGAACCGGAACAGGAGCAGCTCCCGTAATTGCTGAAATAGCAAAAAATCTGGGCATTTTAACGGTTGGTATTGTTACCATACCATTTGCATTCGAAGGAAAAACCAGATATCAATATGCCATAAAAGGTGTAGAAGCATTGCGCGAACATGTTGATTCTATGCTCATAATAAACAATGAAACATTACGCGAAAAATACGGTAATCTCAAAATTACCGAAGCATTTGCACAAGCCGATGATGTATTAACAATTGCAGCAAAAGGAATTGCAGAAATTATAACCGTAAATGGCATTGTTAATGTTGATTTCGAAGACGTAAAAACCGTTATGAAAGACAGCGGAGTTTCGATTATGTCATCAGGAAATGCCAGCGGCGAAAACCGGGCAATTCGGGCAATTGAAGAAACCCTCGACTCACCACTGTTAAACAAAGCAGACATTCGCGGAGCAAAAGATATTTTATTGAATTTCACATCCGGAACCAATGAGATTACCATGGATGAAATAAGCATTGTTACCAATCACATTATTGAAAAGGCAGAACGAGATGTAAATATAATATGGGGATATGTAAAAAATGAATCATTAGAAGACGAAATGTGCGTAACGCTCATTGCTACCGGATTCGAAATGGAACACCTCCCCGATTTTACCCAAAAATCTCCCATAAAAGTCAATGAATTAAAACAAAAAGACGAAAACACATCCGAAAAGAAAATTGTTGGCACACTTACAAAAGAAGAAAGTGATGCCGTGCAAACAGAAATCAATTGGGATTCGGCAAGTGGAACTCCCGAAAAAAAATTCAGACTCATCAACCAAGACAGCCCATTTAACGGAAAGCAACAAGAAGATGATAATGAAACAGAGATTGACATAAGCTTTGAATACGACAAAGTCAGAAAAATGGATGACATTACCCAATTTGAAAATCAACCTGCATTTCTGAGAAAAAAGAACAAAGAACAAAAAAACAAAGAAAACAAAGAAACAGGAAATGATTTCACAGAAAAAAAAAATGAACCGTCCCGATTCTCAATAGACGAAGATAGTGAAGGATTTCATTTGTCAGACAATAACAAATATCTCGATTACAATGTAGATTAACAATATTTATAGTGCGGATATGCGTAAATTAAGGCTCGGCGGGTTCACTCTTGCCGGGTCTTTTTTTTATTCCACCTTCCACACCCCAACCTCAACAGTGGTCGATAGACCCACCTCAACAGTAGTCGGCAGACCCTGTTGATGGTGATAGTAATAACTCAGCGTTTTTTTTTATATCACAACGCTGTCAGGTCTGCGACGCTGACAGGTTTTTATATTCGACACCGTTATTTTA
>CAZLCY010000223.1:0-4079 GCA_964558075.1 uncultured Bacteroidales bacterium
ATATTATCAATAAAATAACGAAGAATATGAACAGCGACATCCTCATATACCAAAATCAAGAAGGCAACATCAAAATTGATGTTAGATTAGAAGAAGAAACGGTTTGGCTTACCCAGGCACAGATGGGACAATTGTTTGGTAAGGACAAACGTACTGTCAGCGAGCATATTGGTAATTTATTTCAAGAAGGTGAATTGGATAAAAATTCAACTGTCCGGAAATTCCGGACAGTTCAAACTGAAGGAACACGGGAAGTTGAGCGTGAATTAGACCACTACAATTTAGATGTCATTATCTCAGTCGGCTATCGGGTTAAGTCGGTGCAGGGAACGCAGTTCCGTATTTGGGCTACACAGCGGTTAAAGGAATACATCATTAAAGGTTTTACGCTCAATGATGATCGCTTTAAGTCGGGCAATTCAATGAACTATTTCAACGAACTGCAAAACCGTATCAGGGAAATACGCCTTTCGGAAAAATTCTTTTATCAAAAAATAAAAGATATCTACGCTACCAGCATAGACTATGACCCGAAAGACGAAAAAACCATTGAGTTTTTCAAAATCGTGCAAAACAAACTTCTTTGGGCTATCAGTAAACAAACTGCTGCTGAATTGGTGTACAGGCGAGTAGATGCCAGTTTACCCTTGATGGGAATGCTTTCGTACGACAAAAAACAAGTGGCTTCCATACAAAAGGCGGAAGTAAGCATTGCCAAAAATTACCTGAATGAAGATGAAATGAAACTTCTCGGTCTGTTGGTGGAGCAATATTTGGCATTTGCCGAGACAATGGCACAGCAGCAAACACCCATGTATATGAAAGATTGGATTGAACGTTTGGATGTGATACTTAAAATGAACGGTAGGGATCTGCTCACACACGCAGGAAACATTAGTCATCAGGTGGCACTGGAAAAGTCAGAAGAAGAATATAAAAAATTCAAACAACAACAAAAAGCAATTGAAAAGGAAGCAAGTTTTAAAGAATTGGAGGAAGATATTAAAAAACTGAAAAAGTTTTGAGTTTGAAACTGACACTATAAACCTGAGTTCGATATAATTTTTTAGGTTTAGAACTCTGGTTATAAGTGAACTCTACCGGTTGATGTATTCTTGCAAAGAACTAAAGATTTAAAAATCCATCGGGCTCAGACTTTGATTATGATTATTCTACCCTCCCCAAAAAAACTGTTTATCTCACACTGTGTTTACCATTCCACCAATCTTTTTGATAAAGGCAGAGTTTTAAAAATTATATACCCCAATAGTTCCGCCCACAAAACCAACGGGTGCAAACCGTCTGTAGATACTTTTTCCTCTAATATCGAAACTTGCATACATTTTTTCTCCAAAATATTCTTTGAAGCTAAAGCCTATTTCATAAAAGCCTCGTATGTAATTTCTGTTGAACTCCATTGAGAATAGATTAATGTATGGCGAGAATGTGGAATTATGGTCAAGATAGATATTGTATGTAATACCTTCGGGAATTATAGTTGTTAGCACAGCAAGTGCACCCCAGTTATCATTGTCTTCGTCTAAACTTCCGACAAATAAAATGCCGCCTCCTAAAATTCCTAATGGTGCATTGAGAGTAAAGCCGTTTTTTTCGGAGCTTCCCATACATAAGCTATAGTTGAGTTGAATGTTTTCGGTAATGTATGGTTTAAACGAAATGCCAAATAGGGTAGTGTGTTGGAAATCTCTGTCGACACCCCTAAAGCCGGTTATGCCTAATTCCGATGAAGGCTGCTGTGCATAGAGTGTGATGCTTGTAATACTTATTATAAGCGATAAAAAAAAGCGTTTCATATAATTATATATTTGAAACGCTTTTTTACAAATTTAATGCCACTAATAATTACAAAAGAGAGCTGAAAAATATTCGTTTTTATACATTTTTCGAAATATCTATTGCGGCAATCGTTCCGTCGGCAACCGCAGTTGTTATCTGGCGATATTTTTTGCTGCGAATATCTCCAATTGCATATACTTCGGGAATATTTGTCCGCATATCTTCATTTGTTTTAATATATCCCCAATCATCCGTTTCTAATTGTGAATCAAATAAAGATGTATTTGGTTGCATGCCAATAAATACAAAAATACCATCAGCCGTAATAGATTCATTTGTTTTGCTTTTTAGATTTTCGTATTCAACATGCATTTTTCCGTTTTCTTTTCTAAATGCACGCGGTTCGCTGTTATATAAAATTGAAATTTTCGGGTTATCAATAATTTTTTGTGCTGCCTGTTTGTTTGCTGTAAGCTCACCAAACTGGTGAATCATAGTAATTTTAGAAGCAAATTTTGAAATAAAATCAGCTTCTTCCACCGCAGAATTTCCTCCCCCCACAACAATTACTTCTTTATTGTCAAAGTACTTTGCATCACAGGTTGCACAATATGAAATGCCACTTCCTTTATATTCTTTTTCTCCCGGAATACCAAGTGGGCGAGGTCGTGCACCACTTGCAATAACAATTTTTTTAGCCGTAATTGTTTCAAAATCATCAATTACTACTGTTTTGTTTTGTAAATCAACTTGTGCAACATCAACCGCAACCTTATATTTTGTGCCACATAGTTTTGTTTGTTCGCTCATATAGTGCGAAAGCATAAAGCCGGGTTGAGGTTCTATAAAACCCGGATAGTTTGATACTTGATGAGTCGTTGAAACTTGACCGCCCGGAAGTTGAATGTCTACCAATATGGTATTTACTTTTGCCTGACATAAATATAATCCCGCAGCTAATCCGGCTGGGCCGCCACCAATAATGAGAGCATCGCAA
The DNA here is from genome assembly GCA_964558075.1 of uncultured Bacteroidales bacterium. Lineage (GTDB taxonomy): Bacteria > Bacteroidota > Bacteroidia > Bacteroidales > UBA1715 > JAQICB01. Next base: position 2,795 of record CAZLCY010000223.1, read on the forward strand.
TGCGTATTTACGGGTTTTATGGAATCGTGAATTTTTTGTGATGCCTCGGCCGGTATCATTGAATCACATATGGTAACTAATTCAGATTTTTTTATACCACCACTTATCATGGGAGCAACTTGTTTTCCGTCGTCAAAAAAGAGAACAGTTGGTGAGCCTTGCACACCAAGTTTTTCGGCAAGTTCTCTATTGCCTTGTCTGAATATTTTAACAAATGAAATATGTTCGCCATATAAATGTGCAACATCATCAAATTTTGGTGCTAAGGCTTCACAAGGCGGACATTCTGTAGAGTAAAAATCTACTATTACTTTTCCGCCTTTAAGCACTACGTTTTCAAATTCTTGTTCGTTAATCTCTTTCATAATTCCTTGTATTATTTGTTAAAAAAATCAAACGGTGCGTGATTATACACCCTGTCTTTCACCAAAATATTGGTGACCGGAGCTTTGCATTGTTGTTGAAATAAAATATCATGTCCCATGCACAACCCAAGTGTAACCGCAATATCTACGTGTTCTGTATTTAATTGTTCTGCTTGCGTAAGCGGATTGCACGATACCGATTTAATGGTGCTCGTGCTATTTGTTTCTGCCTGCGATATTCCCCCGGTTGTACAACGTACGGGAATAGCTCGCAAACCTTGTTCTCGTAAATAGGTTGCTAATTGTGTTGCGAGATTCTCTAATCCCCAGCAATAGGCAATTCCCACTTTTTTGAAATTCATATGAGTGCAAAATTCCGCAAGTTCTTCAATGCGACCTAAAGTTCCGCCTCGTCCGTTATCGACAAGCTTTGCAGCAGACTGGACAATTTTTTGGTTGTCATCGCTCAAATATTCACTTGCAATTCCAACCGCATCAACTTTGAGCGAAGTACATTCCGTCAGATTCTGACATTGTTTTGTTGTGCATCGGGTACAGTCCATAATTATTTCGAAAAATAAGTTCCAATTCCTAATTCCAATAAATCTTGCACCGGTCTACAATCCGATGATGATACCGAACCGCTTTGATTTTTCGCAACAGATGCACACCCACCGCCACAGGCTAATTGTACAGAGCAATCTTTACAGGCTTCTATTGATACAACATCACGTTCTTCCCATTCTTCTATTGTTTTGGTATCTAAACTAACACTTGGGTAAAATGTGCCGAGTTTCTCATCGGCTTTTCCTACGGTTGCCGTACACGAAAAAATATTCCCGAGATAATCAAAAGCCCATTCTGTTTTAGTGCCGGGACACGAATCAAAGAGTGGGTCGGGCAATTAGCCTTGTTCCCAC
>CAZLCY010000224.1:0-4031 GCA_964558075.1 uncultured Bacteroidales bacterium
GAAGGAGTAAATCAGGTTCAGGTAAATGAGGCTATCGGGCTTAATTACTCCAGGGCTTTACGCTGCTTTTTACGACAAGACCCGGATATTATAATGCTTGGTGAAATTCGAGATGCCGAAACTGCACAAATGGCAATTCGTTCTGCTCTCACCGGTCATTTGGTGTTTTCAACTATTCACACCAATTCAGCATGGGGAACTATTTCTCGTTTAATTGATATGGGTATTCCGGCATATTTATTATCAAACACCTTAATTTTATCAATAGCTCAACGTCTGGTTCGTGTTTTATGTATGCATTGCAAACAAGAAATTGATTTTATACCCACATTATTACCTCATGTACACAACATTCCCGACGGTATTCATACAATATATAAACCCGTTGGTTGTGAACATTGCTTCTATACGGGCTATAAAGGACGTAAAGCGTTATATGAAATAATTCCTATCGATTCCGATTTTGCAACATGTATACGAAACAACAGCTATGATATTGCATCTTTTATAGATGATAAAAAGATTGCAACATTACAACAATCTGCTTATGAATTGTTGCGTTCGGGAACAACTTCTGTGGAAGAAATATATCCAATAGTTTTAAGTGTATAATATATAATGAAAAAAAATTGTAACTTGCAAATCCTTAATCAAAAAACATGGTACATGAAAATTAGTCGAGCAACAGGATTTATTTTACTTTGTGTATTCTGTGTGTTCAGAGCAAACGCTCAAGACAATAGAATTCAGAACATTCAATATCAATTGGACTCCTTATCCGAACACGTTCCTGTGTTAAATGATTCATTAGATATATCTGTTACGAATGTGTCTATTCAAGAATTTTTACGGGGTATTGCTATTGCAAATGATATTAATATAAGTATTGAAAATGGCTTACAGGCAACAATTATTAATAATTTTAATAATGTAAAATTTAAAGATGTTTTAGTTTTTTTAGTACGAGAATACGATTTGGATATTGAATTATTCGGTAATATTATTGTTGTTAAAAAATACACAAAACCAACACCTCCACCTACGAAATATGAACGAAAACCAATTTTAGTTTCTCAAACAGATGAAAATCTTTTTACTGTAGATTTAGAAAACGATACATTACAATATGTTGCAAAAAAACTTACGCAAATTTCAGGTAAAAACATTATTGTTCGTACAGATATAAAAAACAATAAAGTATCGGGCTACATTCAAAATCAACCAATTGATAAAATTATTGAACATATTTCTTTTGGAAACAATCTTGATTTTGAACATGAATCTGATGATATTTTTGTTATTCTATCAAATAACAATATACCGGAACGACCGAGTACTCGTTCTTCACGTTCCGCAAGCAGGCAAAAAAATGGAACTGAAGAAAATGATTATCGTTTTGCTTTTTCAATTATCGACACCTCTCTACAAACTATTTCTATTCAAGCTCTCAAAGTGCCATTAGACACAATTGTGCAAGTTATTGCAAATGCATTACCCGTCGAATATCATATATTATCTGATTTCAATATAGAACGCACTCTTGTTGCAGAAGAAATAACCTTTGACGAATTACTTGAAGTTTTATATAAAGGAACCGAATATTCATACAAAAAATTATATGGCGTCTATTTACTGGGAGAAGAAAAAACAAATGGCTTAGAAGAGGTTAAATTAATTCAATTAAAATACCGAACGGTCGAAAAATTAAAACAATATTTTCCGCGAAAATTACAAGAAGGTCTTGAAATAATAGAATTTGAAGAACTCAACAGTATACTGGTAACGGGTTCACCGGAAAAAATAAAATCTTTTGAAAATTTCATTATCAACATTGACAAAACAGTACCTGTTGTTCTTATTGAGGTAATGATTGTGGACGTCTTAAAAACGCACAAAATTTCCACGGGAATTACTTCAGGCAGAGGAACACCTCAAAATGAAACCAGCGGCACTTTTTTACCCGGGGTTGACATAACTTTGGATTCAAAAAATATTAGTCGTTTACTAAACAGTTTTAACGGATACGGTTGGTTTTCAATAGGAGAAGTATCTCATGATTTTTATTTACAACTGCAAGCTCTCGAACAAAATGGTATCATAAAGGTTCGCTCAACACCAAAACTTTCAACATTAAACGGTCATGAAGCAACGCTTAGCAGTGGCGAAACACGTTATTATGCAGAAGAACAAATAAATACCATAGCAAACGCATCAACATCTCAAACCAAAACAACACAATACAAACCTGTTAATGCCGATTTAACTATTTCTATTAAACCTATTGTCTCGGGAAACGGACAGGTAACATTGGAAGTTAATGTCACTCAAACTGATTTTAAAAGTTCTTCAAGTAATAATAGTCCGCCAAATTCTACTAATAGAAAATTTAAATCTCTTATTCGTGTAAAAGATGGTGAAATGGTACTATTGGGAGGTCTCGAAAGGAATGAAAATGCAGATACCGGATCAGGAACTCCATTTTTATCCCGCATTCCAATAATAAAATGGTTCTTTAGTTCTCGCGAAAAATCAAAATCGAATTCGAAATTAGATATTTTTATAAAACCAACTATTATTTATTAATATGTTGCATGCTTTTCAACATACCATAGATGAAACATTTTGTTCTCTTTCAAAAATCACATGCATTGCAATGTATATGAATGGAGAATCTGTGGAATATACTGTTATCGGTTTTGAACGGACAAAAAAACAATTACATCTTTCTCAGTCTGCATTCAAAACTAATTCGGAACAAGAGCTTTTTGAAAAAATTGACACACAAGTACCTCTCGCTTTATATATTGACGGGAAAGGTATAATATCTCGTTTTGTTGAGGGGACAAACATTTCTGAAATAGATATTACCGAACATTTCAAAGATTTTTCGGAACATGATTTTATTCGACATTACACTATTGTAGAGAACGGAGCAATTGTGTCTTTTGCGAGAAAGCAGCTCATTCAACAAATTCACAATAATTTCATTCAGCAAGGACACACAATAATTCATCTGAAATTAGGTGTAGAAGCTTATATCTACGCTCATCATTACATTTCAATTGATAATTTACCATCTATTCCACATTGGAACATTTCGGTTACACACAATTCTATATACAATTTTGATAGAAAATCAAGCACAACTCCTGTCCGCTCTATTAAATGCGGGAATGAAACTATTCAATCTGATGTGTTATTTGCCTATCTTTTGGCATTTGAATGTTTCCAAAGTTCGTTTTTAAAAACGTCAACACATAATTATGCTCATCATTCAAAAAAAGATTTCTTTTTCCGAACCATCGCAAAAAAAAGTGGCATCACGGCAATTATTTTTTTGTTTGTACTATTACTTGGTAATACTCTTTTGTATAATCACTATTTTTCACAACATCAGGAATTGGTCGAACAGGTCAATGAAAGCAGTTATATATTGCAAACATACCAACACAAACAATATGAATATGACCAAATACGAACTCTTTTATCTCATATAAATATTCAATCACACACTCAATACAGCTATCATTTTGACAGAATTGGTGCAACTCTTCCGAAAGATTTAATATTAGAACGAATCGACTATAATCCGTTATTACACGATATACGAAACGAAAAAGAAATTTCTTTTAAAACGCAAACAGCCATAATTCGAGGGTTCGCATATGATATAACATCAGTACATAATTGGATACAAAAATTACAGGATGAAAAATGGAGCAATTCAGTGCATTTAATTGATTTCAGTAAAAACGAAAGTGAAAAAAATGCCTTATTTATTATTGAAATTTTCGTGAAATGAAAAACATGTCGGGCAAAAAATTATTAAACACAGTTGTTATATCAGGCATATTGATATATATGCTCAGTTATTTTTTTGCTATAGAAAAAACTATGAGTTTGCGTACAGATTGTACAAAACTCCAACGAAAAGTCGATTCTGCACAATTTGCACCGCAACAAATTCAAGTTTTATCACATAAAATATCAGAATACAAGTCTGTATTCGGGAATATTCATAAAGATTCAAC
>CAZLCY010000225.1:0-3988 GCA_964558075.1 uncultured Bacteroidales bacterium
GGTATATTACGAGAAAAGTTTTCTGATGAACGATATGTTGTACAGGACTATCGTGAAGGGGATACGGTGGCAGTGTATAAGGATTGTGACTAAAATTTATTTTTTTCTCATAATCCAGATATCTTGTTCAGGTTTATCATTTTTGACTTTTCCTTCGATGTGTTCAAGAAGTTGATTCTCTTTTAATAGATTCTTAACATAAGAAACAGGTTGAAATGCAGCATATGTCCTATGACCTTCTTTTGAACTTGTTTTTATGACAAGTTCTTCGTTATCAAATAATTCTCTTTCTGACTTTGTAAGCTTTTCCCTAAATGCTTTTCCATGAAGCGTCAGGAATAATATTCCACCCGGTTTTAGCACCCTGAATAATTCATTAAACCACGCTATATGCATTTCATGAGATAAGTGAGTGAATATTGAAATACCATAAACAACATCGAAAAAGTTGCTCTCAAATTTTAGTGGAGGTTTTAATTCATTGTTTTTAAATGTAACATTATCAATATTTTCGCTACACCATTTTATATATTTCTTATTGTAGTCCGATGCATATAAAGAGCAAGAATCTCCATATATTTCATTAAAATGTCTGATTGTTCGAGCAGGACCACAACCCCAGTCAAGTATTTTTAAATCAGTGTTTTTTGAGTGTTTATCAAAGAACTGTTTTAACCAAATAGCAGTTCTTTTACCACCTTCATAATATTTAAAGTAGTCGATGCCAAATGTTTCGTAAATATAAAATGGCGGAGGGGTTTTTACATTGGGATATTTATTTCGGAAAGATTTAATAAGCTTCCTTGATTTAAGGTAGATTATTATAAACCTGAGATAGTCCATATATTTGATCAATCCTATTTTTCGAAGTAAACCTATTAATTTTTTTTCATCATATGTTTATAAAGAAATTTGGCTGTGAAAATATTTCACAGCCAAATGTACAATTTATTTTAAATTATTATTTCAGTATAATAAGTTTTTCGGTTTCCGCACTAATGTTATTTGTACAATAATGACAATTGCAGTTTGTGACTGCAAAAACAGATATTGCGTGTGTGAAGAATAGGATGATTCTTTTCATAAAAATATCATTACAAATATCATATTGTTACATAGCTGCCGGAGTTATTCATTCAATCGCCAAATTCTTCGTGTGCCGTCTTTGTATATGGTTGAGTATTGAAGTAGTTTGATTTCAGGATCTACAATAAAATAATAGTCATTGTAAATATATGTTGAATCAATATTGATATTATTTTGCCAAATTAATGAGCCTAAAGTATCATTTTCAAAATTAATTCGAAATCCCTTGATATATTTATTTTTATAGAAAAAATGTAACTTTTTCAGGGAATGAAGAATAAATATCTTTAGAAAAGTATGCAATTTCATTTTGATAAAAATTTGAACCTTGCGAAATTTCTAAATAAAAAAAATTTGAATAGGATATTATACTAGAAGCACCACATTTATAATTATCATCGTCATTACCTCCATTACATCCATATGCTTTTTTACTTGGACTGCCTAACTCCACATAAACTGTGTCAAAAACAGAACCGAGCGTGTCATTTGTAAATTCTACCAATTCTTTATTTTGATACGGGATTTTTTCATTTTCTGCACGTATGTTATCTGTACAATAATGACAATTGCAGTTTGTGAGTATGTATAAACTGAGAACTAATAGTAAAATGATTTTCGTTTTTTTCATATTCTTAATTTTCATATTCTTAATTTTTATATTTGAATTATGTTTGTTTTTTTTGTTTCGTATGACCGCATGCTAATAACCATAATATTAATAGTATTTTTTAATAAGACCGTATCGTTAAATTACACATTATTTTTCATACAGCATTTCATTTAATTAATTACTTGTTTTTTTTTATTTAAAAAATATTGAATCTTTAAAGTTTTTATAATTATTTTCGAAAATAATATGTTCTGTTTTTAGATTTTTAGCCGGAATGTGTATATTGAATTGAAAATTAGCTTCAGATAAGCATATTAAAGGATTTGTGTTCGTATTTCCGTTTGTTACATTGATGGATAAAAAAAAACACAGGATTGAAGCGTTTAATTTCTATCAATCCTGTGCGTAAAGTGCGGATATAAAAAATCTTAAAAATAAACTTATTGAAGAAAGAAGAATTCAATGAGTTCAAATAAATCTTCAACAGTTAAGTGCGAACCAATACCCGCATTATCTCCTTCATCAAAAAATGTATCGATTGCATGTAAAAGTTCTTCAATATCTATATATAAATTTCTGTCGCTGTCAATTGCTCTGAATTTATGTGGTATTTTTTTGTAAAATTGGCGAAATACTGTTCCTCCGTTGAGCAGGTCGGGGTAGTATCGGTAAATTTGTTCATGCGAAATTGTTTCTCCTGCCAACATTATGTCGATAATGTCTTGTTTGCTGAAGCCTTTCCCTGCTTTATCGTGGTAAAATGCATTGGCTTTATTTTCCACATCAATATAATCTCCCACACCGTCATTGTCTGAGTCAATTGGACAGCCGGTTGCTGTTACTTCTACATTTTCCGGTGTAAACGGACATTCATCAATAATTTCGGGAACCCCATCATTGTCAGCATCCCAATAATTGTAATATTTATTAGCGGAACTTGTATCTCCATAGAGATCTTGTTTTCTATTGTTAATATTAATGGTGAGACTAACGTATGCGTAAGAAATTCCGTCAGGAATAACACTTCCTTTTCGTTCCGGATTTTCGGTGTAATTGTCTCCGGCAGTACTAATATTGTCTAATTTGTTTGAAAATGCAATGTGATATTGATACCCGACATTCAAATTGCATTGTGGCGAAAGAATAAAATTTGCACCAAATTCAAGGGGAACAGATAATACTAAGGGTGAATAATTGTCTACATTATCAATGTTTTCTCGAATGTATGATGATTCATACACATAATCTCTGAATAAAATTTCTGATTGATACGCAGTGGTCGGGTCTTGTGGAATGTTTCGAAACGAACCGTCTGTCCATTTGTATAAATAATCATCATTAGTATATAAATCGCCCCATGGTTCGGGTGTTTGCAGTACTTCTAAGCCTATTCGCACGAAAGGTGAGAGCGTTCGCATATGGTATGGGTACAGGTGTTTGTTCTTTCCGAAGTTGTATTGAACGAATGTGCTGTAAGCAGAAATTTGAGATTGAAAGTTGAATACCAAATTGGTGTTTGGAATAGTTTTGTCTCCATATATTTTTCCTCGCATATAGCGAAAACCTATTGAATAGTAGGGGGAAAGTTCTTGTTCTAATTCGATGTGAAAACCCGGTAATCCATTTGTGAAATCTCGTGAATAATTATTGTTTGCATCGCCGTGAAACGACAAAATTCCGGTTCCTATTGAAAATTTCGGGAAGAAAAAGTCTGAGGAGTATGCCGATTCGTATTCTTGAAATATAAGAGAATACAAATGCGAAGTTGTTTTTTCTTCTTCTTCACTTTGAGCTTGAGTGGAAAGAGCACATATACAATATAATAATATGACAGTTATCTGTCTCATGGTTACCGTTTTTCAAATTAGTTTCCCGCACGGGTTCTTTTTTATTGTGCCCATTGTTGGTTTGTGAGCATTAATGCTTCCTGAACGGTAATTCTGGTTTCTCCGTTATATGCTACCACAAAAGCATCTTTAATAGGCGTTTCATTCCAAATAGAATTTCGGTAATCTCGTGCATTGAGATAGGTGGTAAGATGTTCTATTGAATATTTGTACCAACCCGAAATTCGTTCAACTACGACATTGTCCTGAATTTTATATCGTTTAAAATAACTCTGTACCTTTACCAAACTATTACTTTCAGATATTTGTACGCGATAGTATACGCCTTGTAATCCATTTTGTTTTTGAATACGGGTAATATGTGTCTCTTGTTGAGAAATATCGTTTTTATTACTGAGACGAGACGTCGGTTTCTCGTCATCTTTTGTATTGTATGTAATGC
>CAZLCY010000226.1:0-3925 GCA_964558075.1 uncultured Bacteroidales bacterium
ACCGTATTTAAAACCACCAATCACGCCATACTTATTGCAAGCTCGGCACTAATTGGAGCACATTTAGTATTACTCTGCGACATTATTTCCCAATTACCCGGGTATCAGTCAACACTACCAATAAATACCGTAACCGCATTGTTCGGAGCACCTATTGTTATTTTTGTTATTTTTAAAAGTCGGAAATCTCAATTATCGTATTAAATGGATGCAGAAAAAATTACATATCAGGCAATACTTGATGCTCCCAATCTGGATATAGGATACCAGACCAAAAAAGGAGACATTCCAATTGCCAAACAATTGAATCTGCATATTTTCAAAGGCGAAATGGTCTGTTTACTCGGCCCGAACGGTTCAGGAAAGTCGACTCTTATCCGCACCCTTGCCGGCATGCAAAAATCACTTTCGGGAGATATTTTCATACAAAACCAACGCCTAGAACCACAAAACGGTCGCGAACTTGCACAACAAATGAGTGTGGTACTCACCGAAAAGATTGCCGTAAGTCACATGACCGTGTACGAACTCATTTCCCTCGGCAGGTATCCCCACACCAACTGGTTAGGAAAACTTTCCGAACACGACCATGCACAAATTGAAAAAGCACTCACACAGGTAGATTTAACCGCATTTCGCTCACGCTTTGTAAACACCCTGAGCGACGGCGAAAAACAACGGGTAATGATTGCCAAAGCACTGGCACAAGACACGCCCTTCATAATGCTCGACGAACCAACCGCACACTTAGATCTGCCCAATCGGATAGAGATAATGAAACTGCTCAAAGAATTAGCACAACAAACCTACAAATCAATACTACTCTCAACCCACGAACTCGACCTTGCACTTCAGGTAGCAGATCGCATTTGGCTCATGCAAACAGACAAACCACTCCTCTGCGGCACGCCCGAAGATTTAGTACTCAACGGCAGTTTTGAGCAGGCATTTAAAAAACAATCATTCGATTTTGACCGGGCGAGCGGACTCTTCAAAATAAACTATCAACACTCCCACTCCATATGCATTTCGGGCGAACCCATACGCATGTTCTGGACCAAACGAGCACTCAACAGGCATGGTTATGAAATTGCCGAAGCACAGCACCATATTCCGCATATTGACGTTTCAGAAACTGCATGGACATTATCATACAAATCGACACACACAGAATGTTCCAGTATTTTTGAACTGTTGATTGCGATAAATGAGGTTGAGGAGGAGATGAAGAGTGGGTAAATTGAGATTTGCGGGGTAAAGGTGGGGAAACTGATGATTTACTTTTGCGGAAAATTGATGATTTTACCTATTTACATAAAACGAACACGAAATGATTCGTGCACGAGTGGGAGCTTATTCAATTCAAAAAAAATCACCAACCAAAACAATCAATAATTACTGAAATACTTTTCACACGCAACAAAAATTTACCCTCCAATATTTTTATATGCTTCATTTATTAAAAATTTCACTTCTTCAAAATCAGATAAATTATGTATTGATAATTCAAAATCACCGGTTCCATAATGACCTATAGTTCTAACATCTCTACCTTGTTTAGGAATATCTGATATTTCATCAGGATTTAATTTCAAAAAAAGTGTAATTTTCCTTTTATACGTTTGCATGCAAACAAAATTCTGACTTGTTTTATATGCTATATAATGTTTTTTTGGTGTTTCTTCAATTGAACTATCAAGAGAAATAATATAATCTCTAATTGAATGAAAAAGCTCTAAAACTGTTTCATCTAAATTATCAGAATGTTCACTTAAAGAATATACAGCAGTTTTTCTTGTCAGAGCAGCTTTTTTACCCGCTTCTACCATTATTGGATTTTTTCCATTATAATCATCAACTAATTTTTCATGAATCGTCGTATGTGTTCGTCTATATATTTCCTCAATATGTAAAATGCCATTTTCATAAACTTTATACTGCCATAATTCTATATTTGCTCCCATAACCTGAACAGCATGTAAATCATATTTTTTATACTCAGGTGCCAAACAAATTACTCGAATATCCGACCAATCAACTTCAACTTGTTTATTTAGAGCTTTATTTGCAGCAACTTGAAAATCTCCTTTATGATCTTTTATCCAATGTAAATAATATAAACTTTGGTTTATTAAATCGGAAGATGCTACTTTTTTATATTCTATAATTACCGGATTGTTATCTTCTGAAATTGCTAATGTATCAATTCTGCCGGAATGTATGTTTCCGGTTGAAAATTCAGTAGAAATAAAATGACAATTAAATATTGTTTCTAAATTTTCTTCAATTAATTTTTGAAGCTCTTTTTCTAATTTGAATTCACTTAATCGAACACGTTTTGCTTTTCCTTTTTCAATTTCAAAAATTGCCATTTTATAAGTTTTTCTATTTTGTTTCTAGAGGCAAGGTGGTTTCATACAGTTTTTGCCAACGTCAGTCTTCCGAAAGTATCGGAACAAGCTGTCTCAAAACCTCCCGCCATTTTTTATATTTTTAATAAAAGTACATTATTTTTCGGATACCAAGAAAAAAATACGAAACTTTTAATCCGGACTTTTAAATCGAATATAAAGTCGAAAATGGCTGAAATATGCGATATCGAACTTCATTTTTCGGCGAAACAGCATCATCATCAAGGCAGCGTGCAAACAGCTTGGTTTGTGTCCTGTTTTGTCCCTGAATATATGTACACATAATTCGTGTTTATTTTGTATTGTTTGATGTTTAAAGATACACATTTATGCTGAATTCAACAAATTTTTGAGAGGGTGGTTTTTAAACAGTCTGACGGACAGCGGTATGTTACCATTTGTTATTGTTTTAATTCGTTAATTTCATTTTCAGTTAATCCTGTATATTTCATTATTTTATCAACAGGTTCTTTGTCCTTTATCATTTCTTTTGCAATTTCAATCTTTCCTTCAATCTTTCCTTTTTCAAGGTAAGTACTTTTGATATTAAAAATATCTCGATAAGCATTCACACTTGCTTCATACTGCTTATACTCGTCCGGTTTTAGCTTTGCTATTTCAGCCGTTTCAAAAAGTTTTAAAAATATTTTTTCTTTCAGTTCTACCGGTATTCTATCAAGTTTTGGAAGATTTTTTAGAACATACATCCACTTGTCGAAATGTGATTCCAATTCTGCTTCGGTCTTGTTAAATTTGGGCATCTCAAGATAAATATAATTTAATTTGTCATAAAACACCTTGTGGTTTTCCTGGTCGGTTAATTTCACATCGTGTCGGTATTTGTCCGCTTCGCTTTCTTCGAAAACAAAGTCCAAAATGCCTATAGTGTAAACCGCTTTTAATTCAAAGTTCCAAAATCTGTCTTTGTTTCTTGCTTGTTCCTGAATTGGAAAGGTTGAGTAAAAAATTGTTCTGTCTTTGAAAAATTTCTGCTCGGCTTTTTGCATTTCTACAATAAACTGCTCGCCTTTTTCATTGGTGCAATAAATATCAAAAATTGCTCGTCTGTCGCCAACCGATATTGGTAGTTTTTCGTTAGGCAGATATGACAGTTCCGTAATTGTTCCTTCTTTTTCTTTTAGAAGTTCATTCAAAAAGTCCAATAATAAATCCTTATTTGGTTCTTCTCCAAAAAGTCTCTTAAACCCGTAGTCGGTAAATGGGTTTATGTATTTTTCTTTAAACTCTGACATATTATAACATTTCAATCAATAGTAAAGTTACAACTTTTTTTAATTCGCACAATCTTTTTTCATAATAAATGGTAACTAGTAAATATCCACCACCACTTGCCTATATTCCCACTATCTCACACGTACTATTTATCGTGAATATTTCACACTCAAAAGTAGCAAAAAAAGCTCATATATCGTTCACCAATACAGAAATATATTTTTTCGGAAGGTTTATCATATTCATGTATTACAAAAATAATTGTGTTGTGCTCCTATTGT
>CAZLCY010000227.1:0-3906 GCA_964558075.1 uncultured Bacteroidales bacterium
AAAACTTTTTACTTTCTCCACACCACAGACAAAAAAAAAGTAGATTTTTTTTATTTTTTTTTAAGTGTTTTTAGTAAAAAATTGAAAATCTGATATTTAAACATCTCTATAAACTAAGGGCGGTGCGAGAGTTTCCTACAAATTTTTTGTATAAGCAAAGGTCCTTCATAAATAAAACCGGTATATAATTGCACCAAACTTGCTCCGGCATTTAATTTTTCTTGTGCATCTTCGGGAGTCATTATCCCACCAACACCTATTATAGGAATTGTACCCTGCGATATTTGATGAATATACCGAATTACTTCTGTAGACATATCTTTTTCGGGAGCACCACTTAACCCTCCTACTCCCAAAGATTCGACAAATTCCGGAGAATAATGACTTAGATTATCTCGTGTAATTGTAGTATTTGTGGCAACAATTCCCGATATTCCGGTAGTTTTCACAATATCAACAATATCATCTAACTGACTATGTGAGACGTCAGGAGCAATTTTCAACAAAATAGGTTTTGGTTTTGATTTAGCATTGTTATGTTCCATTAACGAAGACAAAATATGCATTAAGGGTTCTTTGTCCTGCAATTCTCGTAAATTGGGTGTGTTTGGTGAGCTTACGTTTACTGTAAAATAATCAACATATTCATACAATTCCTCAAAACAAGAAATATAATCAGAAACAGCATTTTCATTTGGAGTCACTTTATTTTTACCAAAATTACCGCCAACTATCACTTTTGTTTTTTTCTTCCGTAATTGCGAAACAGCATATCCAACACCTTTATTATTAAAACCCATTCTATTGATAATAGCTTTATCTTTTGGCAATCGAAACAAGCGAGGTTTGTCATTTCCCGGTTGTGCTTTAGGTGTTACCGTTCCTATTTCCACAAAAGAAAATCCCATAGCTCCAAACATATCAAATGCTTGAGCATTTTTATCAAGCCCGGCAGCTAAACCTACCGGGTGGGGAAATGTTATTCCAAACACCGTACGTGACAAATCATTACTTTTTGGTAACCTATATGCTTTTGAAACAATATTTCGTACTAGAGAACTCTTCGATAAAAAAGATAAATATTGTATAGTAAAATTATGTACTCTTTCGGGATTAAACTGAAAAAGAACAGGACGAATAATACGAGTATAAACAGACATTTTGAAAAAATTAATAGTAATAATAATTATTTTTTTAAACATGAACACAATTGAGCAATATTAATTTTTCCTCCGAAATATTGCCCTAGAAAAACCGCAATGCAAAAAAGTGGGAAAGTAAGTAATGTTGTCGGTACACTAAACAAATATTTAATAATAATAACAAAAACAACCGGGACATGAACGGCAACAAACCATGCCAGTGAAAATTTCTGTTGTTTTTCTCGCATATATCCAAAAGGAATATTTATAAGTACAATAATACAACACACTAAAATAATGTCACCTATCATCTATTGAATCATTAATTTTTGAACAAAAACCTCATCATCTGTCTGTACAATAATCATATATACTCCAATCGCAAGAGATGATGGTAGTTTAAAATTTGCAGTATTTTTAGAAAGCAATACTGTTTGTTTAAACTGCAACAAACCAATACTGTTCATAATAAAAACACGAATTTCTGCAGATTGCACGTCATCAAAAGAAAGCAAAACTCTACCATTAGATTTTATAGGATTAGGAAATACATTCATTTTTCCCATATTTTCACTTTCATGCAATAACGGTGTTGATGGCTGAAGAACTGTAAACGAAAAATCCTGACAAGCCGTTTCACCAAACCAATCTGTTGCAATAATTCTCACATAATGAATTCCGGTATCTTGCACTTCAGGTGTTCCCGACAACACATGAGAAATAGAATCGAACGACAACCAATCTGATATTGATTCACCATCAGGCTGTTCTGCGGAAAATTGTAAAACATCATTATTTTCGTCTACAAATCTATTTAATGGGACAGTATAATTCAAAGAATAACCGATATCCAAATTACTATTCGACAAAGAACACACTGCTTCAGGACTAACATTTTCGGACTCTCCATTATGAGTATACGCTTCAACTTCATACAACGAATACCCCCACTGAGTTGCACGCTCATAAAATTGAATCTTAATATATCGAGCATCTGTTTGCGGTATTACAAAATTATTAACATCATACCTTCCTCTACCAACACGCATTACTGTATCCCATTGCACAGCATCCGTCGATAATAAAATATCATACACATCTCCATATGCAGCTTCCCAAAATAAAACAATTCGTGAAATACTTTGTATCGAAAGCATATCAAACTGTACCCACTCATCATCATTATATGCACTTGACCAACGAGTACTCATATCACCGTCAGAAGCATATACCCGTCTCCGATCGGTATTCTCATCAGAAGAAGCAGAAACAATACTATATAATAATAGATTTTCAGACTCAACAACAGAATCACGCACCATAATATTAAAATGTGTAGACACTTTTTTTCCTCCCGTATCAATAGCTTCCACAAAAAAGGGAGATATACCGATTGAATCAGCATAAAGACTAAGAGAAAGTAAAGAATCCTGAATCAAAGACGGAATTACCGGTCCCTCCCCATTTACTATATAAGTTAACTTTGTTTCATCTTCAAAAAAGTCATTCAAATTTAGATATGCATTTACGGGATTTGAATTCACAAACAAAACAGTATCAGGAATAGCACGAATATGCTTTGGTGCATAATTATGATTTGAATCTCGGGGAATAGTAATAAGTTCGGGATACGCATTTTTCAAAGAATCCATCACATACTGCATATCATTCAACCCACCATGACCGTCATGATTTGTATATGTCCACCCCCAGCCACCGGCATATCCTTTATCTAAAAGAAATACCAAAGACTCCGTAGCAGAAAGTTCAGATGTTGGAGCAAAACCGTCCCCGTCATTAATAATACCATGTGCAGAATATTCACCAATTAATAACGGCTTATCCAGTTCCCAATACTCTACAGTATTATGAAACGGCGAATATGCGTCTCCAAAATACTGCGGATAAAAATGCATCATATAAAAGTCAAGTGTTCCGTCAGCATCACCTCCGGCAGCAATAAGAGCTGCGTCAGAATAATAGTTCGTCGAAGAAATTGCATCAATATCTACCGTTGCTTTTGCATTCCAACTCCCATTAGAAACCTTTGCTTCAGGGTCTGTTCGGTGAATTGCACCGGCACAACGATTTATAAAACGCTGAATATAGTACATGTCAACATTTTCAATATGACTCCAATTACCAATAGTTGTCATTCCTTCGGGTTCATTAAAAATCTCCCAACATAAAATTGCCGTATGCCCTGCAAACCGCTCAACCATAGGAATAAGAGCCTTGTCAATATATGCTTGCGTTGCTGCCGAATCTTCCAACAGAATTCTGTTTTTCGTTAACCTATCTAAAGCAACAGCTTCTGATTCCGAATCTTTCTTTATGTGCATCATATCAAATGACCACAAACACAAGCTAATAACTATCTGATGCTCTGCTGCAATATCAAGAGCCAGCCCCAAGTTATTGAGAGCTATTTCTGAAATACCAACAACCGTATCATTTTCATATGTAGGTGTACTTCGTCCGTCTATATGTATCCACCACCGAACAGAATTACCTCCGGCATCAGACACATCTTGCATAATAGTTCGAAACCGTTCCACATCGAAATTTGTGAGATCATTACCAAAATCCATCCATGCAAGATTAATTCCACTTAAAAAAATATCCTTACCTTTGTGTTGAATATAATTCTGTGAAAATACAAAAGAAAACATGGAAAGAAAAAAGAACAGAAAAGACAGAAAACGTTTCATATACATTAATTTACACGATTCTCGACCAAAATAAAAGTAGCACCCCTTAAAGT
>CAZLCY010000228.1:0-3835 GCA_964558075.1 uncultured Bacteroidales bacterium
ATATCATAATCCATTTGAATTTAATCAGACATTTCTAACTTATCTTTAAATTTTGAATGCATATTCAACTCGGTTACAACACCAAATCCATGTTTTTGTAAGGCATATGTAACACGTTGAATTGCATCTTCGAACGAAGAATTAATGGTTTTTGAAATGTAATACGTCATAAAAATTATATTTTATTTACAAGAAGATGATTTTTGTTTTTTAGTACCTTTTTTTCGTTCATACTGGCAACAACCCGGAAGATTGGCATAAACATCATCATTTGCTGAAAACAATTCTGTGTCGTGACCAACTGCGGCAATAGATTTTTGAATTGCCGATACATTTGTTTCAGACTCATCAAAACTTACCGTAAGTTTTTGGTTTGAACTGTTCCATTCAGCCGATGAAACTCCGTCAATGTTAAGGGCAGTTTGCTCTATTCGTTCTTCACACATGCCGCAACTGCCATTTACAGTGAAGCTTTGTGAAGTTTTCTGTGCAAATGTATTCGCCGATAAAAGCGAAAAAAATGCTATAAGTAAAAATGTGTTTTTTGTTTTCATATCTGTATTGTTTTATTGTTTACTGATTGAGACAGATATAAAAATATAACCTTACAGGAATATTTTTTTATTGATGTTTTCTCGAAAAATTATTTTCGAATAAAATTATGAGTGCGTGTAAGTAAAGTTTTGATTATAGAAGTCTCTGCATGGAAAACATCAAAGAAAAGGCTTTCGAAGATTTATTAATTGGGAGTTTGTTTGTGAAAATTACCAATTAATAAGTTGAAAGTAACAGTATTTTGGGTTTTCGGGGCAGAGACTCATTAAAACAATCTTCCATTTTCAACTTCTACATCTTCATCATCATTAAAAAACCGAACAAGAATTTTGGTGTTTTTATCGATGTGTAAAAACTTTGTTAATTGTGATGAGGGAACACAGATTTCCAGAAAACCCGTAAAACTGAATAATGCAAGAATTTTTGATGAATCACCTTCTGAATAATCATGAGCAATAAAATCGGTTATAAACTGTGTTCGCTCAGAGCCCACAATAATAGAGAATTGCTTTCCTTCTGCCATTTCATAAAATTCCTGTTTGCTAATGTTTGTAATACCGTTGCCATATACATCAAAATATTGAAACGAACCGAGTAATTCATTGTTGCGACGTACAGGAAGCGAAACTAATCGCCCCAATCGGCAGTTTGTTTGTGTACCAATTTCTTCGGGTTTTTTTCCTTGAGCTAAGAGCGAAACCGTTTCGGAAAAAACATCAATTTCAGGAAAAGAGTCGTGAGATATAGTGCCGGAAATGGCAAAAACCGATTTCGGAATTTCACCGAAAATCATTTCCCACATTCCGTTATTCGGGCCGATAAAAAAATGCTTGTTATGTTCGAAGCAAATAAATTCGCGTTTTGTATCTGTTACGTTCCCAATATTTCCACCAACGCCTACAATGTGTATTGTGTTTTCGGCAAAGTAAGAATAACCGTTTTGTACGCTATATACCGCTTTTACTGGATTTAGCGCATCTATAGTGTGGGTAATGTCAATAAGTTGAATATTTGGTACGCTTTGCATCAACCGTCCTTTAAATGCACCGGAATATATTCCGTCGCCGCCCCAATCTGTGGTTAATGTTACTGTTGTCATTATTCGATATTATTTTTAGTAAAAATAAGAATAAAATAGTATTTTTGCGATTCAAATGTACATATTATTTTGAAAGATTATAATGACAGAGCAAACGATATCCCTACATACAATTGACCCACTTGATCTCTATGGTGTTGATAATGAAAAAATAAACCTCATTAAATCTTTCTTCCCGAAACTAAAAATAATTCCTCGCGGCAGTGAAATAAAACTTATTGGCAGCAAAAAGGAGATAGATTATTTTGAAGTACAATTTCAGGGAATTTTATACTATCTCAATAAACATCATGGCATTTCTATTGCTAAGATTCACGATATATTAAGCACTTCGGAACGTAATGAATCTCTCCATACGCATGATGATCCGCATAATGAAATTTTGTTTTTCGGAAACAATGGTAAACCAATAAAAGCCAGAACGCCTAATCAGAAAAAATTGGTAACCAAACAGAAAAAAAATGATTTGATTTTTGCAATAGGCCCTGCTGGGACAGGAAAAACATATACTGCCGTTGCTTTGGCTGTTCAGGCACTGAAAAATAAATCGGTTCAACGTATTATTTTGTGTCGCCCTGCTGTTGAGGCTGACGAAAAACTTGGCTTTTTGCCGGGAGATATGCGGGAAAAACTGAATCCGTATTTGCAACCACTCTATGATGCATTACTTGACATGATGCATCCTCGAAAATTACAAGAATTATTAACTGATAATGTTATTCAAATTGCTCCTTTGGCATATATGAGAGGGCGAACATTGGATAATGCGTATGTTATTCTCGATGAAGCTCAAAATGCAACATTGAATCAATTGAAGATGTTTGTTACCCGTATGGGTGAACATGCTAAATTTATAATTACCGGAGATGTTACACAAATTGATTTGCCTGATAAGAATAAATCGGGTTTGGTGCAATGTCTCGATTTATTTTCACAAATTGATGGGATTGATGCTATCTATTTTGAACAAAAAGATATTGTACGACATCCTTTGGTGAAAAAAATTATTTCCGCATTCGATAAAAACAAATAAAACAAGTAAGGTATGAAAGCAATTGTTGAATCTAATTATTCTTTTCCTAATCAAACAAAGGTGTACAAAGGAAAAGTGCGTGATGTGTACACTATTCAAGACAACACATTGGTAATGTTGGTGTCGGATCGTATTTCGGCTTTTGATGTGGTGTTGCCGAAAGGTATTCCATTTAAAGGTCAGGTGTTGAATCAAATAGCGGCAAAGTTTCTTGATGCAACTGCCGATATTGTTCCTAATTGGAAAGAGGCGTGTCCGGATCCTAATGTAACGGTTGGTAAAAAAGCAGAACCTTTTGCGGTAGAAATGGTTATCCGAGGTTATTTAACCGGTCATGCTTGGCGCGAATACAAAGCCGGAAAACGCTCTTTGTGTGGTGTGCCAATGCCGGATGGGATGGTTGAAAATCAGAAATTTCCTGAACCAATCTTAACGCCGACAACCAAAGCAATGGAAGGACATGACGAAGATATAAGTCGTGAAGAGATAATTAATCAAGGTATTGTTGATGCTGATATATATGCTCAATTAGAAGACTATACGCGTAAATTATTTCAACGCGGTACCGAAATGGCTGCTGATAAAGGCTTGATTTTGGTTGACACAAAATATGAATTTGGTACAGTGAATGGAGAAATTGTTTTAATTGATGAAATTCATACGCCAGATTCGTCTCGTTATTTTTATGCAGAAGGGTATGAGGAACGATTGAAAAATGGTGAGCAACAAAAACAATTATCAAAAGAATTTGTGCGTCAGTGGTTAATTGAAAATGGTTTTCAGGGACAAGAAGGGCAAGCAATTCCTGATATGTCGGAGGATTTTATTACGCAGGTAAGCGAGAGATATATTGAACTTTATGAACATATTACCGGAGACGCATTTGTGAAATCTGATATTTCGAATATTGTGGAACGTATTGAAACAAACGTGCAAAATTATTTACAGAAATAGGTTGTATTAGTTTTAATTTTTTTAAAGCCCCTAAGTGGGCTTTTTTTTTGAATATATGAATAAGAACATCGCAGAACAAGAAGAAAAAAAACATTTGTTGTGGATTCTTTCTCGATTGGAGTATTCACGGAATATGCTGATGAAGCATGTCGGTTCCTATGCAAAAGATGTTCAGGAATTTAAAGATTATATGT
>CAZLCY010000229.1:0-3808 GCA_964558075.1 uncultured Bacteroidales bacterium
TAATTTGAAAATTTCTAATTCATGCTATTCGGAATAAAATGGATTAGGAATTAGGAAATATTCCAAACAAAAAAACCCCAACTTATTAAAAGTCAGGGTTTTGTTTTCAGAGTGGCGGAGAAAGAGGGATTCGAACCCCCGGTGCGTTGCCGCACAGCGGTTTTCAAGACCGCCGCATTCGACCACTCTGCCATTTCTCCGGTGCAAAAATACAATTTTTTTGTATATTGCAAATCTTATTAGCAATTTTTTTAATAAAACGTGTAAAATATGTGTAAGAGTTTAAATTATAGTGTTTTAGTGATCGTATCACTTCTAATTTTGTCTACATTTTCCTGTACAGACACCCATAATGTATGGAAAGTCTCAGGAACAGTAGCCGATTATTCTTCTCAACCGGTCTATATTTCTATACGGGGAGAACTTGATAGTACGTATACCGATACAGAAGGAAAATTTATGTTTTCGTACATAAATCAATATTCTGATTTTGTTCGTGTGTCCTTGTATCGAAACATGTCTTCATCTTTGCATATGTTTGTCGATAGTGTTTCTCACGTAGAAATCCATATTAATGATACTGCACATATGCAATATGCAGATGTGCGAAATTCTCCTGAAACTCAGGCATTACAAGAATTGTATCGCTGGCATGAACAACGTAAAAAAATTGTTGACTCTGTTTTATATGCTTACAAGAAAGAACGTGCTGCTGTTGAAAATTATGATTCTTTGCGAATTGTCTATATTTCACAATTAGATCAATTCCATGATGATAATGTTGCATATTTAGATTCATTTATCAACCAACATAAACATTCACCTGTTGCAACAACAGCTAGTTTTATGACTTTCGATACAGTATCCTTTAAACCATTGTTGATGCATGAGCCGAATTTTATAGATATGTCTAAAAATATTAAACAATCGCTGGAACAAACGTATGGCATGATTCCTTTTGTGAAATTGTATGCTAAAACGCTCCGTTCAATTGAATTAGATTTGGAAAATCAACGCTAATATTTTTATTAAAATAGATAGTTTAGTAAAATATCCTATTTGAATCCGCTGAATCCTATGGCAGATAATAAAAAAAATAATATCTTTGAATTTTAGACGTACAAAGAAAAAAAAGTCATTTTCATGATAAAAGTACAATTGCAAATATTAGGGTTGTCATATAGTCAAACGCAGGATAATGCGTATGTGTTAATTCTTGTTGAAGAAGGTGGTGAGAGACGAATGCCTATTATTATTGGTGGAGCAGAAGCGCAGGCTATAGCTATTGAATTGGAAAAAATGAAGCCGCCGCGTCCCTTAACGCACGATTTGTTTAAAACAATGGCAACAAGTTTTGATATAACTATGTCAGAAGTGTTGATTTATAAATTGCAGGAGGGGATTTTCTATTCAAAAATTATTGTTCATAATGACGGCAAAACGGTGGAAATTGATTCACGTACTTCTGATGCTGTTGCTTTAGCGGTTAGATTTGGTTGTCCGATATATACCTCTCCCGATGTGTTAATGAAGGCAGGAATAGTCCTTGATATTGATAAAGAAGGGACAAAGGCATCTCAATCTCAATCACAAACGCAAGCCCCGAAACCGGAGCATTCTCAGGAGCCGGACTTGGATTTTAATTCTCCGAAAAGTCATATTCAGTTTGCTTCTGACGATGAGTTGCATGCCATGCTGGATGAGTCTATACAAACAGAAAATTATGAATTGGCATCTCAAATCCGGGATGAAATTAATAAACGAAAGAATCAAGAGTAACAAATATGTCGGCTCGCTTGAAGGATATTTTTTCGGAAGATTTTTTTGCGTTTTTTCTGCATGAATTTTCCGCAATATATCCTCTTGACACGAAACTTTTTTTAAATGCTGTGTATGTGGATTCATGGGCAGAAAAAAAATTAACTGACCGTATTGAGCATATTGCGGTGAGTTTACATGCATGTTTGCCTTTTTCTTATACCGGTCAAATTAAAATTCTTCAGAAATTTTGTGCTCGTACCGAACAATCTCTTCAGTCTGATTGGAAATTGGGTTATATGTTTGTGCCGAAATTCATAGAATTATATGGATTGAACGAGTTTGAAGTGTCTATGCGTGCAATAGAGCATATTACAAAATGTGTGAGTTGTGAATTTGCGATTCGTCCGTTTATTATGAAATATCCTCAGGAAACTTTGATGCACATGTATGACTGGTCAAATCATTCTCACCAAAATGTTCGTCGCTTGTCGAGTGAAGGTTGTCGTCCGACATTACCTTGGGGAAAACAAATTCCGCAGTTTATGGCATCTCCTCAAATGATTATGCCGATTTTGGAAAATCTCAAAACTGATTCTTCGGTTTTTGTGCAAAAAAGTGTTGCAAATAATCTTAATGATATTTCAAAAGATAACCCCGAATATGTACTTGAAATATGCGAAAAATGGAAAAATACGCATCCTATTACTGCCAAAATAATAAAATACGGTTTACGTACACTTCTCAAACAAGGAAATGAACGGGCATTGAAGCTCTGCGGAATTGTCGCTTCAACTCATGTTTCGGTTAGTGATTTTGTCGTGCACACGGCTGATGTTACAAAAAATAAACCATTGCAATTTTCCTGTTCTGTTCATAATTCTCATTCAAAACCCTGTATGATTCGGGTAGAATATCGTCTGCATTTTGTACGAAAAAACAACAGGTATACGCATAAAAATTTCTTCGTTCATGAACATATTTATGCGGCATACGAAACAAAAAAAATAATTAAAACACATTCATTCCAACCCCGCACAACCCGTGTGTATTATCCGGGGAAGCATCGTGTTGAATTAATTGTAAATGGGCGGTTGTGTGGGAAAAGAGAATTTTATTTCTCGTAATAATCTGCTGAATATTTTTGTAAAGAAGAGTTGATTCCTTTTTAAAACACATTATCTTTGTATAAGAAAAATATGTAGAATTATGGAAACATTTACAATTGATATACTAAATCCCAAAGCAAAAAAAATATTGAAAGGATTAGCTGATTTAAAATTAATAAGCATTAAGAAAAAAGAAAAGAAATCAGATTTTATTCAAATGCTTTCAGATTTAAGAAAAAATGTTGATTCTCCACCTACTCTTAATGACATAACAACAGAGGTTGAATTTGTTAGAAAATCCA
The DNA here is from genome assembly GCA_964558075.1 of uncultured Bacteroidales bacterium. Taxonomy (GTDB): domain Bacteria; phylum Bacteroidota; class Bacteroidia; order Bacteroidales; family UBA1715; genus JAQICB01. The sequence goes on from CAZLCY010000229.1 coordinate 3,170, forward strand.
GATATGATCAATAATAAAATAAAAATAATTATTGACACGAACCTTTGGATAAGTTATTTAATTTCACGTAAGTATACTCAATTAGACGGGATTATAAATAATAAGCAAATTGAGCTGCTTTTTTCTAAAGAATTAATTGAAGAAATTTTAATGGTTATGCAAAGACCAAAACTAGCTTCATTTTTTTCACACATTGATGTGGAAAATATAATGTATTTAATCGAAAATATCGGAAAACTGATTCAAGTCTCATCTAATATTTCTATTTGTAGAGACGTAAAAGATAATTTTTTACTTAATTTAGCCAAAGATGGTAAAGCTAATTTTTTAATTACCGGAGATAATGATTTATTAGTTTTAAAAAAAATTAATAAAACACAAATCATTACTATGAATGATTTTTTATCAAAATTTGACACATAAAAAACTATGATATTACCAAATGATTTTAAAGCCGAGTATACTGCCATAGAAAAGGAAATACAATCGGCTGTAGCTGATTTTTTTGCAAAAGGGTGGTATGTATTAGGCGAAGAGGTTTCGTCTTTTGAACGAGAATTTGCACAATATATCGGGCAAGATTATTGCGTTGGTGTTGCAAATGGATTAGAAGCCTTGTTTTTAGCTCTCAAATCATTA
>CAZLCY010000230.1:0-3805 GCA_964558075.1 uncultured Bacteroidales bacterium
AGCTAAATTGCCTGCTTCTATTAATTTATTTGTAATGCCGCCAAATGCCGAAACAACAACTACAATCGTATCATCTTGAAGTTTTTTCGAAATTATTGAAATTGTTTTTGAAATGTTTACTGCATTTTGAACTGAAGTGCCACCGAATTTTAAAATTTTCATATGTATATTTTATTGATTTTTATTTATGCAATTATTTTCAGATGCGGTAAAATTAATACAAGGCTTTATTATATCAAAATAAAACAAATCAAATCCGCATTAATAATGCATGAATTTTGCTTATTTTTTGTGTGTTCCTTCTATACCCGATATGATGCGTTTGTATTTTGTCGTATTGAGATATGTTTGTGCGGCATCAATGTATGTATCGTGTGGTAAAAAATATGTAACAGAGCCTTCTGCCGAGAAGAAATATTTTGTTATTTCTTTGCCAAGTATTTGAGAGAGAGCATCTTTTTCTACCATAAGTTGTTCCTTTTCTTGCCTGTGTATGGTTTCTTGTAATTCTTTAATTGCGAAATCTATATTAAGTGAGTCTTTCTCCGATTCTGCTTTAAGTTGTGCTATTAATGTTTGCTTTTTTGTATGTGTCAGTTGGGCACTTGTATCTACAAATGTCACGAAAGATTGAAACAGTTCTTCTGAAACGGTAAATGTTTCGGGGCTGTACTTTGTGCTGTCTTCCGGAGAAAAATATGTTGATGCAAAATGTAAAAAAGCTGATTGTTTCAGTAAAATCTTTTGCATGTTCGATTGATTTCCAATATCAGAAATAAGCACATCAGGTACTATGCCACCACCATCTTTTACCGGTCTTCCATTTTTTGTGTAAAATGTGCTGAGTAATGAATCGGGGATTGATTGTGATTTTTTGCCTGAATCTTTATGAGAATAATCTATTTTTTGAATACATCGACCACTCGGAATATAATATTTGGAAATTGTAACTTTAAGCAAAGAATTGTGGGCAATTTTTCTTTGAGCTTGTACAAGACCTTTGCCAAAACTTTGTTCACCGATAATAATTCCGCGATCAAAATCCTGAATGCTTCCTGCAACAATTTCCGATGCTGATGCAGATTTTTCATTAATTAATATAATGAGTTTTGAGCTAGTATCTATTGCTTCTTTTTGGGTGAAATAGTCATGAGATGCAAGTGAGTTTTTGCCGCGGGTGTACACAATTTTATTGTTTTTGGGAACAAAAATGTTAACAACTTGAATCGCTTCAAATAGTAATCCGCCCGGATTGTTCCGTAAATCAATAATAAATGATTCCGCACCTTTGTTTTTAAGTTCTTGATGAGCTTCTATTATATCTTGAGAACAGTTTTGAGTAAAACTTCGTAGTTTTATATATCCGATGTTTGATGAAATCATTCCATGATAGGGGATACTTGAAATTTGAATTTTTTCTCGTTGTATTGAAAAATGAATAAGACTATCGACGCCGAATCGTTTAATGTCAATATTCATATATGTTCCGGGTTCTCCTTGCAGTATTTCGTGAATTTCTTCATTAGTTTTATTGTCAATAGAATGATTGTCTATTTTTATAATAATGTCTCCCGGCATAATGCCCGATTTTTGTGCCGGAGAGTTTTTATATACTTCGGAAATGAAGTTTCGAGATTTTTGAGACGAAAGAATTGCTCCAATTCCTCCGTATTCGCCATGAGTCATGATTCTATATTCTTCAATTTTTGATTGAGGAATATATTTGGTATAGGGATCTAACGAAGAGAGCATGCTGTCAATTGCTATTGATATAAGCTCTTCGGGGTCTGTTTCGTTTACATATTGTTCATTCAATTCGCTAAACAGTGAATAAAAAATATCAAGACTTTTTGCTGTTTTAAATGATTTAGTATCATCAAAAAATGTAAATAAACTAATGATGGTACTTGCAAAAACAAGTACGAATAATGATAATATGAGTGATGATTTTTTTTTCATATAAATTTGTTTAAGGTACGGGATCATGTCCGTGACCGCCCCATGGATGACATCGCAGGAGTCTTTTTGTGAGTAATGAACTGCCTTTGAAAACACCATGTTTTTTTATGGCTTCGATTCCATATTCTGAGCATGTAGGAGTATATCGGCATGAACTCGGAAAAAATGGAGAAATAAGCCATTGGTATATTTTTATAGGCAAAATAAAAATATATTTAATGATATTCATGATTTTCTACTATTTTTTTTATCCCACTTCTTATTTTTTTTGCAATTTCCTGAGAGGGAATTATTGTTGTGTCTGAATATATAATCAAACAGCTTACTGTTTGTTTTTTGTTCTGTAAGGTTACAAAAAAATCAGAGCATTGTGTTCGAAGTGCTTCACGGACGTGTCGACGGATATTATTTCGGGTTACCGCTTTTTTATGAAAACGTTTGGGAATACTTATGCCGATTTTAATTGGGGAATCGTTTGCGGAACTGCTGAGCCATATAAATTTAAAGGGAAAAACAACAAGTGTTCTTCCCTTTGAAAGTAGCGTTTCAAATTCTTTTTTTGAGCATAATTTGTAGGCTTTTGGAAAGCCGTATTGTTTCATTCGTGTTTTTTTTATATAATTTGTCAGATGCAATCATCTTTCGACATCCAGTTAATTATTATGCTTTATTTATTTTTTATTTTTATCTTTAATAAATTGTTCCAAAGCCATTGTCATTGAAGGTGCTTTTGAATTTGGTGCAGGAATGTCCAGACGTAGTCCTGCATCTTTTACTGCTTTAGCTGTTGTTGTACCAAATGCTCCAATATACTTGTCTTCCTGTTTGAAATCAGGAAAATTTTGTTTTAATGATGCAATTCCCGATGGACTGAAAAACACTAAAACATCATAATCAATATCTTTTAAATCAGATAAATCGCTACTTATTGTTTTGTATAAAATTGCTTTGGTATACGTAAGTTTTGCAGAATTTAATTTTTCCGGTATTTCTTGTTTGTGGATATCAGAAAGGGGAATGAGAAATTTTTCGTTAGAATGTTTTTTAAGAATATCTACTAAGTTATCAAATTTGCCGTTTGCAGTAAATATTTTACGTTTTCTGTATACTATATATTTTTGAATATAAAATGCAGTAGCTTCCGAAATGCAATAATATTTTAGAGTATCAGGAACGGTTAATCGAAGTTCTTTACAGATTCTGAAGAAATGATCAATTGCTGTTCGGCTTGTTAAAATAATGGCAGTATGTTCTAAAATATTGATTTTCTGGTTTCGAAATTCTCGAGCCGGAATGCCTTCAACATGAATAAACGGACGAAAATCTATTTGTAAATTATTTTTCTTTGCCAAGTCAAAGTAAGGTGATTTTTCAGTCGCAGGTTTGGGTTGTGATACTAGAATTTTTTTGATTTTCATAGGTTTATATTAAGTGATTTTCAATAATCATACCCGCCTAATTGAGAAGGTATGTGATATTCATAAGATAATCCAAATTGTATGTTAATAATTATTTTTATCGACGTTTTATAGTTTTTTTTTGTTATGTATGTTATTATATAAATGTTTTACTTATAAGTATTCCAATTTTTGCAAGTATAATTATTGGTAATAATTCGAGAGTGCAAAAATACAAAAACATATAAAATATGGAAATATTTGCACGTATACTTATTTGAATTCCTCGAATAATTCGAAAGAAATAAAAAATGGAAATTACAGACAAGCCTATATTAATAAGAGTTTGGTTTGAGATAATTTCGGGGTCGACAAAGCCAATTGAAAGAATAACAGGAAATAAAAAAAGACCTAAGGCATGGTTAAATAAATAAACATTTTCGATGTAT
>CAZLCY010000231.1:0-3785 GCA_964558075.1 uncultured Bacteroidales bacterium
CGGAGCTAAACCATTCGGCATTGGCACATAAGAAAGACACCGATTCTTTTTTTTCGGTACGATTATTACTCGCATCTGATATGTTGTAGGTAAGATTAGGGGTATGATTATATTCATACCGTAATTCTATATTTTTACCTTGAGTCGGTATATATAAATCATCGGTAGTATTTACCGAGTAAAAACCGGCAATGACTAAACCGGAAGAGTGAAAAGCGGGAAAATCATCTTCGAGAACAGCATTTCGCAAATTACTTTTAGTGTCAACTTTTTCGTTTCGTAAAAATCCTTCAAAACCAAATTGCCGATTAATGGCAAAAGAATATTTAAGTCCTGTACCGGCAGCTCCATAGACATATTTATAGTCCCCCATACTTTCTCCCGCCTCAAAATACTGCAAATTGTTTCGAAATGATTGAGCAAAATAATAATTAATTAGTCGTTGGTTTTTTCCTATATATTTATTGAATTCAAACCGCGTAGCAGGATTTTCCGAAAATGTTCCACTCAATAAAATACGTGAATCGGGCAATAAAAAATTACGCAAGGTAATATTGCAATTAAGTGCAATTTTTGTTTGATTACTGTAATATGGAGCAAACCCAAAATATGCATTACCTTTTTCATTTACCGTAAATTTGAGTGTATATGAACTGTCGGTATGTTTCTGCAAAGAATACGTTATTTTTTCGAATTGCTGAGTACCATAAAGTCTCACAATGGCTTCACTTATATCTTTCTTCCCATAATACGTTCCTGCAACTAAATGAGATTGCCCTACAACATATTCCGGGGTTAAAGAATGTAAGCCCTCTACTTCAAAAAAATCTATGCGTAGCTTTTCGGGTGCAGTCTTCGGAATTCCGACAAGCGGACCTAAATCAAGACTATCCGATAATTCTTTAATATCACCTATTTGCATGAGGGCGGCCACTCTTCCATATTCTTCTATTTGCTGTGCTTTATAAAAATCCGAAGCTCCTAATCCCTGTAAATCCGGCGTAATAAGAATATCTACTTTCGGTTCCTGTTTTTTCGCATCAAGAATTCCCGATAAAGCAACCGATCGTATCAGAATACTGGTAAGAGAAAAAAAATCATCTGCATCAATATCGTCTTCAAAGCCAATATTGACGCCAATAATAATATCTGTGCCTTTATCAATAACCTCCTGAACCGGAAAATTACAAGTAACCCCTCCATCAATAAATAACATAGAATCCATTCGTACGGGAGCAAACACACTTGGAATAGACATACTCGAACGAACAGATTGCACTAAATCACCTGATTTTAGTTCCATTGTTTCACCACTCAATAAATCTACCGCAATACAACTAAAAGGAATTGGTAAGGAGTCAAAATCCTGATTTTCATAATTCGGCCACATAAGTTGAGAGAGTAACACGTCAAGTTGCTGCCCTTGTATAAGCCCCGATGGCAAACCGACTCTCCAATCCAATACTTTAAAATTGAACACATAGCGTTTCGATTCATATTTTTCTTCCATAATAATTTTATCAAGACAAATATTATCGGCAAATAATTTATCCCAATCTATGAGTGCATTTAATTGAGAAATTTCGTCCGGGGAATACCCCAAAGAATACAATGCTCCAATAATTGCTCCCATACTTGTTCCAGAAATATAATCGGGACGAATACCTTGATCCTCTAATACTTTCAACACTCCAATGTGAGCAAAACCTTTTGCTCCGCCGCCACTCAAAACCAGCCCGATTTTGGGCTTAGAAACCGTATCGGGCTTTTGTGCATAAAGAGATGAGCCATGTAAAAGAACTATGGCAAAGACACTGAAAAAAAATATTTTTCGTATACGCATTATCTGTCAGTAATTATGATTGTTTCGGTAAAAATTCTTCTAGAAAAGTATGTGCAATTGTATTTAATGCATACTCGGCATCGTTGAGTGAAGTACGAGCAGGGGAATCTTGCGGTGTGTTATTTACATCAACAACATATATTTTATCAATATTATTTCGCAACTCATCCAATTGTCCATAATCGAAATGAATAGTCTGACAAAATATTTGCAACAATTCAATTTCGTGTTCTCTTAGCACCTCTGTTATTTGTTTCATTTCTGTTTTTACTGTTGTATTTTTAAACCATTCCAAAATATCACGATATTTAATTATTCACAACAACTACTCGTAACGCAAATGCTTTTCTGTAAATTAAGTAAGAAAAGCATATTCCTTTTGCTCGGTAAGATACTCCCAATAAACTGCATATAAAAAAATCCGACGCACTTTATTCGTTATAGTATAATCAAGACACCGTAATTTTAATATAGTATAGAACCGCGAGTCGGGTAATGCAAAACACACACACTTTTTTCATGTACCCCAAATAAAACAACATATTTTTAATCATTAGAAATACATAACTGCAATCTTTTATAAACATTTCAAAAACGGGTATACTTTTTTGGTATTTATTCCAAAATCCCCTTTTATATTGCGAAAAAAAATACATTATTTATAGATGAATTATTACGACTGTTCTTTATATTTGCAGCGTAAAAATACTATTATTATAACAAGTAAAATAAAAAAAACAAAAAATATTACCCCATTTGAATAATTTATATGAGTATTTTTATGTATCTTTGAAAAAGAAGAACAAAAAAAATATTTATCATGAGTGAGCAAGAACAACAAAATGACCATAGAGAAGACGCATTCTCTAAAGTAGTGAGAGCCGGAAAGCGGACTTATTTTTTTGATGTTAAGCAATCAAGAAACGGCGAATATTTTCTTTCACTTACAGAGAGTAAACGTGTTTTTCAGAGTGAAGGTAAATTTACTTACGAAAAACACAAAATTTTTCTGTACCGTGAAGATTTTGAAAATTTTAACGATGGCTTTCAGGCTGCATTAGAATTCATTAAAAAGAATTCCCAAGTTCAAGATGCAAACAAATCAACTGAAGAAAAAGAAAAATCATTCTCCGATGTTGATTTTGATGATTTAGAAGCAAAATAATGTAAAAGCTGATTTTTTTATCAGCTTTTTTTATAATTTATATTCAATGAAAGGAAAAAGTTTAGTCTCAATTCTAGACTACAAGGTAGAGGAATATTTACAAATCATTCAATTAGCTTCAGAGTTTGAAGTTCTCAAGCATCAAAACATTCTCCGAGGCAAAGTTATCGGTTCATTATTTTTCGAGCCATCAACACGAACACGTCTTAGTTTTGAAAGTGCAGTAAATCATTCAGGCGGAAAAATAATCGGTTTTTCCGACAGCAACACATCTAGTTCAACAAAGGGTGAATCGCTCAAAGATACTATTTTAACGGTTGCTAATTACTGCGACCTTATTATTATGCGACACCCACACGATGGTGCAGCAAAATTTGCAAGCGAAATTTCTCCGGTTCCAATTATCAACGCCGGAGACGGTTCCAATCAGCACCCCACACAAACTTTGCTGGACATGTATTCGATATACAAAACGCAAGGAAAACTCGATAATTTAACCATTTCATTGATTGGCGATCTTAAATACGGTCGAACAGTTCATTCCTTATTAATGGCAATGATGAATTTTTCACCAAAATTCAATCTGGTTTCACCCAAAGAACTGTGTTTACCAATAGAATACAAAAAAATTCTTAATGCCCATGCTGTTCCGTTCAATGAAGATACTGATTTACACACAATTCTACCTGAAACCGATATTTTATATATGACTCGAGTTCAAAAAGAACGATTCTCGGATCCTATTGAATACGAAAAAAATAAAAATCTGTATGTGTT
>CAZLCY010000232.1:0-3704 GCA_964558075.1 uncultured Bacteroidales bacterium
GAAATGGTAAAATATATGTTTTGCTTGACGAAGCTCTCTTATTTAATGTCGGAAAAAGTGATGTTGCTCCTAAAGGACAAGATGCGTTACGGAAGTTAGCTGAAGTTTTGGCTCAGAATTCTGATATAGACATTATGGTTGAAGGGCATACCGACAATACCGGCGGTTCGAAACGTAACTGGGAATTGAGTGCAGAACGTGCTCTTGCAATTTCCCAAATTCTCTTGCAAAATGCTTCCATCGAAGGTTCCCGAATTACGGTTGCCGGACGCGGGCAATATATGCCGGTTGATACAACAAACACGCCTGAGGCTCGTGCAAAAAACAGACGAAGCGAAATAATTCTTACTCCCGATTTGGAAGAATTGTATAATTTGATTCACGAGAATTAATCCAATTGCATTATTGTATTGCTCAAAGGTTGCTCCCAATGAGGTTTTTTGAAGTACGTGTACGTTTTTGTTTTAATGAGTTTTTTTTGAATTATGCCAAAGATGTTGGTAACAAAGACCCTTTTCGGAGTGGTTTCATTACCAATAATGCTTTTATTTTGTATTATGTGAAATACATCACAGTGTGTGCAAATGGTAATTCACCATTATAATTGTGTTAATGAGCTTCCAGCCAATTTGCACCAACTCCCATTTCAATTGATAAGGGGACGGATAATTCTACCACGTTTTGCATACCGTCCTGAATAATTTTTTGCATACTTTCAAGTTCGTCATGTGCAACATCGAAATTCAATTCATCATGTACCTGCATAATGAGTTTACTCTGCATCTTTTTTTCACGCATCGTACGATAAATTTCTATCATTGCTTTTTTCATAATATCGGCAGCCGTTCCTTGTATGGGAGCATTTATGGCGTTTCGTTCTGCAAAACCGCGAACTGTTGCATTTTGTGAGTGAATATCGGGCAAATAGCGACGACGTCCGAACATTGTTTCTACATACCCGTATTTTTGTGCTTTTTGAATTTGTTCGTCCATAAATTCTTTGACTTTCGGATAACTTTCAAAATAACTGTCAATAAGAGCTTGTGCGTCTTTTCGAGGAATCGACAAAGTTTGCGATAAGCCAAATGCTGTTGTTCCGTATGCTATAGCAAAATTTGCCGACTTAGCCTGCCGCCGTTGTTCCGAGCTTACTTCTTTGGGTGAAACCTTGAAAATTTTTGCTGCCGTGGCTGTATGAATATCTTCTTCGTTAGTAAAAGCTTCTATAAAATGCGGGTCACCACTCATGTGAGCAATAACACGTAGTTCAATTTGAGAATAATCTGCAGATACAAATACATGTTCAGAATCAGAGGGCACAAAAGCTTTTCGGATTTCCCGACCTTTTTCTGTTTTTATCGGAATATTTTGCAAATTCGGATTTGTCGAACTCAATCGTCCGGTTGTTACAATTGCCTGATTAAATGAAGTATGTATTTTGTGTGTTTTTGGATGAACTAATTTTGGGAGTGCATCAACATAGGTTGTAAGCAATTTTTTAAGTTCCCGATAGTCCAAAATTAATTCTACTATCGGATGAGTGTCTGTCAATTTTTGTAAAACCTCTTCGCCCGTGGCATATTGTTTTGTTTTTGTTTTTTTTGCTTTTTCAACAATTGCCATTTTGTCAAACAAAATAGTTCCTAACTGTTTGGGGGAATCTATATTGAACTCTTCACCTGCGTGGTCAAAAATCTGCTGCTGAATTTCCAAAATACTTTCTTTAAGAGATGCCGAAAGCGAATGCAAGGCTTCACTGTCAATTGATACGCCAATTCGTTCCATGTCTGACAATACCGGAACAAGCGGCACTTCGATTTGCTCAAATAATTCCAATTGATTTTTTTCTTGTAACTCGGAAAGCAACAGAGAATAGAGTTGAAAGGTAATATCGGCATCTTCGCAGGCATATTCCTTAGCTTGCTCAAGAGGAACAGTTCGAAACGAAGCCTGTGTTGCCCCCTTTTTTCCGATTAATTCCTCAATATGTACCATTTCATATTCTAAATATTGTTGAGAAAGTGCGTCTAACTTGTGTCGCCCGTCTGGCTGTATAATATAATGAGCAAGTAAAGTATCGAATAATGTACCCGAAACCTCAATCCTGTAATTTGCTAAGACAGAAATGTCATATTTTACATTTTGCCCTATTTTACAAGCTTTAGACGAAAATACCGGTTGAAGTGCATCTGCAATTTTTTGTGCCTCGTTTTGATTTTCGGGAAACGGCACATAATATGCTTTGTGAGCTTCCCAACTGAAGGAAATGCCGCATAATTCGGCATCAATTATAGATAAAGACGTGGTTTCAGTATCAAAACAAAATGCATCAAGTTGCGATAATTTGTGTATTAAATCTTTTAATAGCGAAGGAGTATCTACCAAATAGTAGCTGTGATCTGTGTCTTTAATTGTTTTATATAAAGATTGAAATTCCCCCGGATTACTGTCGTTACTGCCAAATAAATCTAACTGTTGAGAAGGTGGGGTTTGTTGCTTTTTTTGTGGGCTTGGTTCAACAGGAGCAAATAGCCGCTGAGCAATATTATTAAACTCAAGTTCTTTAAATTTTTCCAGAAGAATTCCCTGATTATATTCTTCCCGGCTAAAGTTATAACTCGAAAAAGTAATTGGCACATTTACATCAATAGTAACGAGTTTTTTTGATAATAAAACTTGTTCTTTATGTTCTATCAGCTTTTCTTTTTGCTTACCTTTCAACTCGTCAATGTGATCATATAAGCCTTCGATAGAGCCATATTCTGAAATCAATTTTTTTGAAGTTTTTTCGCCAATACCTGGTGCTCCGGGTACGTTGTCTGAACTGTCCCCCCATAATCCTAAAATATCAATTACCTGTGCGGTATTTTCAACTCCAAATTTTTCTAAAACTTCGGGAATTCCTAAAATCTCAATGCCTTTCCCAAAACTTCGGGGACGATACATATATATATGTTCATCAACAAGCTGACAATAATCTTTGTCGGGAGTCGCCATATATACGGTAAAACCGTCTTGAGCGGCTTGTTTTGCCAATGTTCCAATCACATCATCGGCTTCAAACCCTTCAACTTGAATAACCGGAATGTTAAAACCCTGAATAATCTCGATTAAATGAGGAATTGAGGCTTTTAAATCTTCCGGTGTCTCTTGTCTGGTCGCCTTATATTCGGCATACATATCGTTTCTGAATGTTGGTCCCTGTGGGTCAAATACAACACCAATGTGACTCGGGTTTTGAATACGCAACAATTCTAACAAAGTATTTGTGAACCCAAAAATACCGGATGTGTTTACTCCTGAAGCACTAATTCGCGGATTTTTTATAAAAGCAAAATATGAACGGTATAACATTGCGTGACCGTCTATTAAAAATAATTTTTTTTCTTCAGACATAGAGTTTTGTTTTTTACAAAGATACATTTTTCTTCGCTAAATATTGAGAATCATTTCGAGGTAATTTTTACAGTTCAAATTAGTATTGAATTTTTTAGAACAATCCATTCTGCAAACTAAATCTCTAATTTTTGAAACGGAGGAATTATTTGAAAAAAGACACTTGATTCATTTTCATTTTTACAGCATCTATTAAAAGTGTGGAAATTATTTCAGTTTATTCCGGGAAAATTATACTTTTATTCAAAAATAATTACTAATGTTTCGCAGTTGTAAATACTGTTGATATTGAGACATTTAAGATAAAA
>CAZLCY010000233.1:0-3674 GCA_964558075.1 uncultured Bacteroidales bacterium
CAAAACCAATGTCGGACTTACAAACAAAGTCCGACATTTGGTTACGTGACATAACATTTACCAAAAATAAAATATATCAAATAGTTGCCCCAAGCGGAACGGGAAAAACATCGCTCACTCACATTTTGTTTGGCATTCGACACGATTTCACCGGAACTATTTTGTTTGACAACACCGATATTTCCTCTTTCAGAAACCACGACTGGAGTACTATTCGAAAATCTCGGATAAGCATTGTTTTTCAAGGACTGGGACTATTTCCCGAATTAAATATTCTCGAAAACATTGCGATTAAAAATAAATTAACCCATTATAAAACAGATGAAGAAATTAGGTTTTTAATTCAAACATGTGGTCTCGATTCTCATACTCATAAAAACGCAGGGATTTTGTCTTTTGGTCAATGCCAACGTGTTGCAATAATACGTGCATTATGCCAACCTTTTGATTTTATATTATTAGACGAGCCATTTAGTCATCTCGACGAAAAAAATACCGAAATATGTATGCACATTCTTGAAGAAGAACTACAGAAGCGAAATGCAAGTGCAATAATAACATCACTTAACAAACAATTATATACGACAAATCAGCATGTTCTCCACTTATAAAGAAATATGGAAAATAGTACAAAGCAATATTAATTTTCTTCAAATTATAGCTTTTTCTGTATCTGCATTTATTGGAGTATTTGTTATTCTACTGGCAGTATATTGTTTTATAGATTTCAAATCAATAAGTCCGCAAGAATCGGGAATTTTCAAAGAAGAATTTGTGGTTATCAGCAAAAAAGTATCAACCCTCAATTCGGTTATGAATCGTCCTTCCGCATTTAATGACAGAGAAATAGAAGACATTCGCTCACAAGAGTTTTTTACCAATATAGCACAATTTACCTCCTCACGGTTTCATATTCACATGTACAGTGATAATGAATCAATGCCCATGCGTACAGACTTATTTTTTGAGACCGTTCCCGACAGATATATTAACCAAGAGCCATCAAAATGGGCATGGGAAAAAGGGCAGAACCATATTCCGATTATTATTCCCGAAAATTTTATTTCGCTCTACAATTTCGGATTTGCACCATCCCAGGGCTTACCGCAATTATCGAAAGATCTAATACGCAAAATAACATTTAATGTACGTATTTCCGGAAAAGGAAAACAAGAAATATACAGAGCACAGATTGTTGATTTTTCTCAACGAATAAATACAGTTTTAGTTCCCGAAAAATTTTTAAAATGGGCAAATAGCGAATTTGGAACCGGCGAACACCCCAATCCGTCTCGACTTATTGTAGAAAGCAAAAACATTGCAGATTCACAAATATTTGAATATATCAGCACAAACAATTTTCAAATAAACGACAACAGTTTAGTGAACAGTAAATTATCATTTTACCTCAAACTCACCATTAGCATAGTTGCTTCAATAGGTTTAATAATTACAATTTTGGCAATTCTCCTGCTTTTATTCAGTTTCTATTTGATTTTAGAAAAAAATAAAACCACACTCAAAAACATATGGTATTTAGGTTTTACTCAAAACGCTATATTACTCCCCTACAATATTATTTCATATGTTTCACTCTTGATAATTATTTCCGGAGCATTAATTGCAGCACATATAACCAATAGTTACATTCTCAAATTCTTACAAGATTTTGTTCCAATACATAACATTCCGGTTTATATTCCCTTTCTAATAGGTGTCGTATTATATATTGGTATTACTGGTTTTAATTATATTTCACTACGACGAACATTGCAAAAAATTGTCACATAGTCTTTGCCCAAAAACTGCAAATACAACCATACTCTCTACTTATTTATTGGTAATTTGCAAAATAATCAATATGCCTTCAAAAGCCTCTCAAAGTAGGGCATTAAACTCAAAAACACGTAATTATACCTATATACTCATTTTAAAAAAAAGTGTATTTTTGTATATATAACAAAAATTTGTATATGTTCCAAAAGAAAACCAATATTAAATATATTCCCTATATTATTATTGCAATACTTATACTTATTTTTATTAGTTTCTATTATATTATTGAGCAACGAAAAGCATACGAAAAAAACACACTCACATACCTCACCGCCGTAAACAATTTACACGCAAAAAATATTTCGGAATGGTACATAGACGAAATTCAAGATATACAATTAATATCGAAAAACACATTTCTCAAAAAACTTATTCAAACATACCTTTCGTCTCCAAACTCCGAAAATATTAATGAACTCCATTCTTTTCTTTCTGCAATTACCCTAGAGCACTCAATAGATACTATTCATTTTATCGACACAACATTTTCAAATTCGTCACTCAGCCATAGACAGATACAAACGGCAAAAGAATCTATATACAACTCCGACATCTATATTTCAAACATATATCATCGCAAAGAAGACTCTCTACTCGTAATAGATTTTTCGGTTCCGGTATTTACCTTTTCAAATGAAATAATCGGCACTCTTATATTTCAACATACACTATCAACAACGATAAAGCCAATTATCACTCAAAAAACTTTTCAAGAATCCTTATTACAGTCTCATTTTTTTTACAAAGAATCGACCAACATTATGTCATATGACTACGATAATAATACCATAACACGACACTCGAGTCATTCTTTTCCTATTTCCGACACCACAATTCAACATTTATATGTTACGCCACAATCAGGAAGTATTAATCAAATAATACATGATTCAATTTTAACATCTGTTACAGCTATACCTCATACCGATTGGTTTTTATATTCATCACTCCCCATCGAAATTGTGTATAAAAAACACTTCAAAACACAGTTATTTATAAGCATTTTAATAATTATTTTATTTCTCCTGTTTATTACAATTTTAGCATTTGTACGCACACAACGAAGACACCGTTTATATAAAAAACTTCATGTAATAGAACAAGAATTTAAAACACTCTTTTATAGTATTGCCGACACCATTATTGTAACCGACACACAAGGCATAATTCAAAAAATAAATGCAGGCACAGAAAATTTGATACACAAAAAAGAAAAAGATGTTCTGAAAAAGCATATTGATTCTATTGTGCAAGTTGTACAAGAAAAGAACAAGGTGAGCCATCAAGATATTATAACTCATGTGCTTAATACCGGCAAAACACACACCATGTTTCGAGCATCTTTATATACATCTGACGGAGATATTGTTCCCATATATGAAAGTATAGCACCTATTCGTAATAAAAACAACACAATAAACGGATTAATTTTCTTTATTCACAATCAAACAGAAGAACGAAAAATACAACAAGAGTTGGAAGAAACAAACCGTCAACTCGAATCATTATTTACCAATTTGCCCGGCATGTTTTACCGCTGCCAAAATGTACGAGATTGGAATATGGAATTTGTGAGTAACGGCTCATACAAATTAACAGGATACTCCCCCGCTGAGTTTATTTCAAATTCAATTTTATTTGGTTCACTCATTCATCCTGACGATAAAGAATATGTATTCTCCGCCATTCAAGAAAGCCTTTCTGAAAGACGCGATTTTCGTCTTGAATATCGCATCTTCACAAAAGATAACCAAACGAAATGGATTTGGGAAAAAGGAACCGGTCTGTATGATGATAAAGGGAACGTGCTTGCCATAGAGGGTTACATTGAGGATATT
>CAZLCY010000234.1:0-3494 GCA_964558075.1 uncultured Bacteroidales bacterium
CTTGATTATGCTCAGACTATTGAAAATTCTGCGGAATCGCTTCTTACCATTATTAATGATATTCTTGATGTTTCAAAAATTGAATCCGGCAATATTGAATTGGAACTGTATCCGACAAATCTTTCTAAATTAATCAATTCTATTGAAAAATTATTAGCACCGAAATTCGAAAGTAAAAATATTCGTTTTATTCTTGATATTGACACAAATGTGCCGGAATATGTATATGTTGATTCGGTTCGGATAAAGCAAGTACTGATTAATTTAATTAATAATGCTCTGAAATTTACGCATGAAGGTTCGGTTACTTTATCGGTACATAATCAATCTCCACACAAAGAAATTCCTGACATTTATTTTGCGGTTATAGATACCGGAATTGGAATACCTGAAAATAAATTACAAACGGTTTTTGAAAAATTTACGCAAGCAGATTCTTCTACTACTCGTAAGTATGGTGGAACCGGTTTGGGCTTGTCTATTTCTTTTCAGTTGGTAGAGATGATGATGGGGAAAATAGAGGTCGAAAGTGAATTGGATAGGGGAAGTATTTTTTTCTTTACAATTCCCCTTAAACCGGTTGAAGACGAACGTGTTGAGGAGGTTCGTAAAGGCGAAGAGCGGGAAGTTATTAGTGTGCACTCTACTTTCGCTCCCGGTTTGCGTTTATTGGTCGCAGAAGATAATCCTACAAATCAAAAGTTTATTTTAAATTTGCTGTCGCTTTATAATTTGCATGTAGAAATAGTTGCAAATGGAAAATTGGCCTGTGAAAAACATGAAGAAGAGGAGTTTGATTGTATTTTAATGGATATGCATATGCCCGAAATGAATGGGGTAGACGCTACTGCCGCAATTCGTGCAATGACTAACGAAAATAAGGCATCAATTCCCATAATTGCATTAACCGCAGCTGCTTATAAAGAAGATGAGGAAACAATGCGTAATGCCGGCGTTAATGCGTTTTTAACTAAACCGGTAAATGAAAAAAAACTTGTTTCAACATTACAATCTATTGATGAACGGTTTGCGCTTGTGTCTCAAGACGTTGACAATCAAGACGTAGTGGTTGGTGAGTTGTTGACGGATTCAGAGCCTGATATAAACCCTGAGGTTCAATCACAAAGTGATAATCCTTTAATTAATAAACAAGAATTTGATGCTAATTTCGGTTTGTTTTCTGCGGAGGTTTTAAATGAAATAATTGATGATTTTGTGGGGCAAGTTGACGAAAAATTGGCGAAGATAAAGTCTCGTATAGATGCCGGTGAAATGCGTAAATTGATGCTTGATGCTCACTCACTTAAAGGTGAAGTTGCAATGTTCGGAGCAAAATTGGTACGCGAAAAAATGTTTGTTCTCGAAGATAAAGGGCGTAATGAAATTTCGGACAATTTAGAGCAGGATTTTGAAATTGCTTCAAGTTTAGTATTGAAATTAAAACAGGAAATGATAACATACAAACGATGATAAACGAATCAATAGGAAATATAAATCATTCTGCAATTTTGTTTTTGGATATTGAAACGGTTCCTTTGTATCCGTCATATATTGAAGTACCGATTAAAGAACGGGAATTGTGGTTAAAAAAATCACAGCGTCTTGCATCACAAGGTGAATCGCCAAGCGAGGTATATAAAAAAGCAGGTATATTTGCAGAATTCGGAAAAATTATCTGTATTTCCGTTGCCTATATTCCGAAGAAAAAAAATAAAGGAATCGTACGTGTTGCTTCTTTTTATGGAGATGATGAAACGCTGATTTTACAAGATTTTTCTGATTTAGTACACAAACATTTTAATACTCCTGCATCATATTTTTGTGCTCATAACGGGAAAGAATTTGATTTGCCGTATATAGCCCGTAGAATGCTTATTAATGGCATGAAAATTCCGCAAACATTAGATACACGAGGAAAGAAGCCCTGGGATATTCAACATATTGATACGCTCGATTTATGGCGTTTTGGTGATTATAAAAATTATACCTCATTATCTTTATTAACTCATGTTTTTAATATTCCCACGCCAAAAGATGATATAGACGGCAGTATGGTCTACGATATTTACTGGAAAGAAGGCAATATAAAACGTATAGTTCGCTACTGCCAAAAGGATGTTGTTGCGGTGTTGCAGCTTTTTCGTAAATATTGTAATATGGATTGCGTAGCAGATAAAGATATTGTTTTTGTTAATTCTGAAATATGACAAATTCTATTTTTTTTCCGCCTGAATGGCATCAACAAAAATGTGTGCAACTGACTTGGCCGCATACAAAAACGGATTTTTCTGATATTTATGAAGATGTTGTTTCTTGTTTTGTACATATAGCCTGTGAAATTGCGAAACGACAACAGGTGCTTATTGTGTGTGAAAATGAAGCGGAGGTTTTGCAGGCAATACCTTCATCGTATCATCATGCAATTCGCTGTGTGGAATTGCCTTTAAACGATGTTTGGGCTCGCGACCATGGGGGAATATCGGTTTTTATAGATGGTAAAAAATATATTTACGATTTTGCTTTCAATGGCTGGGGAAATAAGTATCCGGCAGATAAAGATACCCGAATAACGGCACAATTGTTCGCACAAAAAATATTTCCCGATAGCTTGTATAAAGATATGAATCAGGTTGTTCTCGAAGGTGGCAGTATTGATACCAATGGAGCGGGAGTGTTACTTACAACTCGGAGATGCTTACGTGAAAAACACCGCAATCCGAACTTTACAACTCAAGACTATGAGCGTTTTTTCTCTCAGTATTTTGGTATTCATACTGTTTTGTGGCTCAATCATGGTTATCTTGCGGGAGATGATACGGACGGACATATTGATACACTTGCACGCTTTGTAAATGAATCTACTATTGTGTATGTATCTTGCAATAATCCTCGTGACGAACATTACGAGGAGTTACAGAAAATGGAACAGGAATTACTCATGTTTCGTCAGAATTCAGCAGAACCATACCGTTTAGTACCATTACCAATGCCTGATGCATGTTTGTTCGATGGAGAACGAAAACCTGCTACGTATGCAAATTTTCTCATTATTAATACTGCGGTTTTAGTTCCAACCTATAATTGCTCGCAAGATTCAGATGTCTTGCATTTATTTCAAGGTTTATTTCCTAAGCACACAATTATTGGAATAGATTGCTCGGCACTTATCACCCAAAATGGCTCCCTACATTGTGTGAGTATGCAGTATTATTAGTTAGTGTCTATTGAGAAAAACTTCTTTTTTCAATTTGAATTTCAATAAATGATGCTTTATGATTTTTTCATATTGAAGATGTGATTTTTCGTGCATATTTGTAATACCAGTAATAAAAAGTTTTTTCGTGAATGTTGTGTTCTTTGGCAAATTGCTTTTTTTGTTAAGCCCGATTCTTGCTATTGTTCTATTAAGGGAAACATTTCTTGTTTTGTTCGCATAATGTTTTTTTGCACAAAACTATTGTGTAATTTTTTCTATAAAAAGAAGTGTTTGGTCG
>CAZLCY010000235.1:0-3422 GCA_964558075.1 uncultured Bacteroidales bacterium
GCAAAGATGTTGGTGAAGACAGAAACTATTATTCAATTTAAGTAAGAAAAAAAAAACTCAACATCAATAAATTCGATAATACACTTGGCTTACGTAGTCATTTCATTGCGGCTTCGCGGCTTTGCGAGAGAAAAAGCATCACTGCAACCCAATAAAAGAAACCATTCTACCGGTATCACCATCCCGACGATGAGAAAAAAACATATCAGGATTTGAATACGTACAAAGTCTGGTATTCGTAATTCGACCGACTCCTGATTCAACTAAGACATCTTCGATATAAGAATTCAAATCAAAAAAAAGTTTTCCGAATTCTTTTTTTATAAATTCAGGAGGGAATAAAGTTTCAAATTCAGTACCAACTTCGTAGGAAGATTGTTGAATCATCGGACCGATATATGCTCGTAAATTTTCAGGCGGCACATATAACGAAAGCTGAGCAATAGTTTGTTCTATGATTTTTTCGCGAGCTCCACGCCAGCCGCAATGAATTGCAGCAATTATTGAATACTCTTCATCATGCACGAATACCGGAGCACAATCGGCAGTAGAAATAGTTAACAACACATTTTTTTCTTGGGTAAAAAACGCATCACCCCGCATTACATCATACTCAGAATCAACATACTGTACAATACCGGAATGTATTTGTTCTAAATATACCACTTTATATCCGGGAGCAACAGAAGTAAAAAAACGTTGTCTGTTTTCTGCAACTGCAGAATCTTTATCTCCGGTGTGCAAACCAAGATTGAGACTATAATATTGACCTTTACTCACCCCTCCGTTGCGGGTAGAAAAACCACCAATACATAAAGGATTGGAGCGGCATGATACAAATGAAATTGTTCCGGATTTTGTAAGAAAAGGATAATCCATATAGTTTGTATAATTGATTTGTTATATAAAAATACAATATTATTTATTCATATTCAACCCTTTACAACACTTTTTACTAAACCATCAGCAAATCGTGTTGTAATAACATCTCCTTGTTTGAGTTTTGCGGCATATACAATGCGACTACCTTTTTCATTATGAGTAAGTGTATATCCTTGTTTAAGAATATGTTCGGGGTTATACGATTGAATGCGAGACGACAAGATTTCCAAGGCATGGAAATTATTACCAAGCGAGGTTTTAAAATTATAGGCACACTGTTGACGAAGCGACGAAACCTTATCTTTTTCATGAGTAAGCATAGACTTAGTCGCAGATTGCAACTCATATGAATATTTGTTACATGCAGATAAAGCCTTGTATAATGATTGTTTCGAATACGCCGAAACATTCTGAGCAAAATTTCGCAAGTCAAAATCATAATCGGTCACTAAAGATTGTGTACGATGTGCTAAATCATGATGAAGTTGTGTGAGATTCCGTCGTTCTTCGGAAATATACTGATGAACTGTTTCATGAAGACGATTCTGCAAATCATTACATTGAAACAAGACATCGGCAGCATATTCAATAATATAATCGGCAACAGCTGTTGGAGTTTTAAGCGAAGTATGGGCAACAATATCAATAATTGACATATCTTTATCATGCCCGATTCCAGAAATTACCGGTAAGGGGAATTGTGCCACATGAGCAGCAAGAACATATGAATCGAACCAACGCAAATCTGTTTGTGCCCCACCACCGCGAATTATTACAACTGCATCAAACACTTCCTCGTGCTTATATATAGCATCAAGTGCGGCTGTCACCGAAGGCTCCACCTCCGCCCCCTGCATTGAAGCGGAGAACAGAACAGTATAAAACTGTAATCCATACGAATTTGAAGAAAGTTGCTGAATAAAATCCTGATAACCTGCTGCATTCGGAGATGAGATAATGGCAATGTTCTGAATGGAATCGGGCAGCATTATTTCTTTATTCATCTCAACAATACCCTCTTCGTATAAGCGTTGCAAAATTTCCTGTCGTCGTTTTTCATCCTCCCCGACAGTATATACCGGTTCGATATCAACAATGTGAAGCGACAATCCATACACAGCATGAAACTCAACAGACACACGACATAAAATACGAAGTCCTTTTTGCAAAGATGTACCGGTCACACTTTCGAAATACGAAGAAATCATTTCATATTTTCGTGCCCAAATTACCGCACGTTGCTTTGCTTCAATATAATCGGAATCTTCCGGTTTTTCAATTAACTCAAGATAACAGTGACCTTTATAATTCACATTACAATCACTAATTTCCGCAACAATCCAATAGGTCGGTTCAAGTCCGTGTTTGAGCGTCTTGTCGATTTCTGACAATAAATCGGAGAGAGATTGATGTGTAGGTAAATTCATAACTTCTCAAAAAATGCTTTATCATTTTTATTAATTACTCACAAAACTACCAATAAATAACAAAAAACACTATTATTGATAACAATAATTATATAAATACAGGTGAGTTTTATACCTTTGATATTTATAATTATAAAGGCATTCTATAATGAAACTTTCAACTGAAATAGAAAAATACATTCATCAACACATTGATGAAGAGCCCGAAATTCTGCAAGAGCTAAACCGTCAGGCACACCTTACGGTTATACACCCCCGAATGCTTTCAGGACATTTGCAAGGTCGCATACTCAAAACATTTATGCGTATGATACGCCCTCGTCATGTGCTGGAAATAGGCACATATTTAGGGTATTCAGCTTTATGTATCGCCGAAGGCATTCCGCACGATGCAACAGTTGACACAATAGAAATTAACGATGAATTACAACACAAAATTCAAAACTTTTTTTCAGCATCCGACCATGCACACAAAATAAATCTGCACATCGGAAATGCCATTGATATTATTCCAAATATCCCATACGATTTTGATGTTGTGTTTATTGATGGCAATAAACGACATTATATTGACTATTATAATTGCGTATTTAATAAAATACCCTGCGGTGGTTTTATTATTGCAGATAATACTTTATGGGACGGGCATGTTATAGAAGAGGAAAGCATTACAACAAACACACAAACAAAAGGCATTGTCGATTTTAATGAATTCATTAAAGCTGATTCGCGTGTAGAAAAAGTTATTTTACCAATAAGAGATGGTCTTACAATTATTGAAAAAACAAAAAACAGGTAATACTTTTTTTTAAGTGTTTTCGAATAATTTGAGCTTACACAAAACTAGTTTTTCTGTATTTCTGAATAGCTTTAGCGGTGATATATATTTGAAAAACTGAATATGAACACATTACATGCAGATTACTTAAAAACCCATTAATTTATTTGACTTTGCCCTGTGGTAATAGTATATTTAAAAACTGAAATACTCAATACAATTAAACAACCCGGATTATTGAAGAGAAATTAGTACTATGCGCACTTTTTTTCTAATCCGCACTCTTCAAGACATTAAATACTATTCTAAATATCGCCTTTCCGGGTTGTTTTTTT
>CAZLCY010000236.1:0-3413 GCA_964558075.1 uncultured Bacteroidales bacterium
AACTACTCCCCGAAGGTTCGTACATATATAAAGTTGAAGCAGAAAATGCAGACGGCTCTCAATGGGGAACCTCCAAAAACATATTAGGTAGAAAAAATAATTTCGGCAACATTAATATTATTCGATAAAAAAATTGAGTTCGCAGTGAAAAATAATTATTCACAGCGATCTCATATTTAATACTAAAAGATTTTCCGTTTCTTTGCAAAAAAAACTCATGTTACTTTCCAAGTTACATATTTATCAATACCGAAATATTTCGGACGTGACACTTCAATGCCACCCGAATATTAATTGCATTATAGGAAAAAACGGAATAGGAAAAACAAATCTCTTAGACAGCATCTATTATCTGGCATTTTGCAAAAGCAATATTCTTCCAAACGATAGTCTCAACATTTTATACGAACACGATTCTTTTATAATTCAAGGAGATTTCACGAACAATGACAAAGAATATGAAATAACATGCTCATACACCGAAAACAAAGAAAAACGAATAATTTGTAACGACAAAAAATACGCCCGTTTTTCCGACCACATCGGACTTATTCCGCTCATATTTATTTCCCCGGGCGATATTACATTAATAAACGGCAGCGGGAGTGAACGACGAAAATTTCTTGACAGTTACATTTCACTCTACGACAGTGAATATTTACAAAACCTGTTGAAATACAACAAATTACTCACACAGAGAAACAGCATTCTCAAACAATCAAAAAAAATTGATTATCACTACTTAGAAATAATTGACGAACAAATTGTGAGTTTTGGCATTGCAATACAAGAAAAAAGAAAAACAGCAGTTGAAGAATTAGAAAAACAAACACTTGCATTTTATCACACAATTTCATCACAAGACTCACTCAACATACACTACGAATCGCACGTAACAGCGGAGGATTATCATGCCGTACTCCGCAAAAATTTCGAAAAAGATTGCGTATTAGGATACAGTAGTATCGGTATTCACAGAGACGATTTAATTTTTTCATTTAATTCGGGCATCCTCAAACAATGTGGTTCACAAGGACAAAAAAAGAGTTTCCTCTTAGCAATAAAATTTGCCCAGTATCAGATACTTAAAAAGAAAAAACAAAGCCCGCCAATTCTGTTATTAGACGACCTGTTCGACAAATTAGATTCCGAACGAACCAAAAAAGTATTCGAAATAATAAGCAGCGACGATTTTGGTCAAATATTTATTACCGATACCGACAAAACGCTCCTCCATACTTTTTTCGAAGAAAAAAATTATACCGGCACATTCTGGACTTTTGAAAATGGAGAAATTAAAGAAGATGGCACGTATTAAACAAAAAGTAAAGCTTTTACCGGATATGGAGAAAAAAAAAACACGCAACTCTTAATCTGGTTTCTTATATCGAATATAAAGGCAGAAATGGATAAAATATGCCGGTTCTAAGATAGAAAAAAATGAACAAAACAGCCATAAAATGCTATCCGGGGCTATATGCCTATTATAATAATAAGTCTGCGGAGGTTGTAAGCACTCATTGGAAATCCAACATCGACTTTGGCACGTACTATTGTTTTTTTGAAAGTATGTAACTAAATCGCCATTGTCATTTTATGGTTCTTCAGGCTGAGTTCTACTATTGACTGACGCTTTTTTGGGCATGTGGTTTATTAAAACCTATGGTGCATGAAAGTCAAATCTCGTAATATTTGTATTACATTAAAACAGTATTAAAATATCTGCCCCCCTATCCTATCATCTCATAAAACGTATCTTCATTGATAATAGGAACAGATAATTTTTCTGCTTTGGCTAATTTAGAAGGACCTATTCCCTCGCCTGCGAGTAAAAAATCGGTATTTTTTGAAATTGAACTCACATTTTTTCCACCGTGTTTTTCTATCAATTCCTTAATTTCATCTCGGGAATGCTGTTCGAATGTACCGGAAATTATAATTTTTTTACCCTCCAAAGCATGTGATTGCAGAGTAACCTCTTCCTCCGCCACTTCCATTTGCAACCCTGCTTTACGAAGACGGTCGACTAACATACGATTTTGCTCGTTACGAAAATACATTTTAATACTCGCAGCAATCTTTTCTCCAATTTCATCTACAGCTTCTAATTGTTGCAAAGAAGATTGCTGAATAATATCTATAGAACCGCACGCCGCAGCCAATTTTTTTGCACCTGTCTCTCCCACATATCTAATTCCCAAAGCATACAATACACGTGCAAAAGGAATTTCTTTAGATTTTTGTATACTTTGTAATAAATTATGCACCGATTTTTCCCCAAAGCGTTCGAGTTGTATAAGATCATCATATTTCAGCGAATACAAATCCGCAGGATTTTGAATAAGTTCGGCAGTATACAACTGAGCAATTGTAGCTTCCGCCAAACCGATATTCATGGCTTTACGACTCACAAAATGTTCAATTTTCCCCTTTATCTGAGGTGGGCAATTCGTTTGATTCGTACAGTAATAAGCAGCTTCACCCGGAAGTCTTTCGAGTGGAGACCCACATTCGGGGCAATGCGAAATAAAGCTTACTTTCTGAGCATCTGCTACCCGTTTTGCAACATCTACCTCAACAATTTTAGGAATAATTTCTCCCCCTTTTTCTATATATACATAATCATACTCGTGCAAGTCAAGTTCAGAGATAACATCAGCATTATGTAAAGTTGCCCGTTTTACGGTTGTACCGGCAAGTAACACAGGCTCTAAATTTGCAACCGGCGTAACCGCTCCTGTTCTTCCTACTTGATAACTTATAGACTTAATTCTTGTATGAGCACGTTCTGCTTTAAATTTATATGCAATAGCCCAACGCGGAGTTTTTGCTGTAAAGCCCAATTTTTCTTGTTGAACAATAGAATCTACTTTTATAACAATGCCGTCAATATCGTACGTTAAAGATTTTCGTTTGGTATCCCACTCATTAATATATTCATTTATTTCCTCAAGTGTACGACATAGAGCTGCATGTTTCGGAATATTAAAGCCCCAGGTACGTGCAATTTCAAGATTTTTAAAATGTGAGTCATTCGGCTGACTGGCAGGCATATGATACATAAACCCCTCAAGCGGTCGCTGTGCCGTTATACTCGAATTATGTAATTTTAAAGATCCTGCAGCAGCATTCCGCGGATTTGCAAATTTTTGCTCCCCCCGTTTTTCCCGTTTAGTATTAAACTCATCAAATTTATCGCGAGGCATACAAATTTCCCCGCGGATTTCAAAAAAATCGGGGCAATCAGCCTCTATTCGTAAAGGAATAGTCCGAATCGTTTTTACATTTGCCGTAATATTATCACCCACTGTTCCATCGCCACGAGTAAGAGCCCGTTGCAATGCACCGTTTTCATACTGAAAAGAAACTGCAGCTCCATCATATTTCAGTTCACAGGTATATAGCACCGAATC
>CAZLCY010000237.1:0-3405 GCA_964558075.1 uncultured Bacteroidales bacterium
TGCTTTTTTACCGGTACGTTCGCGTAAATAGAAAATGCGTGCTCGTCGAACTTTACCTTTTTTATTTACTTCAATTTTTTCAATCATTGGTGAGTTTACCGGAATAATACGTTCAACACCAACATTACCGGACATTTTACGAATAGTGAATGTTTCAGTATCATTTTCATTTCTGCGTTGTAAAACTACTCCGCGGAAAAGCTGAATACGTTCTTTTTCACCCTCTTTAATTTTATAGTGAACAGTAATTGTGTCACCACTTTTAAACTCAGGCCAGTCTTTTTTTTCTATAATTTCTTTTTTTACTTCGTCTAATAAATTCATCGTATATAAATTTTATTTCCTTCAATTTAAGTGGCTGCAAAGATAAAACTTAATTTTTCAATTCAAATAGTTTTGGAGAAAAAACATCTAATTTTCACAAAATATTTTTTTGCTTCATAATTTCTTGTGTCAGAACAATACATTCTTGTGCTTCTTTTACATCATGAACACGGAGAATAGAGGCTCCGTTTAAAAGACTAATTGTATGTAAAACACTTGTTCCGTTAAGTGCTTCATGGGGCGTGCAATGTAATGTTTTGTATATCATTGATTTTCGTGAAACACCTATGAGAATTGGTTTCTGTAAAGATTCGAAATAATCAATATTACGTAATATGAAATAATTTTGCTCTCGTGTTTTACTAAATCCTAATCCCGGATCGAGTATGATATGAGGAACTGAAAATGCCTGAGCCTGACTTATTTTTTCTTGAAAAAAATCTTTAATATCTGCAAGAATGTTTGAATACTCGGTATGGTTTTGCATCGTTTGGGGAGTTCCTCTCATATGCATACAAATGTATGGTAATTGCAGTTTTCCGCAGGTTTCAATCATTTGTGAATCAAGATTTCCGCCCGAAATATCATTTACGATTATCGGACCAATGAGCTCATATATTTTTTTGATAACCGAACTGCGAAAACTGTCAATTGAAATAGGAATATGCGGGAAGTTTTTTCGAATAGCAATACAGTTGTTTTTGAGACGCTCATATTCTTCATTTTCATTTATTGAAACAGCTCCGGGGCGGGATGAATACGCACCTATATCTATAATATCTGCTCCTTCATGCAGCATTTTCTCCACGTGTTGCAATAGTTTTTTTTCACAGGTATGTTTGCCTCCATCATAAAATGAATCGGGGGTAATGTTTACTATTCCCATGATGAGAGGACTTTTTAGTGAGTCGAAATTAATATGCTTTGGCATTTTATTATTATTTTTTCTCTATATGAAATCAATATATCTAATATATTTTTATTTTTGTACAAAAAAAGGAAAAAAATCAGTAACATGGGTAAAACTGAAGAACAGTTTAAATCTGTTAAGAAAATATGTCTCGATATTTTTGAGAAAAAATACGATGATTATGGTACAGCGTGGCGAATAATGCGCCCGGAATCTGTTACTGATCAAATTTTTATAAAAGCTCAGAGAATTAAAAGTATTGACCTTGCCGGCACATCGAAGGTTGATGAAGATGCTGTTTCTGAGTTTATTGGCATAGTAAATTATGGTATTATTGGCTTAATTCAGTTGGAATTGCCGGATGATGAACCAGTGGAATTGAAAAAACAAAAAACAATACGTTTATATTCAACATATTTTGATAAAGCACAAAGTCTTATGTTAGATAAGAATCATGATTATGGCGAAGCATGGCGATTTATGAGAGTGAGCTCATATACAGACTTGATTCTTATGAAAGTGCACAGAACAAAGCAGATTGAGGATAATAAGGGCAAAACAAAAATTTCTGAAGGGATTGATGCCAATTATTATGATATGATTAATTATTCTGTGTTTGCTCTCATTAAACTTGTGTTAGAAAATAGTATTAATAAATAAAATATAATCGTATGAATGCAAAAAAGAGAATATTTCATGTTTTAGGGTTAATAGGTATTTTTATTTCGCTTTTTTTATTTAAATCCTTTTCAAATTTTGAAGATGCAACGTGGGAAAAGTTATGGGTTTTTATTCTTATGATTCTGTTGTGTTCTGTTGGTCTTGCTTTAATTTTTAACACAAAAAAATATGTTCTCCATAGTGCACGGATTTTTTCGGGTATATTGTTTATTTTTTCGGGCTTTGTGAAAGCAGTTGATCCTCTTGGTTCTAAATATAAATTTATTGATTATTTTGCAGCATGGGGATTTGATTTTTTGGAGCCGACAGCCTTAACGTTTGGAATTATACTAAGTACTATAGAATTAGTCGTTGGCTTAATGTTGTTGTTTAAGATTCTTCCTAAAATTGCGACTTTACTGGCTTTTTTGTTTATGTTGGGCTTTACGCCGGTTACCTTGTATCTTGCCTTACAAGAAAATATTACAGGTGCGGAGTTGGTACATGATTGTGGCTGTTTTGGTGATGCGTTGATTTTAACAAACTGGCAAACTTTTGTAAAAAATATAATTATTTTTCTGCCAGTGTTATATGTATATGTGAAAAGAAAATCATTTTCTAATCTTGTTACGTATGTAAAAACAGGAAAAGTTGTTGCCTTTTTTGTGATTATATCGCTGTTATTGTCGGTGTATGCATTGCGTAATTTACCCCCAATAGATTTCAGACCATACAAAACAGGTACCAAATTAGTGAGTGCAAATTGTACCGAAGGATTGCAAAATTCTGTTGAAAAAATATTGTATGCAGAGTTTGTTAATACAAAAACCGGCGAAGTGAAAGAGTTTAATATTTCAACAGATTATCCGCAATCGCCTGATTGGGAATTTAATGTTGAAAAACCGGTTCGTGAAGTTGAAGTTGTAAATCAAAGTTATAGCATCGATTCTTTATTTCCCGGTCAAAATGTGTATAAAGTTGATAATTTTTTGTTTAGCAAAAATTCTGAAGAACGTTCCTGCGATATTATTTCAGACACGAGTTATGTTTTTTTGATAGTTGCATACGACATTAAAACTTGCAATAAAGATGCAATGGAACGAATAAATACGATTCATTCTTGGGCGTCGAAAAATGGCTATGCTTTTTATGGGGCAAGCTCAAGTTTAGATGATGAGGTGCAGAAGTTTAAAGAAGAAACGAATACTCAATTTACATTTTTAGATGGTGATGATATACCGTTTAAAACTATTGTACGTGCAAATCCAGGTTTGGTGTTGTTAAAAAATGGTGTTATTTTGGGTAAATGGCATTATAGTAATATTCCTTCTGTTGAATATTTTGAAAAAAAATGTAATTAATAATTAATAAATATAAATAATATGAGAAAAAAAGTAGTTGCAGGAAATTGGAAATGTAATACAAATGTGCAAGAAGGTATTGCTCTTGCAAAAGAGGTTAATGATATTGTGTCTGTAGATGATGTAGTGGTTGTGTTAGGAACACCTTTC
>CAZLCY010000238.1:0-3400 GCA_964558075.1 uncultured Bacteroidales bacterium
GTTGTTATGTTTCCGGCCATTACATTTGATGCTGAATCGCCGACTAATATAACATCAATTCCTGCATTGTCGAGAATGCGAGCCATTGAGTAATCGTATGCGGTAAGCATGGCGATTTTTTCGCCACGTAATTTCATCTCGCTTAACACGTGTGTAGTAACAACTTTTGCAGAAACAGTATTTGCCGTTGACATAATAGAGACAGTTTTAAATTTATGGTAAAACTACATATATTTTCTAATGTAGTTGATGTGCAAATAGAGATTTTTGCGAATTTTTATTGTTTTGTTTATTTCATTTTTTGTAAAATCTCGTTTAAATCATCTTCGGTGTCAACAGAAAGGTTTTCGTATTGTGTAATACCTGTTTTAATGGTATATCTGTTTTCAATCCATCTGAGCTGTTCGAGATTTTCAACTTTTTCAAGTTTGGTGGGAATAAGGTTTGTAATTTCTTTTAAAATAGCCGATTTATATGCATACACACCTATGTGTTTATAATATGTATGTTTGGTGTGCCATTGTACTTTGTCTAAATCTCTGAAAAATGGAATAGGAGAGCGACTAAAATAAATTGCATTATCGAAAACATCTCGAATAACTTTTGGTTTGTTTGGATTAAATAAATCATCAACCGCCGTTATTTTTTTTATGAGTGTTGCAATTTGTGCTTTCGGGTCGGAGCATAGTTTATAAAGTTGTTCTATTTGTGAGGGTTCAATAAACGGTTCGTCACCTTGAATGTTAATTACAATAGAAAAATCCTCATTATTTTCAATCAGACTAAAAGCCTCGGCAATACGGTCAGTCCCACTTACATGCTTTGATGAGGTCATAACAGATTGCCCTCCAAATTTTGCAACTGCCGATTCTATACGGAGGTCATCAGTCGCAACCCACACATCGTCAATTACTTGTTTTGCTTGTTCGTATACACGTTGAATCATTGTTTTACCTTTAATTTTCACTAAAGGTTTACCCGGGAAACGTGTAGACCCGTATCTTGCAGGAATTATCACTATAGGTTTCATGTTTCTCATGTACGTAAAATTAGCGAACTTGTTCTTCTTTTTTTCGGTTATCTACTTTGACTTTTGCAATAGCACCGTTTTTATATTTTACGTGATATAATAATTTCCCTTTTCGAGAATAGTATTTGTATTTTCCGTGTCGATTTCCATTTTTATATGATATTTCTTCGCGTATAGGGCCTTCTTTGTATCGAATAATCCATTTTCCGTGAGGAAGACCATTTTTGAAATGCTGTTCTCGCTCGCAGGTGCCACTTTCGTTGAAATATTTCCATGTTCCGGTCATTCTACCTGAATCATATTCTCCAAAAATATTTGGTTTCCCGGATAAAAAATATGTTTTAAATTCACCATGAAGCTCGCCATTTTTGTAGTGCTTTTCGGAACGAACAATGCCATCTTGATTCCAATACTTTTCAACGCCATTTTTAAGACCATTTTCGTAGTCAATTGAATATTTCAGTTGATTTTCGGGTTCTTCAAACCATGATTGCCATGTGCCGGTCATGTTACCTTCAGAAAAATAGCCTATTGTTTCGACATTTCCGTTTTCGAACCATTCGGTGTATTTGCCGTTTTCTTTATCTTTTTTGTAGAACCCCTGACTTCTCATCTCACCGTTTTTGTAGAAAAAATTCCATTCTCCTGATTTTTTGCCATGCTCGTAGGAACCTTTTTTCCACACAGACTCGCCATCATCATAATACCAAACCCATTCGCCATGCATATTGCCTTGTTTATAGCTTCCGGTATTTCCAATAATGCTGTCCCCTTGCCAATATATCCATATGCCTTCTTGTAAGTCATTTAAAAACTGCCCTTCCATATCAACAATACTGTCGGGAAACCACCAGCGGGCAAATCCGTTTTTCAATCCGTGTTGGTATGTTAATTCTGTTTTAATGCATGAATCGGTAAACCATGTGTACTGTTTTCCATGGAATTTACCATTCTTAAATCTATTTTCAGCAATGCGAACCCCTTGTTTATTCCATGTGTGCCAAAGAGAATCTTTTTCTTCATTTTGCAAAAAACCATCTACATGTTTAACCCCGTTAGGATGCCAGAGTTCATATTTCCCGGTTGTATGATTCATGCGTTCTTTTGGAGACCCGTCAGGGTAATTTTCAATCCAATTTCCAATTTTTTCACCCAATGTATAGGTTCCTTTTGCTTTAAGGGTGCCATCTTTGTAGAATATTTCCCAATCACCGTGTGGGTAGCCATCTTTATATGCACCATTTTCTTTAACTGTATTGTTTTGCCAAAATGTTTTATAGTTGCCATTGCCATCGACAATTGAACAGCCTCGTTTCAAACAATATCTCATGAGCAATACAGTATCGGGGTTTAAGTAGAGCAACTCTTTGTGTAATTGTCCCGATTTATAATAATATTTCCACACACTATCTTGTTCTCCATTTTTGAAATATCCTTCAACGGCAATTTTTCCATTATCAAACCATTCTTTATATTTCCCGTGTTTCCTATTTAAAAAATAGGTGGTTTCATATAATTTATTTCCGGTTTCTTCACTGAATAATATTGTCGAACCATGTAAACGACCGCGTAAAAAAGAACTTTCCTGAACCTTGTTTCCCAGCGAATCCCAATATGTCCATAATCCATTTTCAGTACCATCACGTAAATATCCTTTACTGCTTATTTGACCGTTTTTCCAAGTGTTTGTAATAGTGTCTTGTGCTGAAGTGTAAAGCACTGTGCAAAAGGTGAAAAGTGTAAGTATATATTTTAACATATGTTTTTCTTTTGAATTATTTGAGCATGTAATAATACTAAAAACTCTCCATTTTCGCAATAGTAAATATGCATTTGTGTTGAATAACCTATATTGCTTTTGGAAAGGTAAAACTATAAAAGTTTTTTCCAAAAAAAAAGCCGACTCTTATTTAAGAGTCGGCTTAGATTTAAATGATTATTGATTGAATTATAATAATTTTACGTTTACCGCATTTAATCCTTTTTTACCTTCTTGCAAATCAAATTCTACTTCATCGTTTTCATCAATTTCATCAATTAATCCTGAAACATGTACAAAATATTCTTTGCCTGTTTCTTCTTCAGCAATAAAACCAAAACCTTTAGTCTTATTGAAAAATTTTACTTTTCCGTTGTTCATTGTATTAAATTATTTATTATTAAAGACCGCAAATTACTTATAAAGTTTTGATTTATTGTAAAAAAAATTGTTTTTTTTTATTTTATTAATAAAACTATTCCAAAAATTGAGTGTTTGTCATTAAAACAGCACAAACTTAGTTTATTTATTGAGCCCACTCTATAAATCGTTTTTGTAAGCCGTAAATCAAACGTCTATTAACTTTATGAGCATATTCTATCCGTTTTTGA
>CAZLCY010000239.1:0-3358 GCA_964558075.1 uncultured Bacteroidales bacterium
TTAATCCCCAGCATATTCACACAACCTTATCTCTGCTGCATATTTCTTCTGATGCACATGCGTGGAAGGTATATACTCTTGCCTTTGATAATAAAACATATCCTTTTGCATATCCGAATGGTCCTTTATTATTTTACTATGCAACCTGCATTTTGCAGAAAATTATGATACATGCATCGGGTATTGTGGATGGACAAACCGGACGTTTATTTTCGGGTTTTTCGGGTGTAGGGAAAAGCACCATGGCAGGTTATTGGCAGCAAGCGGGACATCCGGTAATAAACGATGACCGCCTCATGCTCTCGATAGAAGAGGGAACAATATATATGTATAACACGCCCATGTTTTATTCCGATTTTCCCAAAAAACAGGAATTACATGCAATATATCTTCTCACACAAACCCCAAAGCATACCATACATCAATTACATGGAATTGAAGCGATAAGTAGAGTGTTGGCATTTTGTATTCAGCATAGTTATAATAAAGATTGGATGGAGCATCACATACAAACAGTGCTCGAAATTTGTTCTTCTGTACGGGTATACGAACTTGGTGTTGCATTACAACCGGGTATTTTAGATTTTATTCGTGAACATGACTGATGAATCGGAACATATTGACATACAAACATATAGACAGGTAACCACTGATATGTTAGGAAGGTATAATACCATTTCTATAATAAGTGCTGGTCTCAGTATGTTTCCGATGTTGAAACCACATAATACACTTATTATAGAAAAGGTAAGCCCGGAATCTATTTCATGCGGTGATGTTATTGTGTTTTCACGTCCAGATAAAACAATCGGTCATCGAGTAATTGCCATACAAAAAAATGGCAGCGATTATTCATTTATTACCCGCGGTGACAATTGCAAACATGCAGACCTCCCGGTACATCAAAAAGATGTAATTGGTCGAGTAACAGGGTATATCCGAGCAGATAAACAATATTCATTAAATTCATGGAAAGCACAATTTATACGGTTTTTGATATTATATTTTGGTTTTCCGACTCGTGTGTGTATTCGCATTTTTGCACGAATATATACGGTGATACGCTCAATCAAAAAAACAGTGTGCACTGTTAGATCTCAACTTCAATTTATCATTGCCGATTCACGTAAACATATTATAAAATCCGGTATTCTTTCTGTTTTGCAAGGGATTCTACCTTTTGTGATTATTTTTTGTGTAAAGTTACTAATTGACGCACTTACTCATGTGCAAGAAACAGACAACACAAGCGAATTATACATGCTTATTGCCATTACAGCCTGTGTGTTTATTCTACAAGTTATAGTGCTTTCAATGGCAAACCTATTTCGTGAGCAGCTTTCTCATAGCATTTCTCAACATATTCACACACGCATTCATGCTAAGCATGCCTCATTAGATTTTACCCATTTAGAAAACCCGGACAAACAAGATACAATTCATCGAGCAAGAGTTGAAGCCGGATATCGTCCACAAAAACTTGTACAGGCGGTATTACTGCTTTTGCGCTCTTTTATTGCTGCCGGCATTATATTGTATATAGTGTTGAGTATTCATTGGGCTATTGCATGTATTTTATGTATTGGATTATTTCCCGGATTTTTTGTGCGAGCTCGCATAGCCAAAAAAATGTATCATCTTCATCAAAAGCAAAGTAGCAGAGAAAGGAAAATTTTCTATTTTAACCATATACTTACTGCAATTCCTTTTGCCAAAGAATTACGTTTATTTAATACTGCACATTTTTTTTCGCATGAATATGCAAAGGAACACAATTCATTGCATGTAGAAAAAATGCAGATACTTACCAAACAATTTCGCGGCGAAATTTTCACCCAAATGTTTGCAATAGTACTTGTTTTCATCTCTTTTGCTTTCGTGGTTTATATGGCAATACACGGGAGCATATCTATTGGTACCGTCGTTTTATTTTTTTTAGTATTTCAACGTGGTTTCACCGTTATTAAAGAACTTTTTCAATCAGTAGCAAATGTATTTCAGGACTCCATTCATTTTGCAGATGTTATGGCATTTATGTCTATTCCAACATCATCGTCTCAAAACTCTTCACCTGAGAGTACAAGTCTACCCCTATTGAAAAAAGGAATTACATTTTCGAATGTTTCCTTTCAATATCCATCAAGTACTCGAACAGCATTGCAAAAAATTAATCTGAATATTCCGGCAGGAAAAACAGTTGCTATTGTGGGTGCTAATGGATCGGGAAAAACAACACTATTGAAACTTTTATGCGGTTTTTATGCTCCCACAAATGGAACAATATTGTATGATGATATTCCACTTGAGGTAGGAAACCAACAAAAACTACGAAATACAATAAGTGCCGTATTTCAGGATTTTGCACTGTATAATATGACTGCTGCCGAAAATATTTGGCTCGGAAATGTTGCATTTCCACTTAATAAAGAAAAAGTAAAACAAGCAGGACACGCAGCAGGACTTTCAGGTGACATACAAGCATTACCGGAAGGATATACCAATATGATTGGAAATTATTTTGCAAAAGGAGAAGAATTAAGCATCGGACAGTGGCAAAAATTAGCGATAGCACGAGCTTATTATCGAAATAAAGATATCATTTTGTTAGATGAACCATCTAGTGCATTAGACCCAAAATCGGAACATGAGATACTCTCAAGCTTACAAGCACTGGGAAAAGAAAAAACAGTTGTTATTATTAGTCATCGACTATCATCCATAAAATGGGCAGATATTATTTGCGTTATGAAAGATGGAACAATTGTAGAAAAAGGAACTCATCAAGAATTACTCAATAAACGAGGATTATATTGGCACATGCATAATGTTCAGAATAAATAGAAACGTATAAATTATATTCTCCTTATATGAAATACATATTTCATAAGACTTATTATTCCGTCAAACAGTCGTCTTGGATAATAGAAATAATACATGTTCGGATTTTTTATTTTGTAGCGATTTACCATAAATGTTTTGGAGGGAATCATATCATCTAATAAATAGCGAATTTTATTAGAGACACCGGTAATTGTTTGCAATTCTGAAATATTTTTATTTTTCTTTTTAGGAACAAATGATGTGTCGCACATAATATGGTGAAGAAAAAATTCCTCTTGATAAGAATCGCAATATTGTGAGGCTTTTTCAAAAATCTCCTGAGGAATAGCGGCACCAACATATTTTGCAGCTAAATATAAATGAGCAAAAACTTGATTAGTACAAGAATATGAATCACACAAATCTGCAAATACATTCCAATCAATGTTTTTTTTGTACGTTTTTATAATACGTGCAATATCAACATATCCAATAAAATGAATTTTAGCACTTACGAAATGCTCATCAGCATGCAAAA
>CAZLCY010000240.1:0-3353 GCA_964558075.1 uncultured Bacteroidales bacterium
ATCCTCAGGAATACCAGCTTCAATTTTTCCAACTAAATCGGCACCAACATCTGCAGCTTTTGTATAAATACCACCACCAACTCGTGCAAAAAGAGCCTGTGTAGATGCTCCCACACCAAATATTAACATTGTTGTCGTAATATGACTCATTTTTATCGACTGAAATTCATCATTTAATACAAATTCGGGACTCCAAGCTCCCGCTAACCCTGCTTCATTGGCCACTGAAAGCCCCATTCCAAAAAGATTATTATCATAAACAGCGTTTAATCCCCAATACCACAATGCAATATCCAACAGAGCAAATCCAACAACGATAAGCCCCATTACAGCACCCGAACGAAATGCAACCTGCAAACCTTTATTAAGAGATTGCGAAGCGCCGTGAGCTGTACGTGCAGAAGCAAAAGTAGCCGTTTTCATTCCTAAATACCCACATAAACCAGAGAAAAAACCACCGGTCAAAAAAGCTAATGGTACAAAAGGATTTAACACATCTATATATGCTAAAAATGCAAACACAACTAATAAAACACCAAACACAATAGCAACCACCCGATACTGACTTCGTAAATAAGCCATTGCTCCCTCTCTTACATATTGCGCAATTTCTTTCATTTTTGAATTTCCTTCAGAATTCTTCATCATAGATTTAAAGAAAATCCACGCAAATACTAAAGCGATAACAGATGCTATTGGAACCAGCCAAAACACCGAATTCATAGATATTAACATAATTTTATATTTAATAGATTTAACGAAAATTTTTACTGCCACGAAACAAAGAAAAAAACCGGAATTAAACAAACATTCCCATAATAAAAACACTTGCAATAAAGCATTTTAACACATATTCTTTTTTTATATGATACACATCATAAAAAAACATTCTTCTTGATGTTTTTGAATTTTAACAAGCCTTACACATGATTATTAATAAATAATAACGTATAAAACGCAAAGATTTTGCAATAAATATTGATTTTTTGACATAAAAATGCAAACACTTTTCACTACTGATTAACAGATAGATACATCTTAAATACTCAATGCGATATTATAAAAAATTCAGTTATTAACAATTTTATTAACATTTTTATTGCATTTCGTAATGATTCGGTGTAAATTTGTTGCATCGATATATTAGAATAGTACGGTTATGAATACAATTAAAATTACAAGTGCAAAGCGTTTGCTTTTATTTATGTTACCATTTATTCCGTTTGTGATTTTCCTTAATTCAAGCAGAACAAATGTTGTAAGTGTTTATGCTGATTACCCAAAAGAAGTGATAGCGGGCACACATTTAAAAATGACAGTTACTATAGAAAAGGGAAACCTTTCCGGATTTGGTCGGTACACTCAAACTCTTCCCGAAGGTTTCACCGCGACAAGTGATGCACAAAACTTTGATTTTGAAAACAATACAATTAAATTTTTATGGGTAAACCTCCCCTATTCACAATCCTTCACATTTACATACACTATTCATGTTCCTGAAACATATGAAGGTGACTTTACGGTTGCCGCAAAGTTTGGGTATATAATGGATAACGATAGGCGATTTACTGAGCTTATTCCACAAAACGTACGTGTTATAAATGACCCCTTAGCCTTACGCAAATACCGTGCACAAATGCAAGCACAAACACAAAAGGTTCGACCCGAAGAAATTACTGCGTACCGAAGTGTTTCTGTTCAAAACAATGAGGCTACTGTTTCAATTCGAGTAAATAAGAAACATTTGCAAGCCATGAGTAAAATTGAAGAGTTACTACCACAAGGTTATTCTTTTTATGCTCTTGAACGACAAAATGCTGCTTTCTCTACCCAAAACAACGTTGCACGTTTTATGTGGGTAAAAGCTCCTGAACAAAATATTTTTACGGTATCATATAAAGTAATACCAAATACCGGATATTCTATAAATGACCTCTATATTACCGGGGCATTTTCATATTTAGATGATGGGAAAACGCATTCTGTTGTCATTCTCGAAAAAGACTTAAATGCAGTCGACGAAAGCACCGGAAAATCGGAAAGCACTGCACCATCACTTGAGTCAAAATACGATACTCATAAAGATGTGTCTTTCGGTGAACAAGAATTACGTTCTTCACCACAAAGAGTTAATGCATCTGAATATTCAAGTGGTATAAATCCAAATCTTGTTGAAGGCGGAACTCAAAAAAGTAATATTCAATCCTCTCAAAATAATAGAAATGAAAACACGACCATCACCTCACAACCACAATCGCAAACTATTACTATCGAATTAGATGATAACGTATATGAAGATGATTTAGAAACTGTGTTAGAAAAGAAACAATATAACCAAAAACAAGTTGATTTTTTCACTAACACTAATATTAATTCTCAACCACAGAATTTAACACAAAACAGCCCTGCTCAATTTTATGACGGTGAAAATGAAACTAATAACACACAAAATTCTGAACAAAGAACAGAGACCGTAAAAACACAAGAATCAGCATTAGATACAACTCCTCAAACATCGGTCTCTTCAGAAGCTAATACGTTACCTGCATCTACGCATGAAACACAAAATACTAATTCCAATGAAACTCACCAACAATCGTATTCGGTTTCTGAAACACTCGACAAAACATCAGCACAAGAAATTCCGACACGAACTGCTCCTGTGCCGGTAAATATTAACGCTATACCAGAACCAAGCACCTATTTTTCATCAAGTCCTCAAAATTCAAATATTGAAGATACCACAACAGATATTGATATGATTAGTAAAGAGACTAATCCTTCATATAGTGAAAATATGGAAAGTGAAAATTTATTGGGAAATCCACAAGAATATTCAGATAATTACGAAGCACCTCACAATCAACAACACACTGAAAACACAACACAATCAAGTCAGAATAATAACATACCGGAAACGACAACCAATCAATCTACCGAACAATTAAGCAATACAAATACTTCTGAACAAGCGGCATCTACAAATGAACCAACAGCGGATAATAGCACAACAGAGAATCAAACTCAATACAGCACCCACACGGAAGCTCAAGTATCAACTGATGGAAATGCTTACGGCTCGGGAACAACATCACAACAAAACATAGAGGCTAATAATCAGTTTGTTTTAACACCAAAAAGCACTTATGGCACAGGAAATCAAACAGAAACAAATGAAGAAGAATCTCAAGTTGTAAGCAAAGATGCAGTAATACAAAATCAAGATGTTTCGCTCACACAATCGGAATTAGCATTCCAAAGCAATTTAGACATCCCCTCACCTCTTGATGGTACAACAGCAAATCAGGCAGTACCGACACAGAAGAAAAACACAACAACAATACCGACACCGC
>CAZLCY010000241.1:0-3323 GCA_964558075.1 uncultured Bacteroidales bacterium
CCGCATTGCAAGCTCCGGCTAGTGATATTGAAGGTGCTGTTATTGGAGGTCACGGTGACACAACAATGATTCCGTTAACTCGCTTAGCAACATATAATGGCATGCCGGTTGAATCTGTGCTTGACTCAGCAATAGTTGAAGAAGTAGCTTCAGCAACAATGGTTGGTGGAGCCACGTTAACAAAATTACTTGGAACATCGGCTTGGATAGCTCCGGGTGCTGCCGGTGCGGCTCTAGTGCAAGCTATCGTACGTGACGAGAAAAAAATATTCCCTTGTAGTGTGCTTTTAGAAGGTGAATATCAACAAAATGATCTTTGCATTGGTGTACCTATCATTGTGGGAAAAAATGGTGTTGAAAAAATTGTTGATTATAATCTTAACGCAGACGAACAATCGAAATTTAATAAAAGTGCAGACGCTGTAAAAAACATGAATGCAGTGCTTAAAGAGCAAAACATTATCTAAAATACACGTCCGTTTTACAAAAATAAAAAAGCATAAAGAATAATTCTTTATGCTTTTTTTTACTCTCACATATACTTACGTCCTCTTAAAAATTCCGATTATTATTATTCACAAAATCTTTTCACACCATATCAAAATAAATTTTCACATGAATTATTCATGACACAATCAATTAACAGAAACAGATGAAAACTATTGCATTACAAAAAATCGATTTAGATTCCAACGGAGTGCATCTCCTCGTTGAAAGTTCTCTCATTGAAGAAGGCACATACTTTATTATTGACACGGGAGCATCAAAATCGGTTATAGACCTTTCTGTGATTGAGAATATTCCGCACACAAAAATTAATTCGGATGAAATTAAATCATCCCACATTTCGGGAATGATTGACGGGCAGATTATTGAACTGGAAAATTTCCCCATCGACACTCATATCTGCTTGCAATTCCAAGCACTATCAATGTCACTTGAACATATAAATACTCTTTATAAACCATTTATAGACAAAAAAATATCAGGACTACTTGGTGGTGATTTTTTCGATAAATACAATGTACTTATTAATTATAAAGATTATAGTATGAAGGGCGATTTTTAGATTTTTAATATATGTTTTCATATCTTTGACGCTCAAAAAAAAATATCGTTTATGAAAAACACAAAAAAAAATACATGTTCGTTTTGCGGACGTCCCAAAGAAGAAGTTGGAATCCTTATATCTGGTATTGATGCTCAGGTTTGCAACGACTGTGTAGAACAGGCTCATCGAATTATCAATGATGATGTTTCACTCAAAAAGGCACACAAAAAATCTGCTTTTACTCTCGAAAAACCGCATGCAATTAAAAAATATCTCGACGATTACGTAATCGGTCAAGATACTGCAAAAAAAATATTATCTGTTGCCGTGTATAATCACTACAAACGATTATCGCAAGTAATTGAAGATGATGTTGAAATAGAAAAATCAAATATTATTTTAGTTGGCGAAACAGGAACCGGCAAAACCTTACTTGCAAAAACTATTGCCCGAATGCTTCAAGTTCCCTTTGCTATTGTAGACGCAACAGTGCTAACCGAAGCCGGATATGTTGGAGAGGATATTGAAAGTTTACTTGTACGTTTACTTCAAGCTGCCGATTATGATGTAGCTGAGGCAGAACAAGGCATTGTATTTATTGATGAGATTGATAAAATTGCACGCAAAGGTGATAATCCTTCAATAACTCGAGATGTTTCGGGCGAAGGCGTTCAGCAAGGATTATTAAAACTACTCGAAGGTGCCGTGGTAAATGTTCCGCCACAAGGTGGGCGAAAACACCCCGATCAAAAAATGATACAAGTTGACACTAAAAATATTTTATTTATTTGCGGTGGGGCTTTCGACGGGATAGATAAGGCAATAGCTCGACGATTAAACACAAAAGCTGTTGGTTTTGGAACACGCGAAAAAACCGGCAATATTGACAAAAATAATTTTTTACAGTACGTTGCACCTCAGGATTTACGTACATTCGGACTTATTCCTGAAATAATTGGTCGTATTCCAATTGTCACAAATCTCGATCCTCTTGACAGAGAAACGCTTCGCAGAATATTAACCGAGCCAAAAAATGCCTTAACAAAACAATATGCAGCTCTGTTTAAAATGGATAACATAAAATTATCCTTCGACGAAGAAACGTACGATTTTATTATTGATAAAGCAATCGAATATAAATTGGGTGCCCGCGGTCTTCGTTCGATTTGCGAAACTATTATGGTTGACGCAATGTTTGAATTTCCGTCTAAAAAGGTAGAAAAACTTCATATAACACGTAAGCTTGCCGAAGAAAAATTCAATAAAGCACAATTAATAATGCGTTCTGTATCATAAAAAATAAAGACTATGTCTCTCAATTTCCCTTTACTTAAAAAACTTTCGGAAACACCGGGTGCTCCCGGATTTGAAGATAAAATCAGTGAACTAATCATTTCTGAAATTACTCCTCTGGTTGATTCAATTTCAATTGACAATATGGGTAATATTCATGCATTCAAAAAAGGCAAAACGAACAAAAAGGTGATGCTTGCTGCTCATATGGATGAAATTGGTTTTATTGTTACCCATATT
This sequence comes from uncultured Bacteroidales bacterium, assembly GCA_964558075.1. Lineage (GTDB taxonomy): Bacteria > Bacteroidota > Bacteroidia > Bacteroidales > UBA1715 > JAQICB01. Next base: position 2,585 of record CAZLCY010000241.1, read on the forward strand.
GATGACAACGGCTTTCTGAAATTTGCCCCATTGGGTGGTTTTGACCCAAAAACTCTTACTGCTCAACGAGTGATTGTTCACGGCAAAGAAGATATTGTTGGAGTAATGGGCTCTAAACCTATCCACGTTATGACACCCGAAGAACGCGAAAAAAAGGTAAAACTTACCGATTACTTCATCGATTTGGGCAGAAGTAAAGAAGAGGTTGAGAATTTGGTAGAAATTGGCACTCCCATAACACGGCAACGAGAATTAATTGAAATGGGAGAATGTGTTAACGGTAAATCTTTAGACAACCGTATTTCTGTATATGTATTGATTGAAACACTCAAATTATTACAAAAAAAGGAAATACCATTCAACACTTACGCAGTATTTACAACCCAAGAAGAAGTCGGTTTACGCGGTGCTCAAGTTGCTACAATTCAAATTCAACCCGATATTGCTTTTGCAATAGACACCACAATAGCATTCGATTTGCCGGGTAGCACATCTTCAGATTACGTAACAAAATTAGGTAAGGGACCTGCTATAAAAATAATGGATGCCTCTGTGGTAACAAACCCGAGACTTGTAGCTTTTATGAAACAAACAGCAGATGACGCAAATATTCCGTGGCAACCGGAAATTTTACAAGCCGGAGGAACCGATACTGCTATGCTTCAGAAAATGGTTGCCGGCGGTGCAATTGCCGGAGCAGTTTCTATTCCAACACGACACTTACATCAGGTTATAGAAT
>CAZLCY010000242.1:0-3294 GCA_964558075.1 uncultured Bacteroidales bacterium
TTATGAAGAGGCAATTCATATATTTAATAATTATCGTTTGTGTATGCTGTGTGTTTTTTCGGATGTGGAGTTTGAGCGGGCAGGAAAGACTGATCAAAATGCCGGTGTTTCGTTTATTCAATATGCTCAATCTTATTTGCATAATTTGCTGTTTATTTTGCAATCTTCTGATGTAAAAAATGCGAGTATTGCTAAAAAAATGGATGTGTCTTTTTTGAACAAAAATAATGATTCGCTCATAACAGATTTAAAAAAAATATTGCAAAGTTATTTGGGATTCGGAAATTTTGTGTTTCGTGACAATAATGAAGAAAAAATTGCAGAAGCTCGTTCTCTACGTGAATTTGAGGAGTTACTTCAAACGATTCCCGATGAGTCTTTTTATCTGCATGCTCATCAAAATCAGTTTTCAATTTGGTTAATGGCTCGCGGTGAAATTCTGTTGGCAAAAACACTCAATCCAATACGAGTAGAATCTTTTGATGATATTTCGGAAAAACGTGCTTTTATTCTTGAAAAATTTAGGGAGTATCGTGAGGATAAAAAGCGCGGGAAAATTATGTCGTATGATGAATCTGCAACTATTGATGAGAGAAATATTGTTTCGTTTTGTAAAGGTTCTTTAGGCGGTAAAGGGAGAGGTCTCGGATTTATTGATGTGTTATTGTATAATTTGGATTTTCCGAAATTAGCACCTTATATTAATATACTAACACCAATTACAGTTATTATTGGTACTGATGAATTTCAGAGATTTATTACAAAAAATAAATTGTCGCAAAAAGTGCTTGATTCTTCTATTCCTCACGTAGAATTGAAGCAATCGTTTGCGAAAGGAAAGTTGTCGCCTTCGCTGTTAAAGAAAATTCGGGTATTTGTCGAACAAATCAATAAACCAATAGCTGTTCGTTCTTCAAGTACTTCCGAAGATTCCATAACGCACCCGTTTTCGGGAGTCTTTGATACGTATATTGTACCGAATTCTGCAAAGAATAAATCAAAAATTGTGACATTAATTGCTGATGCTATAAAAATGGTGTATGCTTCGGTGTATTCTCCTGATGCACGGGTGTATTTTGAGGCAATCAATCATAAAATTGAGGATGAAAAAATGGCAATTGTTTTACAGGAACTAGTCGGTTCGTATCATGATTCTTATTATTATCCGCATATAAGTGGTGTTGCTCAGTCATATAATTTTTATCCGGTTGGCGACATGAAACCCGAGGAAGGTTTTGCTGTCGCTGCTGTAGGGTTGGGGTCATATGTGGTGAATGGTTGGAAGTCGTTCCGTTTTTCGCCAACGTATCCGAAAATTTCGGTATATAGCACCAAAGAGCAGTTAAATTCGTCTCAACAACGATTTTATGCCTTAAATACCACAAAAATAAATGTCGATTTTGTGAAAAGCGGTGAATTGGCTGCAATGGAATTGCTTGATATTTCTGAAGCTGAAAAACATGGTACTCTTAAACATTCAGCTTCTGTGTATGATGTTAATAATGATAGGTTTGAGCCGGGTTTAACTATTTCCGGACCTCGGATTATTGATTTTGCAAATATTTTACGACATGATTATATTCCTTTTGCTCAAACAATTGAGTTGGTATTACGAAATGTGGAAGAAACCTTTGGTTCTCCGGTTGAAATTGAGTATGCCGTTGATTTGGAGCCGGGAAAAGATGGAAAACCTACATTTTATTTGTTGCAAATAAAACCGTTGCTTGCCGGACTTGTTTCGCAGAATATTGATTTTTCGAGTTTTGATGTTGAAAATTTATTGATCTATTCGAAATTGAGTCTTGGAAATGGCGAGATTAGCAATATAGTTGATGTGGTGTATATAAAACCTGAATCTTTTGATAAACTAAAAACTATTGAGATGGCTCAGGAAATTGAGAAAATTAATATTCAAATGACTCGCGAAAAACGAAAGTATATTCTCATTGGCCCGGGGCGATGGGGAAGTCGAGATAGATTTTTGGGGGTTCCGGTTACTTGGTCTCAGATTTCACATGCGAAAGTGATTGTGGAAACAAGTCTTGAAAATTTTCCGCTTGATTCTTCTCTCGGTTCTCATTTTTTTCATAATGTTACGTCTTTAAATATTGGCTATTTTTCGGTGGAACATAATTCCGAAAACTCTTTTATAAAATGGGATGTGTTGGAAAATCAAGAACTTATTTCTGAATCGCAATTTTGTCGTCATGTGCGTTTTGAAAATTCTGTTCGTGTGTTGATGGATGGTAAAAAGAAAACTTCAGTTGTTATTTTAGAATAAATGAGCTATGATTAATATTGGTATTTGTAGTGATAATAGATTGATGCTTAATGGACTTGATTTGATTCTTTCGGGGGTTGATGATTTTGAAGTGACGTTTTCTGTTGATAATAATGAGGCATTGTTGCACAAAGTTGGCTTGAAAAATATTCATGTCTTATTATTAGATATTAGTGATGTTTCGGTGCGGACATTAAATTTTATTGTACGTCTCAATGTAATTCATCCTAAATTGAAAATCTTGTTGCTTATTCGAGATGCAAGTCAAAATGTGGTATTTAAAATAGTGAAATCTAACGCTAAAGGGCTTCTTTCTAAAGATGCAAATCCACATGATTTAATAGAAGCGGTATATTCTTTACGAAATGGTTTTGATTATTTCAATAAATCTATAAAACGGTTATTGCTTAGTCAGTATGTATCTGATATAAATTCGGAAAAACAGAATAAGGTTTCCGGAATTCAAAAGTTGAGTGAAAGACAAATTGAAATTCTTAAGTTGTGGGGTGCTAATTTAAGCAATCAAGAAATAGCTGATGAGTTATGTATTAGTATTCGAACGGTTGAAACCCATAAAAATCATATAATGCAAAAGTTGGAACTTAAAACAACTATTGATTTGGTTAAATTTTCAATTAAAAATAATATAATATCCTTGTAATATGTTTTTTATCTTTAGATGATGCTTTATATGAATCTATTAACCTGAGTTCGAAATATTTTTTTAGGTTCAGAACGCTTATAAATAGTGAGAATCGATCAAAAATAATGAAATAATAACGGGTTATTACATCCTATTAAACCTTAAAAAAACGGGATTCATCGGTTCAAAAAACGGCTTCATCATATTTTATTTTTTTACCGGTAAGGATTCTCTATTTTTACACAAAAAAATTAAAATATAATGATATGAATGGATTAGCCGCCTTATTTATCATATCACCTCCCATGCACTGTGGAGATGATTGTTGTTCTTGCTCTAAGCACAAAAAGTGTTGGGATAATTATCAAAA
>CAZLCY010000243.1:0-3288 GCA_964558075.1 uncultured Bacteroidales bacterium
GATTGACGGCGAATCGCATGCCGTAATCGACAGAACAAAAATTAAGCACGTGCAAACACCACAGTTTTTTGGAGCACCTAAGCTCAAAAAATCATACGAGCAAAATTTTTCCGACACATTTACCGATGATGCCTCAGTATATGAACAAGCAGGATTTAAGGTGCATGTTTACCGAGGCGATCAATATAATATAAAAATCACTCATTCTTGTGATATTGCTATAGCAGATGCAATATTACAGTATCAACAAACGAAATAATATGTTTTTTAATTTTTCGATTCCGGAATACCGGTATTTACATACGTTTAGCTTGTCGTTTCGTGATGATAATCTTGAACGAAAATATCGAAAGGCGTATAGCGAGCGGTTTATTCGTTCAAACAGATTTTCTTTGATTCTCGGATTGCTCATGTATGTTGCTTATGCCTGTCTCGATTATAGTATTTCGTCTCCTGAATTTGTCGTTAATTTTGTTCGTTTTTGTGTGACTATTCCTTTGGCTTTGTTTATTTTAGCCCTTTCATATAGTAAGCGTATACAGGCACATAATCAACTTTTGTATTCTTTGTTGTTGATTGCTGTGGGTTTGAGTTTTTTATATATATTTCTGACGGCTTCGCAAAACTTATTATCCGGCTCTTTGTTAGGAATTCTTGTGTTGTATATTTATTCATTTAATCTTATTAGAATTCGTTTTATTCGTACTATTTATATTATGAGTTCTTTGTATGTAATTTGTTTGTTTTTTATTCTATTTGCTTTTTCTTATAATCATTCAGAGTCTTTGGTAATAATTTTTTTTCTTACAATTGGCTTCATTTTTAGTGCCTATGCTGCGTACTTTTTCGAATTTTCCGATAGAAAAAGTTTTGTGGCACAATATGAATTAATTCAAAAAAATCAGGCATATCATACTTTGCAAAATGAATTGGAACATATTGTTGAAGAACGTACACGACAATTGCAAACACTGAATATAGAGCTTGAGAAAGCTAAAGAAAAAGCAGAAGAACATAATAAGATTAAATCTAAATTTTTATCAACTATTTCACATGAAATTCGCACACCGCTTACGGCAATTATGGGCTTTAGTCAGTTGTTACTCAAAAATCCCGAAGAGGAAAAACGCAAGCTGTATTATGCTACAATTGAAGAAAACACGAATAAACTACTTGAAATAGTCACGAATATTTTATCACTCGCAGAAATTGAAACACAACGACTTGAATCTGCGGTATGTAAAGTTTCACATACTTTTTTTTCACGAAAAATTGAAAACGTAATACAGGAGAAATTGCAGAAATATCATAAAGACCTGTATTTTAATATTCAGTTTGAAGAACGAAGAAGCTTTACAGTTACTATGGGTGAAACAGATTTGTTAACAATCATAAAGCACATTGTAGATAATGCCATAAAGTACACTTCGTCCGGACAAATTGGGTGTGCTTGTAAAATAAATGCAGATGATATGTTTGAAATACTTGTGTCCGATACCGGAACGGGAATACCATTGAGTCAACTGACTGTTATTTTTGAGTATTTCAGGCAAGGTAATCAGGATGATTCTCGCAATTTCCCGGGTATAGGTGCAGGATTGGCAATTTGCAAAGGACTTGTGCGGAATGCCGGAGGATCTATGTTTATCGAATCAAAAGAGGGGAAGGGTACAAAAACAAAAGTGCTTATTCCAATAGTAAAAAAATAACCCACGCCGATTTTTTTTTGAATGAAGATATGTATACTATCAACAGTATCATTTTGCCGGAATTATTGTGCCATGCATACTAATTACGGGGGGGTAGTAATTTACACAGATATTTTGAGAGTCTTCGTGATAGTCTCGCACACTGTAAGATGTATAATATGTATATAGTTTCTGTGTGTTCATGTTACTATCAAAAGTATGTAATTATTTTCTGATTACAAACATGTTATGGGTTTTTTTTTCAGTTGTTTTTCAACTGAAAAAAAAAGATGTACTTATGCTGTACATCTTTTATAAGATTAATATGTTTTATTATAAAGGGTGATATTCGTTTAAATCGCTTTTAAGATCATCGAGGCTTGTTAAAAGGTACCGTTCGGTGCTACTTACGTATTTGTGTCCTGCCATGTACTGAACTTCGCGGAGATTGAAGCGTTGTAACCAGGAGGTAATAACGCTTATTCGTATTTGAGATATGGCGGTAAATTCGGGAATGTATTTTTTTATGTGTGCAGTGAGGTTTGTGAACATATTCATATTTCCTTTTCCGTGAATTGTTACAAAAAAGCTGTTTGCTGTAGCTTCATGTACGGCTAATATAGCAGGACGAACTGTTTCTATGTACTCATGTATTTCCATTACTTGTGTTGCAACTAATGGTAAGATTCTGCTATTTTTTCGTCTTTTTGCATGTATATATATTTTACCTTCTCTTAGTTTAATGTCTTCTTGTTCTATATTGAGTATATCACCTGTGCTTAAGCCTTGAAAAACAAGTAAGCCAAGTATGATTTTGTTGCGTTTTCCTATAATGCCTGAAGTGGGGTAGTTTTCATATATTTGTACTAATTGTTCGTCATTGAGTAAATTGTGTGGTATTCTTCGGTTAATACCTTTTAAAAAAATATCGGCGGCAATATTGTCTTTTGCTTTTTTGACTTTAATCAGATAATTGTAATAGTGTCTTAGAACAGTTAACCTATGATTTATGTATCGTTTGGATAATCCTTTATTTTGCATATGTCGTATATAACTCAATATATCTCTGTATTCGGCGTTTTCGGGTGTTATATTTTCTTTGCTGAACCATGCTAATGATTCATTAATCTGTTTTATATATATAGCAATGGTTGTGTGAGCATATTGCTTTTTTTGAAGATATGTTTTAAAGTCCATATGTTGTTATTTTTTTCGTGCAGATGTTGCTATATAATAATGTCCTGACAGTTCTATTGTTTTTTTGAGTCCGTAAAGGGAGTACCAATGAGCGAGCACGCTTGCTCGTAAATGTGTGTATGACACAATTTGGGGGTGTCGCTTTTTGAGAGTTGATAATAGATTATCGGTAATATACCTGTTTTTTTGTGATGTGCTTAAATTTACAAACAAATGGTCTTGTTGTTTGTCGGCAATGAGTAAAAGTTTTTTTCGTACTGTGGTTAGATAGTGTTGTAAAACAATGATTTGTTCTTCGTGTATCGGTAATGAGCGTTGGCGAGCATTAAATGTTCGGGGTACTGCTATGACTTTATTTTGAATGTCAATATGGTGTGGACGTAATTCTATTATTTCTGAAGGA
>CAZLCY010000244.1:0-3257 GCA_964558075.1 uncultured Bacteroidales bacterium
TTATAGCAGAAGCATTGAAAGGTAAAAAAATAAAAGGACTGGCATATGAACATTTCTCTCAAGTATTTCCATTGCCTGATAGTATAAAAAAACTAACCGAACAAGCAAAACGTATCGTCGTAATAGAAAATAATGCAAGCGGGCAATTTGCAAAATTGATTCAAATGGAACTGGGGATAAAAATTCAAAAAAATATTTTACAATATAATGGATTTCCTTTTTCTATCGAACATATAACATCGGTTATTGATTCTGAATTATCACATATTTCTAAAAAATAAACAGCTATGACAACACAATCACCATATGAATTACCATTTAAAGTTGATAATGCATGGTGTCCCGGATGCGGAAATTTCAGCATTCTCAACACGGTAAAGAAAACATTAGCAGAAATTGACATTCCACAAGAAAATGTGGTCTTTAGTTCCGGAATCGGACAAGCAGCAAAATTACCGCAATACGTTCACACAAACTACTTCAATGGTCTACACGGTCGAGCATTACCAGTTGCCACTGCAATAAAAGCATCAAATCCCGATCTTCTGGTATTTGCAGAAGGTGGTGATGGCGATATGTATGGTGAGGGTGGAAATCATTTTCTCCACACCATTCGAAGAAATGTAGATATAGTACACCTCGTGCATAACAATATGATTTACGGTTTAACCAAAGGTCAAGCATCTCCAACCTCACAACGAGGTATGATTACTCCACTGCAAATAAACGGTGTGTCACTTGAGCCGGCTAATCCACTTGCTGTTGCACTTTCATACGGTGCCGGATTTATCGCTCGTGTATTTTCCGGCAATCGGGAAGAAATGCAACATATTATTTCCGAAGCTGCCAAATATAAAGGCTACGCCCTTGTCGACATTTTTCCACCCTGTGTATCATTTAACAAAATAAACACATTTAAGTGGTTCAAAGAAAATACCTATTACGTTTCTGAAGACTATGATAATACTTCATTTGAACAAGCTTTAGGTAAAGCATTTGAAAAAGAAAAATTACCAATGGGTATTTTATATAAAAATCCGGAAAATGAAAAAAGTTTTACGGAACATTTAGTTGCATACAAAAACAACTCAAAAGCTCTGTATGAACGAACTCTTAATACAAAAAAATTGCAGAAATTGGTAGATGAGTTTTAAACATTAGATATCAAGTATAAATCTGAAATTGCTGTCTAATACGACATTTTTATTCCGTTTAAACCATTATTTACAGTCAATTCAGTTTTTTTGTTTGTTTATTTCTTGACTACATTTTCAGTTATATTTAATGCGTTTAATATTTCTTGATAACAATACTATTTACTTTCACGAGTGCGTATATAATTCAGGGCACGACTTTGAGTCGCACCTCGAATTACTTGAGTTACATTTTGCTTTCATTTAGTATCTTTGACATAGGAAAAACAGTCTATTTGTTTAAATAAAAACATATTGAAAATCTACATCAAACCACAACATATGGGTATATCGCCTTTAACTTGCCACCGTTGTATCATATTGAAAATCTACATCAAACCACAACAGCATCAACAATGAGTTTAATAAGAACAGAGTTGTATCATATTGAAAATCTACATCAAACCACAACTTAAATAAGCACAAATCTAATTTAAACTTTGTTGTATCATATTGAAAATCTACATCAAACCACAACTACCTGCAATATCATAAAGATAGAATAAGAGTTGTATCATATTGAAAATCTACATCAAACCACAACACATTTTATAGAACAAAAGACGGTTCGGGGGTTGTATCATATTGAAAATCTACATCAAACCACAACGTTTCTAATGTTACAGAAAAAATAGACTTAGTTGTATCATATTGAAAATCTACATCAAACCACAACAGAAACCGCAAAGCCTATATTAGCCAATTTGTTGTATCATATTGAAAATCTACATCAAACCACAACTCCGGCTGGTATCTCTTCACTTCGCTTAAAGTTGTATCATATTGAAAATCTACATCAAACCACAACCAGACTTGCAAGGAGCAACGACCGATTCCGTTGTATCATATTGAAAATCTACATCAAACCACAACTGTTTAATATAAATTACAACAAATTAGTTTGTTGTATCATATTGAAAATCTACATCAAACCACAACTGAATTTGATGGAACCTCCTCAAGTCGTTTGTTGTATCATATTGAAAATCTACATCAAACCACAACTAAAATATTTATAGGTGAAACGGTAACATTGTTGTATCATATTGAAAATCTACATCAAACCACAACTATAACGATGCTTAAATACCAATTAAAGAAGTTGTATCATATTGAAAATCTACATCAAACCACAACATAGGTTACAAAAACCTCCTGTTTATAAGGATTTCCAGCTGATTTTTAACTAAAAAAATCAGCATTGTGCCTATGAAGTGGCTTAATTTTTTCAAAAATAATGATTCTATTCCATAATGTCAAAGAACGCTGTCTTTATATTTTTTTTAAAACATAGTTAACTGTTTCGGACTTTCGGGACGTGCTTCTGCTTTTGCTCCCCAAAAGTTTACTATGTCTCCGTATTGTTTATCGGTCACACTCAGCAAACTGACCTGACCATGCTCGGGTATTATGCTCCGGATTCTGTTTTGATGCACAAGCAATGCTTCTTTACTCGCACAATGTCGGATGTATACAGAATATTGCATCATGGTAAAACCTTGCTTCAACAGTGTTTTTCGAAAATTCGCTGCCACTTTTCGTTCTTTCTTCGTATTGGTCGGTAAATCAAAAAACACAAATAACCACATAATATGATAGGCGTTTAGTCGGGTTTGTAACATATGTTATTCTATTTTGGGATACACAATTTTTTTTGTTTCACCGGAAAAACACCGTGCTAATGATGCTGTTGTTTGCGACAAAGCAACCATAAGCGGACGGGTATGTTTGCCTATCTGCACATCACAAGTCAACATCTGTAATAAATAGGCTTTGTGTTCTTTCGTTAACTCAACACAATCAGGGTCACTTTCCCATAATTGATACACATGCATATCAACATATGCTCGGTAGGGTTCCATAATATCATCGGCAAGACAAAAAGCATTGTACCTGTTGTGATGATGAATACCCAAGGTTGCCAACATTCCCGAACCGGCAAGAGCTCGTGCAACTGCGGCACGAAGAATAATATAGCCGTAATTTAAAAGATTATTCGGGGGTAAACCATACCGGTCACGAATAAATTCTTCTTCGAATAATGTCCGCCAATATTCCCGGGCA
>CAZLCY010000245.1:0-3216 GCA_964558075.1 uncultured Bacteroidales bacterium
GCAGCATATGGCTTTGCCGGTGGTTTTACAGATTTCTCTCACGGAGTATATGGTATTGGTTTTGCTGCGGTTGGTATGCTCTCAACTCTTGGCATTACCTTAGCAACCGATGCTTTTGGACCGATTGCGGATAATGCGGGCGGTAATGCTGAAATGTCTAAACTTCCACCGGAAGTAAGAGAACGTACAGATGCGCTTGATATGTTGGGTAACACGACTGCTGCTACCGGAAAAGGTTTTGCTATTGGTTCTGCTGCATTAACTGCAATGGCACTTTTGGTTGCGTACATGGAAGAGGTTCGGTTGTGGTTGAAAAAAGCTCCTGAGTTGGGACAATTGTTTATGGATAAAGTTGGCATCGATTCAATGTTAGATGCTGAAATATATCACTTTGTTGAATTTTATGAATTAAATTTATTTAATCCAATATTATTAGCAGGGCTCTTTTTAGGTGCAATGATGACATTTGTATTTTCGGCTATGACCATGAAAGCTGTGGGACGTGCTGCTGGTGCAATGGTTGATGAAGTGCGTCGTCAGTTTAAAGAGATGCCGGGTATTTTAGATGGTTCTACAAAACCTGAATATGCAAAATGTGTTGCTATTTCTACTAAAGGTGCTCAAAGAGAAATGATACTTCCATCGATTGTTGCAATTGCTGTTCCTATTGTTGTTGGACTTGTGTTTGGTGTAGCCGGGATTATCGGATTATTGATGGGTACTTTGGTTACCGGATTTTCTCTTGCAATCATGTTAAACAATTCAGGTGGTGCGTGGGATAATGCGAAAAAATATATTGAAAAAGGTAATTTTGGCGGTAAAGGAAGTGATGCTCATCATGCCGGTGTTGTTGGCGATACGGTTGGTGATCCATTTAAAGACACTTCCGGGCCATCGCTTAATATTCTTATTAAATTAATGACTATGGTTTCTGTGGTTATGTCCGGAGTAACGGTTGTGTATTCAATTATGTAATACGCTCAGTATTTTTTCAGAAGATATATAAAAAGGTGTTCTTTATGAACACCTTTTTTTATTATATATGTTTGAATGTTTAGTGTATTTATAGTATATTTGATATAAATTAAAATTATAATTATGGCTGTTAGTGAAAGTGCAAATAGAGTTCGCGAATTAATTGTAAAGGCAATAGAAGATAATATTCTTACTCAGGATGAGTACGATGAAATAGTTATGGCTGCAACGGAAGATGGGCATGTAGATGCTCAGGAACAAGCATTATTGTCTGAGTTGCAAAACATGATACAAGATGGTTCTGTTAAAATAGTTCCCGGACAACAATAATTCTTCTTTTTTTTTGTGTAGATGAGTGAACACATAAATCATTTACGTAATTCACGTAAATGCAATACCCTTTTTTATTTACAGTTCAGAAAAAGTATATTTGCATAAAATGTAAATTACAATATAATGAGTAAAATAATTAATAAAGAAATTTTATCGGAGAAGGTTGTGAAAATTGAGATTGAGGCTCCGAGAATTGCACAAAAAAGAAAAGCTGGTCATTTTGTGATTGTTAAAATTGGTGAAAAAGGAGAACGTATTCCTTTAACAATTTCTCAGGCAGATAAATCGAAGGGAACAATTACGTTAATTGTTCAAAAAGTCGGCGTAACTAGTCATAAATTATGTGATTTATCTGTTGGTGATGAAGTTAGCGATGTTGTAGGTCCTCTCAGACAGTCAACGCATGTTGAGAATTTTGGTACTGTTTTGTGTGCCGGCGGCGGTGTAGGTATTGCTCCTTTATTGCCGATTGTGGAGGCTATGAAAGAAGCCGGAAATAAAGTGATTACTGTCCTTGCTGGTCGCTCCAAAGAATTTATTATTTTGGAAAATGAAATAATAAAAGCATCTGACGAGGTAATTATAATGACAGATGATGGGACATATGGAAATAAAGGTTTGGTTACCGAAGGAATGGAAGAGGTTATTCAGCGTGAGAAAGTGAATTTTGCTGTAACTATCGGACCTGCAGTTATGATGAAGTTTTGTTCTATTTTAACACAAAAATATAATATACCTACTGTTGCCAGTTTGAATACAGTAATGGTTGATGGTTCCGGAATGTGTGGTGCATGTCGAATTTCGGTTGGTGGTGAAACAAAATTTGTATGTGTGGACGGACCTGAGTTTGATGCTCATCAAATTGATTTTGATGAGATGATTATGCGTTTGCACGCATATAAAGATGAAGAAGTAGAGGCCTATCAATCATTTATGAACAACAAATAATGGAGATTATGAAAGAAGATACAACATACTTACAAGAATTACGAAAATCAGCTTGGAGAGAAGAATTGCGAAAAAGCGTGCCAGCAAAGGAACGAACAGCAAAAGAACGTGTTTCTATGCCTTCACAAGACCCCGTTGTTAGAAGTTCCAATAGTGATGAGGTAAACATCGGTTTAACGTCTGAGTTGGCTATTGGTGAAGCTCAAAGATGTTTGGATTGTGTTAATCCTACCTGTATTGACGGCTGTCCGGTAAACATTAATATCCCAAGTTTTATAAAACATATTGAAAAATCTGATTTTTTAGGTGCGGCGAAAGTGCTTAAAGAAACCAGTGCATTGCCTGCAGTATGTGGAAGAGTTTGTCCGCAAGAGATACAATGCGAAGCTGCTTGTTTTTATACGGTAAAATTGAAAAAAGCACCTGTAGCTATTGGTCATTTGGAACGATTTGCTGCTGATTTTGAACGTGAGTCGGGATCTGTGTCGGTTCCTAAAATTGCGTCTGATAATGGGTTTAAAATAGCAATTATAGGTTCCGGACCTGCGGGATTATCAGCTGCGGGCGATTTGGCTAAAATGGGCTGTAATGTTACCGTTTTTGAGGCTTTACATGAAATAGGCGGCGTGCTAAAATATGGTATTCCGGAATTTCGATTACCAAATTCTGTCGTTGATGTCGAAATTAATAGTCTAAAACAAATGGGTGTTAAATTTTTTACTAACTTTGTTGTTGGAAGTACGGCAAGTATTCAGGATTTACGAGATGAAGGTTTTGATGCCTTTTTTGTAAGTAGTGGTGCCGGTCTTCCAAATTTTATGGGGATTCCCGGTGAAAATTATTCTGGCATAATGTCTTCTAATGAATATTTAACTCGTGTTAATTTAATGAAGGCTGCTCATGCTGATTATGACACACCGGTATATATTGGAAAAAATGTTGCAGTAATTGGCGGGGGGA
>CAZLCY010000246.1:0-3142 GCA_964558075.1 uncultured Bacteroidales bacterium
AACCTATTCTATCGCCAACCTACACATTAAATTTTGCAAACTATGGTATTGGGTATTTGGTAGATTTAGTAACCCCCAAATTCACCACCTACGACGAACCCATATATATAGATTTCACAAAAAAAGAACCTATTTCGACTTGGAGAAATCCACGTTCAGGAACAAGTATATTATCAATTCAATCTCCGATTATTTATTCAGTACGACAGAACACAAGTTCACACGTTAATAGCGGTGCATTTGAATTCGTTTTTGACCATTTTGCAACCAACAATACAGGATTTTATATGCAAGGGAGTTTGTTGCATCGTGAACAAAGACACACTGTGCTTCGTTCTGAAATAGGATTTCACGCTATCCTACGTCGGCAAATTGCACTAAAAACAGGAATATTTTACGGATATGCTCATATTAAACAAACTAATTTTTGGACTCGAAATACACGTACTGAAGAATTTTATGATGCTCCAACTACCGGGTTTTCTTTTCATTTCAAACGCTTTTTGTATCAAGGTTTTTATAGTTTTGGCACCTATTCTGCAGGATACAGTCCCTATCCGAACCAATGGCACCATGTTTTTGAATTTGGCTACGGCATCAGCATAAATCCTGATTTTATAAAAACAAAACACTGGCGATAATTGTTTGCATTTTTTTTTGTACCTTGCTTTTTATTTACGAGACTTCATGTTAACAAAAAAAATCATTTACAGTTTATTTATCTCTTGCCTGCTCTTATCAGTTCAAGGAAATACTATTATAGATAGTTTACACACAGAACTACACAAAGAAAAAAGAGACACGGCACAAATTCGTATTCTCCAAGAATTAGCATTCGCCAGTTTTGGAAAATCTCCTCAAGACGCATTTTCGTACTTATATACGGCACAACAGAAAGCTACTTCAATACAGAATAATGACTTATTAAGTTCCTGTTATTATAATTTAGGAAAATTGTATCATACAATTGCCGAATATGATTCTGCAAAAATATATTACAACGAAGCATCTCATATATGCACAGATTCAAAACAACAAACCACAATTTTCGACAATGTTGGTATTCTCTATCGAGATATGGGTTTGTATGAATCGGCTCTTTTATTTCATAATCAATCATTACGCCTCAAAGAAACATTAGGTGACCGAGAAGGAGTTGCCGACAGTTACACAAATATTGGGAATGTCTACTACCATACCATGAATTATGAACAATCGCTCACCAACTATTTTAATGCTCGTGACATACATAAAAAAAATGAAAACTTACAAGCAGTTGCCTCTGTTTTAAATAATATTGGTGATTCGTACCGACATCTAAAAAAATACGACAAAGCTCTTAACTCGTACAACGAAGCATTGGGTATTCAAGAAAAAATTGGTAATCAGAAGGTTATAGCAAACACTCTTCACCATATCGGTAACTTTTATTATCACCTCAGCATTTATGATAAAGCACAAGAATTTTATTCAAAAGCCTTGCATATTCGTACCGATATAGGTGACAAAAACGATATTGCGGCATCTCGCTTCAACATTGCAACAGTACACCGCGATTTAGGAAATTATGAAGATGCTCTCAAATATTACACAATTGCTCTTACGCTTCGAAAAGATACTAAAAATAAGGTTGCCGAAGCACTCACATACAGTGCTATTGCAGGTGTACACAAATTAAACAAACAATTTTTACACGCAATAGAACACTACGAAAAGGCGTTGAGCATGCAACAAGAAATTGGGAGCAAATCGGATATAGCAACTTTGTACGAACGAATCGGCATTACCTATAAAGATGCCGAAGAATTTGAGCATGCCGAAGAATATTACAATAAAGCATTAACAATTTACACAAAACTTGAGCATAATAAAGCTGTTGCACGTATTACTCATTATATTGGAAACCTTTACCGTGAACAAAAAAAATACGATATAGCATACACATACTATTCCTCAGCACTCAATATACAAGATACCATTCAAGACAAAAACGGTATGGCATATACCTATCATAATATAGCAGAATTATTTATGAGTCAACAACAACCTGAAAAGGCAGTTGAACAATACGAAAACGCATTACGATTAGCTCAAGAAATAAACGATAGAAATCTGATTCAAGAAATTGCTCATACACTTTATTCATACTACAAAAATAAGGGGGATTTTGAAAAAACCCTCTCCTTTTTTGAGCTGTATAACACAACAAAAGAAGACATTGCCCAAGACAAAAATCTCCAAAGAATTGCAGAATTGGAATTTGAATCAAACATTAAATTATTGGAACAAATAAATGAAAATCAAGAGTTGAAATTACGAGAGGAGCATACCAAACGGCAGCAACAAACAATTTTACTCATTATTGTCGTCATTGTTGCAATGCTTATTTTAGTTTTTTCAATACTTCTGTTTCGCCAATTTTCTCAAAAAAAGACAGCCTTCAACCTTCTTTCCGACAACCGAAAAAAACTTGAAAAAGCATATAATTCTTTAGAAGAAACACACAAATTGCTCCAAGAGAAAAATGAAAAAATAACCGACAGCATCAGTTATGCAACACGTATACAACAAGCTATTCTTCCTTCCGATAAAACCATTGAAACAATATTCCCCAAGCACTTTATTTTTTATCTGCCTCGAGATATTGTAAGTGGCGATTTTTATTGGTTTACCGAACAATCGGGATATGCGTTTATTGCTGCAATTGATTGTACCGGACATGGCATTCCCGGAGCATTTATGTCAATGATTGGCAATACATTATTGAACCAAATTGTAAATGAACAGCATATTATTGAACCTGCAGAAATTCTTAATCGCCTCGATAAAGAAATAATTGCAACACTCAAACAAAACGAAAAAAACAATTCACAAGAAGACGGATTAAGCATTTCTCTCATAAGATATTCATCGAAACAGAATGAACTACTATTTGCCGGTGCCGGTCAAAAAGCTGTTTGTGTCTCAAATAATACTATTGAAAAATACGACTCAACCCTCTTTTCTATTGGGGGAATGCATACTATAAAAAAGAGTAAAAATCATTCGTTTAGCCAAACGGTAATCCCCGTAAAAAAAGGTATGCGTTTATTTTTATTTAGCGACGGATACATTGACCAATTTGGAGGACCGAAAAATTCAC
>CAZLCY010000247.1:0-3044 GCA_964558075.1 uncultured Bacteroidales bacterium
ACGAATACCGCTGTACAAACTTCGGTTTCGAGCTTTTTGATAACTTCTATTTGTTTTTTTGTGCTCACTGTAATTATTCCGAGCCATCCCATCCACACACTGTTGTTTTCTTTGTGGTATGAGTTATGACCGGTGGCTTAACCGCCTGCCCTTGGATCAACTTCTGAGGATTTATCGTTTTCAATTATATTTACCGGTAATCTGTTTGATGCTATTATAAGTCTACCCATAGTATTTCAGTTTTTAATGAAGCTTTATCTGCTCATTGTTTTTTTTGTTCCGTAAAAGTATGGTTTTTATTTGATTTTTGCAAAACTCTTTTGCTTGATGATAATAGGTTTTTTGCTGATACAGGCTTGTTTTTTATTTTTGAGAAAAATATGATGAAACTGTCTGAGCTTTTGAATTTCCAATAATTTTTGCAATATCATTGAGCGATGCTTTTTGTATGTTTGGGATTGATTTAAAGTGCCCAAGAAGTGTTTCTGCTGTTTTTTCTCCTATACCCGGAATTTGTGTTAATTCGGTTTGAATAAAATTTTTTGACCTTTGGTTGCGATGGTGTGTTATGCCAAATCGGTGGGCTTCATTCCGCATGTGTTGAATAACTTTGAGGGATTCACTTGTTTTATCTAAATACAGAGGAACAGGGTCTTCGGGGAAAAACAATTCTTCGAGGCGTTTGGCTATTCCTATAAGCTGTACTTTTTCGAAAATTCCCAGTTCTTTGAAAATTTTAACTGCAGCACTCAGTTGACCTTTTCCTCCATCTACAATTACAAGTTGTGGAAGGTCTGCTTTTTCTTGAATTAATCGGGAGTAACGTCTGCGAAGCACCTCTTCCATTGAGGCAAAGTCGTTGGGTCCTTCAACGGTTTTTATATTGAAGTGTCGATAATCTTTTTTGCTGGGTTTTGCATTTTTGAACACTACACAGGCGGCAACCGGAAAGGCTCCTTGAATGTTCGAATTGTCGAAACATTCCATATGAACCGGTGTTTCAGTTAGATGTAAATCTTTTTTGATTGTTTCGAGAATGCGTTTTGAATGTTTTTCCGGGTCAACTCGTTTGAGTTGTTTGAGTTTTTCAAGTTTGTAATATGAAACATTTCGTTCCGATAGTTCTAAAAGTTTTTTCTTGTCGCCGCGTTGGGGAATGTGGAAATAAATGCTGTTTAAAGAAAAATCGGGAATGACCGGTACAATTATTTCTTGTGCTGTACTGGGTATTTTTTGTCGTATTTCGGTTATTGCTATACCAAGAATTTCTTCGGGACTTTCTTCGAGTTGTTTTTTTATTTCAATGGTGTGCACTTGAATTATAGCACCATTTTGCACTTTTAAAAAATTCACATATGCAGTATCTATATCATCAATAAGTGAATAAACGTCGACATTGGAAATTGAAGGGCTGACAATTGTTGAGCGACTTTGATACTTTTCGAGTTGATGAATTTGTTGTTTTATGTGTTCTGCTTCTTCAAATTGTAAATTTTGTGCACTTTCTTTCATTTTTGTATGCAGAATTTTGAGAACAGTTGCGGTGTTTCCTTTCAAAATCTGCTTTATTTCATAAATAGTTTCGTTGTATGATTCTTCGTTTTGTTCTCCGATACATGGTCCGAGACAGTTGTGTATGTGATATTCGAGACAGACTTTGTATTTCTCTTTTGCAATTTCGGTGGGTGCCAAATTTAGTTTACATGTACGTATTTTGAATAATTGCCGAATCATATCCAGCAAGAATCGTGACATGCGGACATTTGCGTATGGACCGAAATAGTCGGAACCGTCTTTTTGTAAGTTCCGTGTGTGAAAAATACGGGGAAAATGTTCCTTTTTTATTACTATCCACGGATATGTTTTGTCGTCTTTGAGTAAAACATTGTAGCGGGGTCGATATTTTTTTATTAAATTATTTTCGAGTAGCAGGGCATCTTGTTCGCTGTTTACAACAATGTGTTGGATGTTTGCTGTTTTTGAAACTAACACGCGTGTTTTTCCGTGTTCGTGTTTTTTTACAAAATATGATGAAACTCGTTTTTTTAAGTTTTTTGCCTTACCGACGTACAGAATTTTTTCTTTGGAATCGAAAAATTGATAAACTCCCGGTTTTGAGGGTAATACTGCAATAAGTTCCTGGATGTTATTGTTTTTCTGTGCGGGCATTTTTGTGCAGTTTTTGAAAATTAGATTTCGTAGAAATTGTGGAAAAATAATTAATCCGGTTGCAATGACTTTCAATACTGGTGAATGTATAATGAAGAATATCTCCCTGTATGTGTGAGGTGGAGATGCTCGAATTCATTATGAAAATATCATGTGGATAGGAACTGCCCCAATTACCTTTGTTTTTATGCCATACACAAAGGCTAACATCAGCAAACCAACTGCAATTTTTAATGGTTTGACCGCTATAGTGGTTTAGTCCGTTGCATGTGTATTCGTCATATATGTTTTGTTTTTTTATTTCTTGTATGTGTAAGCATAATCCGGAAGAAAGAGCTTCATGAGATGTTATAATTGCTACAGACAACTTGTGCATGGGTATCTTTTTTTAACAAATGTACAATTTTCTTGTGTAATCATGAAAATAATTGTTGTGGTCGTGCATAAAAAAAACCGAAGAACAGAATCTTCGGTTTTTTGTGTATTATAATCTGAAAAAAAGTTTTTTAAATCTTTGGTAATTCAGCTAATAATTTTTTGATTTTTTCTTCTTGTTTCTGCGTAACCGGAACTAATGGTAAGCGAACATCATTGCCCATTATACCTAATTCTTTGAGAGCTGCTTTTACGCCCGAAGGACTTCCTTCGTCGAATAAACTGTCGGTAAATTCAATTAATTTCAGGTGAAGAGTTAAGGCGTCTTTGAAATTATTGCTTTGAGCTAATTGTATCAATTTTGAATAGTGAGAAGGAATAGCATTTGCTGTTACCGAAATTGCCCCGTTTGCACCCAATGCTAAATGGGGTAAAATAAGAGAGTCGTCTCCGCTTATGAGAAGAAAATCTTCCGGAACACCTTTTTTAATATAGGTGAA
>CAZLCY010000248.1:0-3032 GCA_964558075.1 uncultured Bacteroidales bacterium
AGGGAAGGAAAAAAAAGAGGGGGAGGGGGGAAAAAAGAGGAGGAAGAGGAAGAGGGGGAAGGGAGAGGAAGAAGGAGGAAGAAAAAGGGGGGCGGAACGCGGCGAGGAGAGACCCGCCAACAGAACATTCACCAAAACAATTACGCACGATATTGATTTTTCTCTCAAATGGCACACAGGAATTGACTTTCTGAAAACTAGTCTCGGTGACATTGTTAAACGATATTCTCCTCAATCATTGGTCAAAACTCTTTCTTATGCTTTATCAAAACAGGATCCATACAACACCTATTCGTATCTCATGGATTTATCGGAACAATATGGATATACCTCTGTTTTTTATATATTATTATCTCCTCAAAATCATCATTTTTTTCAATCTGCACCGGGGCAAAACATTACGAAAGAAATTCGCTCTCGCGGACATCATATTGGCATTCATTTTAATGAATACCAACTTAATGAGATTGATGAGATGCAAAAACATTGTCTGAATTTCTCAAAATTGTTTGGCAATTTCCCCTCACTAAGCAGGCAACATTTTTTACAATTTTCATATCCCGAAACACTCATTGCCCTCGAATCGTGCGGCATATTGCAAGACAGCTCACTCTATTACCGACACTCCCCGGGATTTCGTACCGGCATGTGTATTGAACATTCTACCTTTAATCCAATACAGCGTTGTGAATTGCACATAACAGAGTTGCCTCTTGTGTTTATGGATGTATCACTATTTGATTATGAAACAGCAAACACTGAACAAGAAATCCTTAATCTTATGGCAATTACCAAAAAATATGCGGGAAACTTTATGTGCTTATGGCACAATTCAAGTTTTTTTGGGAAAGAATGGAAAAATAGTTCTCATCTGTACAAAAAAATTCTGCAATTCACATAGAGAATAAATAAAATAGCACATATAAATACCCAAAAAAATAGATAAAAACATGCAAAAAGTCATTATAATATATGTGCGAAGAAAAAGCTATATTTCTTTTTTATTCCATAATACTTATCTATTTTTACATTTAAATATTAAAACAATACAAATATGAACAAACAATCACAAAATTTAATAATTATTGGTGTTATCATAGTAATAGTCCTCATTATTTTTGGGGGACGAATGTTTTACAAGCTCGAAGCAACCGAACGTGGGGTAGTATTTCGCCAGTTTACAACCGGTCTTGATAAAGACAACATTTTACTACCGGGTTTTCAAGTAATTGCACCTTGGAACGATTTATATATATACGATGTTTCGGAACAAAAAATTGAAGAATCAATGGATGTTCTCGACAAAAATGGATTATCCATAAATATTGACGTTACCGTACGTTTTTACCCAACATATACTAAAGTAGGTTATTTATATGAATCATTCCGATTAAAATATGCAGACTTATTAGTAGGTCCGGAAATTCGTTCTGCTGTACGACAAATTACAGGTCGCTACACAGCAGAAGAAATTTATTCAACAAAACGAGCAGAAGTTGAACAAACTATTATTGAAGAATCGGGTAAGCAGCTAAAAGCAAATAATATAACAATGAAGGCTCTTCTTATTCGTTCAATAAATTTACCACCGGATATTCGAAAAGCTATTGAAACTAAATTAGTTGAAGAGCAGCAAGCTTTGGCATATCAATATAAATTGAACAGAGAAAAAAGTGAAGCAGAACGAAAACGTATCGGTGCGGAAGGTGAAGCTCGAGCGAACAAAATTATTAACAGTAGTTTAACGACAAGCTTACTTAAAATGAGAGGTATTGAAGCAACTCTCGAACTTGGCAAATCAGAAAATACAAAGATTATCGTAATTGGCGGTGGCGAAGATGGTATGCCACTTATCATGAATGCAGACTAAATGAAACTATTACATTAATATATCAAGCAGCTATGATTTATATTTGTAGCTGCTTTTTTTAAATCTAAATGTTATGAATATAGCTATTTTTAGTACCAAATCGTATGATAAAGAGTATTTTTCAATGCACAATAATAATTATAATCATACACTCACATACTTTGAGGCACCATTAGATACAAAAACAGTATCATTAACAAAAGAATTTGATGCAGTATGTGTATTTGTTAACGATACCATTGATGCTAAAACAATTGCGGAATTAGCCAAAAACGGTGTGCAAATTGTTGCTCTACGCTGTGCGGGTTTTAATAATGTTGACCTTGAGGCTGCAGAAAAACACAATATTATAGTTGTTCGAGTACCGGCATATTCTCCACATGCAGTTGCCGAGCATGCCATTGCACTGCTTTTTACCCTAAACAGAAAAACACACAAAGCGTACAACCGCATTCGTGAAAGCAACTTTTCTCTCGAAAAACTTATTGGATTTGATGTGTATGGGAAAACCGTGGGTATTATTGGAACCGGAAATATTGGAAAAATTTTTGCTGAAATAATCAGAGGATTTGGTTGCCGTGTTTTATTATATGATATATATCCATCCGAAAAATTACAAGCAGCCGGGTTTGAGTATGTATCTTTGGAAACCTTATATAAAGAATCGGATATTATTTCATTGCATTGCCCTCTTACCGAAGACACAAAACATATTATTAACGAAGAGAGCTTCCATACAATGAAAGAAGGTGTTGTTATTATTAACACAAGTCGCGGTGGGTTGATTAATTCCCAGAACGCAATAGAAGCTCTTAAAAGCGGCAAGCTGGGAGCCCTCGGAATTGACGTTTACGAACAAGAAGAACATCTCTTTTTTAAAGATCTTTCCGAAAGTATTATTCAGGATGATATTATTGCCCGACTTACAACATTCCCTAACGTGCTTATAACTTCACACCAAGGTTTTTTTACACATGAAGCATTGACGGAAATTGCTGAAACAACGCTTTCAAATATTGCAAATTTTGAGAAGGGTAATGTAACAAATCAAGTAGAAATATAATCAGTCGACAATATATAGTGCAGTAATTTTTTTTACGCTATATAATTACATAGTGCTTGCGAGAAAACCCATAAAGTCTTTTAATCCAGAAAATTACTG
>CAZLCY010000249.1:0-3029 GCA_964558075.1 uncultured Bacteroidales bacterium
GCTTTGCGAGAGTATGGATTAACTAACGAACCCTTCGATTTACTGAAAAATGTACAGGGAATTACCCTTCTCGATTTGCCCGATGCGAATGTCTGTTGTGGGTTTGGGGGGACTTTCTCTATGAAACAAACCGCTATTTCAACCGCAATGGTCGAACAGAAAGTTGAGAATGCCGTGAGTACCGGAGCAGAATACATTACCTCAACCGAGGCATCTTGCTTGATGAACATTGCAGCGTATGTGCGAAAAAATAAGGTTTCTATTGAGGTAATTCATATTGTTGATATTCTTGCAAAAAATTTATAACTATGCGTATTGGTTTTGATGCAAAACGACTTTTTTGTAACCAAACCGGATTGGGGAACTATAGCAGAAATTTGGTTCGCGGGCTGTGTGAACAATTTCCCGATAATTCCTATTATTTATTTACTCCCCGCATTCAGTATTTCGACAATTTTAATTTTCAGAAACAATGTGAAGTCGTGATGCCTCGCGGAACATTCAAAAAATTGACATTTCGTAGTGTTGGAATGAAACACGACATTGTGCACAAAAGAATTGATGTTTTCCATGGATTAAGTCACGAAATACCCATTGGCTTGCATACAAAAAAGATTCCCACAGTAGTTACTATTCACGATTTTGCCTATAAATTTTTTACAGATGACTTTCCTTGTATCGATAGAAAAATTTATGATTTTAAATGGAAATATGCCTGTACCCATGCCGACAAAATAATTGCCACCAGTCAGGCAACCAAAGACGACATTGTCCGCTTTTTCGGAACTGAAGAATCTAAAATCCACGTTATATACCAAAGTTGCGACGAAATATTTCGCCGGAAATGTACCGACGAACATAAACAAGATGTTCGTAAGAAATATAATCTCCCCGATACCTTTCTTTTATTTGTAGGTTCCGTAACAGCTCGAAAAAATGTCCTTTCTCTCGTACAAGCATACGAAAGTTTGTTGCCGCACATAGAGTTTCCCCTTGTTATATGCGGAAGAGGAAATTCATATCGCAATTCCGTAATAGAATACGTGAACCGTAAAAACTTGCAGACACATGTGCTTTTTCTCGACACCGTAGAAACCATAGATTTGCCCGCACTGTATCAATCAGCACAATTAAGCGTTTATCCCTCTAATTATGAAGGTTTTGGAATCCCTGTGTTGGAGTCCCTTGCGTGCGGCACGTCAGTTGTTACCTCCAATTTATCCTGTTTGCCCGAAGTAGGCGGCGAAGCCGCTTTCTATTGCGATCCCTATTCGATAGAAAGCATTGCAGAAGCCATACGGACTGCAGTCAGCAAATCAGACGATGCCACCATGCAGGAAAAAAATTATGCCCAAGCAGCCCGCTTTTCTCAGCACAATTTTATTGAACAGAATATGGCGGTGTATGAGAGTTTGAGGTTATAGTAATGGTTATTTTTGACATATGATTATAATAAATACAATAGTTATGTAATCTGATTAATTCATATTCTCGGATTTCGATATATTTTTCAAAAAATTTTTGCACTATAATTTTAAATTAGAATATAATAATTTGCTTTTCTGAATATTAAATACTTATCATGTATCCCTCACAAGAAATTGTAGTTGAAAACAGCGAGGAACTCCGCATTCGCATACAGGTATGTACTTCCTTATTTATTACGATACCGTAAAACTGTTACAACCACAAAAAAATGCGGCAGATTTGTAAAAAAAACTTGAGGATTTTTGGTTGCAAAATACTGGGAATCAAATATATTTTTTTATATTGCATGTGATAACCGAAAAAAATTATTCTTCGTTTTATATTTTACATTACATGGGTCAAATGAATAAAAAAAAATTATTTCTTCTTGGTGGAAAAGATTTAGAGATGGTTACTATTCAAAATATTTTGAATTCTAAACAAACAGAGTGCTTGCCAAAAAAAGAAGAGGAATTGCCAAAATGGGGAGCATCAATTGATATGTACAAACATATATTGGATGACGAAAAATATAAAAGTTATGATATTTATGCAGTTGAATTAACAGAACCTCCTGGTTGGAAAAAACCAGATAATTTAACAATAATAGACCATCATGGCGAAAAGGAAAAATCACTTTCTTCTTTGGAACAAGTAGCAGTAAAAATTGGTCATACACTCAGTGACCAAGAAAAGCTTATAGCAGTGAATGATAAAAGTTACATAACCGGAATGATAGAATTCGGTGCAACCATGGAAGAAATCTATGACATTCGCCGAAAAGATAGAGCAGCTCAAGGGGTAACCGCTGATGATGAAAAAAAAGCACAAGATTCAATTAAACTTAAAATAAATAATGATGATGTTATTGTTGTTAAATCATCAACACAAAGATTTTCAGCAATTACAGATAGATTATATCCTTATAGTAAATTACTTATATATACAAACAATGAGATTGTATATTATGGAATAAATAAAAATAAACTGGTTTCAAAATTTGATAAGGAAATTTCAGATAAATTGGTATATCATGGTGGAGGTGATAATGGATTTATTGGTTTTACAAGTACCTTTTTAGAAAAAAATGATATTACCGAAAGTATAAATAAAATTATATCAGTCGTTAAAGAAAAGAAAAGAAAAATTTATAGCAAACATTTATTTTTATTCCCGTTTACTTGGAGTATTCAAAAAGCCAGTAATGACTTTGACCAAAAAACAGACTTGTCAAAAATATATAATGTTTTTCAAGAAAAGAAAGAATGGAGCAATATGCAAGATTCTCCGCCAACAAAAGAGGATATTGTTAGAGAATACAACATAAAAGCATATTTTTATAAATTTGCACAATCTGCTATTTTTAATAGAAAGGAAGATGAAGTTGAAGAGATAAAAAAAAATTGTGATGTTTTGACGTATGATTATAAACTTGATATAGAAAAAGAAAACACATATACAATACAACTTTTACCTAAACCTGATGATGAACCTTTAAAATATATTTTAGAGATAAAAAAAATATCAGTTTCATTTTACTCTTCGGGAATTGGAATTTTTAG
>CAZLCY010000250.1:0-2981 GCA_964558075.1 uncultured Bacteroidales bacterium
CTCTACTCTCATATTGTGATAGTTATGTTTTTTAACTAACAACTTGGGTTAAGTATATCAATAACGGATTGATTTTGGGGAGTTTGAAAAAAGAGCGTGGCTGCTGTGTGTATGGGTATTTTTGTAAAATATGTTTTGTGTGATTCGTTTAAAAAGCGAAATGTAAAAAAGGCGTTTGCCCACATAAAAAAACGTTTTGTAAATGCATGTTCGGTTGAGGCATTCGATTGGATTTCTTGAATTTTTGAATAAAAAACAGCTTCTGACATAAAGGATTGAAGAGCCGGATGAAAAGCCGAATATTTTCGAGACAATATGTGTGTGTCGGCAGTATGAAAAATCGGAATCAGATCAAAAAAATTTCGTAACACCTCATAACTCTGTGGATGATATGAATAATAAAGCGGTTCGGCTGATTGCATCATTTCTTGCATTGCATGTCCCGTTCCAAACGGAACACGATGCGAAATGCGAGATGAGGGAATGACCATTGTTGTGTTTATTTCACCAATTTCGTTTGTATTGGAGTGGGCTTGAAATAATTTTTGTAAAAAATAAAAATCTTCACCCGCCTGTCGTTTATTCATGCCACCACATTTACAATAGGCATGAGCTGTGAGAGTCATACACGAACCAACGGTGTGATATGCATAGGGGACACGCATGTATTTTAAAGCCTCAACATATACACGCAGGTGTAATTCATATTGAGCAATTGCTTCATACATATATTGCGGCAAATCTCCGGAAAGCGGATGTTCAAAATATATAGTAGCAACACTACACTGAGAATGTTTGCGATACCAATTTTCAATTTCTTGTAAATAATTAGTTTGTACCAGACTATCAGCATCGCACGCAACAATTATACCCGAGGGATTATTAATTTTGTTAAACCGAAGCACTGCTTCGTCCATCCCAATTTTTCGAGCAAGCCCGACTCCTGCATGTTTTTTTGGTAAATCGGATGCAAGTATCGGATGTAAATTCATTTTTGTGGTAGAATATTGAGCGGTGTAACTACACAGTTCCGTATATGTATGTTGATTATAATCTTTTATCTCATCGGAAACATTTTCGCCGTAGTTTATCACAATTAAAATTTCCACATCCAATGTCGGCATGTTACAGGCTCGTAAAGAATCAAGTGTGCGGATGATATCCGGTTCCGAAAAGCAGGGAATAACTACAGAAATGTGCAAATTGGAAGACGGAGGTGTCGGTATTTGCGGTGGAAATGATTGAAAACGTGAAAAATATGTATGTGCAAAAGCCATAGTTAGAGAGAAAATAATTTTTGTGCATTATGACTGGTAATGCGAGCAACATCATCAAGAGAACAGGCATGAAGTTGAGCAATTTTTTCTGCCACATGCCTCACATATGAAGGTTCATTTCGCTTTCCTCTGTACGGCACAGGTGTCAACCAGGGATCGTCAGTTTCGAGTATGATTTTTTCTAAATTTAAATCTACAATAATCTTGTCTAAACCGGCATTTTTAAATGTTACGACACCCCCAATTCCGAGATGAAAACCCATATCAATTGCTCTGAGAGCTTGTTTTTGAGTTCCCGAAAAACAATGAAACACTCCCGAAAATTGGGGTATTTGTAACGAATCTAATAATTCGAACATTTCGTCGAAAGCATTTCGTACATGAATAACAATGGGTTTATTATGCTTCTGTGCAGCACGAATTTGATGAGTGCACACAATTTTTTGTTTTTCTAAAAAAGTTGTATCCCAATATAAATCTAATCCAATTTCGCCAATTGCACACGGTGTGTCGGTTTGTAAATGAGTATCAAAATCTGCCAGTTCCTCCTCAAATGTTTCAGTAACAGATGTTGGATGAATGCCAAGCATAGGCACACAGATGTCCGGGAAATCTGCTACCGTTTTCATAATTAAAGGTCGATGTTTTGCATCGATATCCGGCAATAAAATTTTTTCAACTCCCATCGCACGTGCACGTTCAATTACATCGTGTCTGTCTTCGTCAAATTCCGACAAATAAACATGAGAATGTGTGTTTATAAATTGCATATGCTTTTATTAAAAATTAATATAGTACATGTGTCCATCAGAGATGATACATTATGCGACAGGAATACTCATATGATAAGTTGTTCCTTCACCTTCGACACTTTCGCACGAAATATCTCCCTTTAATTGTTTTACAACAGCATTAAATACCATACTCATACCCAAACCTTTACCGGTTTGCATATTTGTAGTAAAAAATGGGTTAAACACTTTTTGAACTACCTCGGGCGGCATACCTTTACCTTTGTCGGCAAAATCTAAACGGAGTTCAGCGTTAATAATACGAGCCGTAATAATTACTGTATGTTTTTCATCGGCTGCGTATGCATGACGAATTACATTCCGCATCATGTTCGAAATGATTTTCGCATAGGCAGCAGGATAGCTGTCGAGTGTAATATTTTCGGGGCAATCAATCTGTATATCCATTTCTCTTTCACCTATGTCGGCAGAAAGACTTGTAATAACTTCCTGAATATAATTATTCAAATTAAATACCCGTTTGTTGTCAGTCATTTCATCGACCGAAACTTGTTTGAAACTTTTCACCAAATTGCCGGTTCGTATAAGATTTGATTGAATAAGTTGAGCAGCTTCTTGTGTTGACGTAAGGTAATTTTGCAAATCAGACTGTTTCATTTTTTTAGATTCAAACAATTCCTTAAGAGATTCTGTTTGTGAAAATAATGAACTTGATGCAGCAATGCCAATACCTACCGGCGTATTAATTTCATGAGAAATACCTGCAACCAAACTACCTAAAGACGCCATTTTTTCGGACTCAATAAGTTGTTTTTGTGTTTTTTGCAGTTCGGTAAGCGATTCTTCAATAGATTGTTTTTGCTGTTCAATCTCGTCGCGCTGTTTTACGGCAACATCACGTTGTTTTTCAATATCTTGCGACTGTTTGAGAATTTCATCTCGTTGAGAAATA
>CAZLCY010000251.1:0-2979 GCA_964558075.1 uncultured Bacteroidales bacterium
GGCTGCAAATATACGCACCTTTATTTCTATAATCCAAATGTTTTATTAAAAAAAAGTTAAAAAAAACTGCTTTTTTTTTCAATCATTTAATTTATAGCATTTTGCAAAAAATAAAAATATTACTTTATGTGTTAATACAAGTAATTACTATTTTTTTTAATATGTTTGTTATACAAAATAATACTATTTCTTATGAATAAATATACATTTTCGCTCTTTATATCTCTCATACTATTTGTCCCATTTTCTCTATTCTCGCAGTCTATACCGGGGGTATGGAAGGATTATTTTTCATATAGACACATTACAGACATTCATGCTGTTGATAAATCTATTCTCGCAGTTTCTAATTTAGGATTCTGGATGTACTCAATAGAAAATAAAGAGTTTAGAAAATTTTCAAAGGTTCAAGGATTATCAGACATATCTATTACCGCCTCTATCTATATCCCAGAATTACAAAAAATTTGCATCGGCTACTCATCGGGATTAATTGATATTATTGACTACCCCTCATATTCTATTAAAAAGGTGCCTGAAATTAATTCGAAACTTATATATGGTTCTAAATCTATTCTGAATTTTGCGTATGCAAACTCTCTATTATATATTGCTACCGACTTTGGACTTGCTGTATATGATATTATTGAAAATTCATTTATCACTACAACAATTATGGGAGAATCGGGAAATTACGAATCAGTAAAAGATGTGGCTGTTAATGGAGATTCTATCGCCATACAAACAAATAATGCAATATATACAGCTAACACAAATACGAATATCGCAGACATTTCTTTATGGAATTCTATTTCTTCGACAACTCAAAGTAAACAATCTGATTACTCTCTTGCTTTCTTAAATGATAAACTCTATTATATATGGCAACATGAAAATGATAGTTATTTGGATTCTCTGTTTTATATAGAAAATAATCAATTAAAACCGCTCGCATTTCAACCGGGAAATCTCAAATCTCTTTCGATTCATAATAATAATTTATATGTGCTTTCTAAACATTCCATAGGTATTCTTGATGAAAATTTAAATCTTTTGGATGAACAAAAATTTCCGGGCGATACAACTGGGAATTGGTATACAAATATCACGGTTGATTACTCAAAAAAAATATGGTATACAAATCATAATTGGGGTATTGCTCCGGTGTCGGAAACCAAAATGATTTTCCCCAATGGCTTGCTTTCAAATACTATTGCTGATATAGATTTCCGAAATGATATTCTTTATTGTGTTAGCGGTGCTGCATATTTATACCATGTAGGGGCTTTTGGTATGTTGGTTTCGGGCAAATGGTATGTTCATTACAATTGGAAAACTCAAAATACGCTGTCTGTACATGCTCATACTAACAATGATTATTATTACGGAACACATGGGTATGGACTGGTTTCGGGAAGTAATTCATGGAGCTACGACTCTATTTACAATGATACTAATAGTATTATTCAGGCTCACCCTTCAAGTGGTTTAAATTATATTTCGGAAATTACTTCTGACAGATATAAAAATGTATGGATAGCAAATATGTATTCACCAAAGCCTCTGATTGTGAAAACTCCTGAAAACAAATGGTATTCGTATGAATTCCCGAACATTTCTTTTGGTGATATGTTGGTTCGGGATATTTGTATTGCTTCTAATGGCTATAAATGGGTTGCCGGGGTTAATAATAAACTGATGGTTTTTTACGAAAACAAAACATTTGATGACACATCTGACGATTATTATATAGATATTCCTTTGGAAGATTCGGAAGGAACAATTGCTTATAGATCGACGTGTGTGACTGAAGATAAAACCGGAAAAATATGGATTGGTACTACTTCCGGTATTGCTATTCACTCATATCCCAAACGGGTTTTTTCTGACAAACAATCCATAAGTCGCATAAAAATGGAAATAGATGGTGAGGTTGGATATTTATTGAGCTCTGAATGGGTTTCTGATATTACGGTTGATGGTGCAAACAGAAAATGGGTTGCAACAAAAAATTCAGGTGTCTTTTTAATTTCGGCTGATGGCTTCGAACAAATTGCTCATTACACAAAAAAAAACAGCCCCCTCCCCTCTAACAGTATTTCTACAATTAAAATTAATCCCGAAACCGGAGAGGTTTTTATTGGTACTTCTTCAGGGCTTATTTCATTAATGTCTGACGCAATACAAGGTGCTTCTGATAATTCCGACATGTATGTTGTTCCCAATCCTGTTCGCGAAACCTACTCGGGCGATATCTATATATATGGTACAACGGCAAATGCTACGTATAAAATAACAACCATAAGCGGAAAACTTGTATATGAAGGTATTGCTAACGGTGGAGTGGCAACGTGGAATGGGAGAAATTTATATGGCGAACGGGTAAATACGGGAGTATATATGGTATACGTCAGCAACGAAGACGGATCTGTATCTGGCGTTACCAAGCTCTTGGTTGTTCACTAACTGATAATAGGCAATAGGCAGTATGCAACAGGCAATAGGCAAATTACTATACAAAACCTAACATTCTAAACTATACGCAAGCCTTTACTGACAGACTCTATTTGGGCTTTATTTTTTTTCGATATTAAATTGTTTGATTCTAAAAAAATATTGAAGTACATTTGATGCCCGAATTAATTGATAGAAAGTAATGGAAAAACCTACTATTGCAGTTGCGGCAGATCATGCCGGTTTTCATATGAAAGAACTTATTTTTAAGTACTTAAAAAAAGAAGGATACGATGTGAAAGATTTTGGAGCTCACTCCGATGAAGATGTCGATTATCCCGACTTTGCTCATTTACTTGCTTATGCAATCGAGAAAAATGAATATGATGTCGGATTTGTGTTTTGTGGCTCGGGAAATGGGGTGAACATGACGGTAAACAAACATCAAAATGTGCGTGCGGGTCTTTGTTGGAACGAAGAGATTGCTCAACTTGTAAAGGCTCACAATAACGCAAATGTATGTGC
>CAZLCY010000252.1:0-2912 GCA_964558075.1 uncultured Bacteroidales bacterium
ATTTCAATGGTTGAGTCAAAGCGTTCGTTTTCGCAATTCGTATCAATAGATATTTCAACAATTTGTCTATAACTTTGTATAATGTTGCGAGTTGCTGCAATTATTCCGTAGTTTTTTAATATATGAGGACTTAATGAGTTTGATGTTTCTCGAAGACTTCGTAACGATTCGGTAACTAAATCATAAATTTGATTTGAAATTGTATGAATAGTTTCGGTATTTGTTGAATCTTTGAGAAGTCCGGTAAGCATTTTCATGCTTGATAAAATAGGTCCGATATCATCATGCAAATCCGATGCAAGGCGTGCTCGTTCTTTTTCTTCCGTTTCTATAATCGTATTAACCAATTGTCTTTCGAATTTTTTTCGGTAGGTAGTGTTTCGAATAAGAGAAAGAATAGCTTTGCTGTCAAGATACTCAATTTCTTTTGATTTTATTTCAACCGGAATAGTGTCTTTGTTAAATGTAATGAAATTGGTTTCGAAAATAAATATTTTCGACGTATTTTGAATATGTTTTATTTTTTCGAAAAATTCTGATTTTTCTTTTTTTTCAAGTAATTGATTTAAACAAATTGTTTCTGATTTTTCCGATAATGAAACAAGTTTTTTGAACTCTTCGTTCATTTCAATCACGTCTCCATAATGCGACTGAATGATAATAGCATCGGTACTGTTGTCGAAAATGTTTCGAAATTTTTGCTCATTCTGAATACGTGCTTTTTCTTCTTGTTTACGGTCGGTAATGTCGATGTTCAAACACAAATAGCCGCGAATGTCATTTTTAAGTAATATGGGAGCGGTAAGGGTTTGGTAATCACGAATATTGCCATAAACATCTTCAAGAACGGTTTCTTGGTTAATGATTTTATATTTTTTTACATTTTGAATTTTTTTTGCAAACAGGTTCTTCGATTGTATCGGGATATGACTTTTCTCTAATGTTTGCTCGAGTATATTTCCCCATAGTTTTTTTGATGCCTGATTTTGTAAGAAACAGATGCCATTTTTATCTATTGCCCAAAAATCGTATGGAATAGTTTCAATTATTGCATTAAGAATAGCCTCTCGTTCTTGAATTTCTTTTTGAAATTTGTTTTTTTCTGTTGTGTCGAATATAATTCCAACCCATGTGGTAGATGTTGCAGATATGTCTATAGCATTTGCTCTAATGTGAATGTATTTGTTGGATTTGTGAGGTATTAATAAGCGGATTTCAATATCAAATAGTGATTTTGTTTTTTTACTTATCGAAAATTTTTCTTGAAATGTGTGTAAATCTTCGGGGTGAATTCTTTTTGTAAATGATTCGAGTTCGTTTGTACTGTTTTTTAAATTTATATTAACAATATCGCCAAATGATTTACTTAAATAGCCTATTTGTGGAGTGTCATATTTGTCGAGTTTAATCTCAAAAATAGCTCCACCGGTTAAACTGTCACTCACCGAAATAAATCGTTGTTCACTAAATTTTAGGTCGATTGTTCGTTCGCGAATAACATCTTCAAGGTGATTTTTGTATTTTTCTAATTCATGTTTTGCCGATTGTAAATCAACATTCATTTCTTCAAGTTCTTGCGTCCGTTTGAGAACTAAATCGGACACACTTTTTTTGTAATCTTTTGATTCTTTTTGAGTTGTAGTTAATTTTTTTTTCAGCAAGATATTTTCTTGTTTTAATTTTTGTATCTGTGCCAATAAATCTTGCTGCTCTTTCATAACGAATATAATTTAATTAATTCAGAAATAGGTGATTTAATTGTTTGCTCTACTCGTATTGAATATTTTGCACATTCAGTTTTTAATATTTCATTAAAATGAAAACCAATAGATCCTGTTACGAATATACTAAAAAAATTATATTTTTGAGATATCTTAAGTATGTGTTTTTCTATAAAATCTCGAAATCCTTCGTGGATAATTGATTGTATGGATGCCTCATGTTTGTGTGTGTGTAAAAAGGGCACAAATGATGCTATATAAGTGTTGGGTTTTTTGCCTGAGTAAATGGCATGTATGCACGATTCTCTTGTTATAGTATAAGTGTCGGCAAATTTCTTGAGAAGGTGGTGGGGGAGACTTTCGTAAAAATATGCTTGCAGTAATTTTTTGCCAAGATATGTGCCACTTCCTTCATCACCTAAAATGTATCCTAATGATGGAGATGAATATTCTATGTGTGTGCCGTCCCAAAAGCCTACATTCGTGCCGGTTCCTAAAATTGCAACTATTCCCTTTTTGTTTTGCAAGAGAGCATGAGCCGAAGCTACTAAATCTGTATAAATGTATATGCTTGCCTGTGGAAAAAGAGGTGATAGTAAATCTTTAATTTTTTGTTTTGCAGCATTTGTTCCGCACCCTGCACCATAAAAATGTATTTCTCTTATATGTTCCGTTTTGTATGTATTGGGAAATGAATTGTGAATTTCTTGAATTGTATCTGATTCCGAAAAAAATAGTGGGTTAATTCCAGTGGTTTGAAATGTGTATGTGTCAGGAGTATTTATTATTACCCAATCCGTTTTTGTTGAACCACTTTCTACAATCAGCTTCATTTTTTTATAGGTCTTCTAAAGTGCTGGAAAATATACCAAATTTATTCGAAAATTTTTCAAATAATTTTTCTATATAGATAGTGTGAAAATAGGTATTGTACAAATCGTATTCTTTCGAATCGGGAAAACGAATTTGTATAACGTAGGTATCTGTTACTTCACTATCAGATGTAAGACGGCAAAAAAGCACCTCCGAAGTGTGTGGGCATGATTCTACAAGTGGTTTAAACTCATTGTGTATCCATGAAATAGCTTCTTTTTCTATTTCGGGAGCAAAGGATAATGTGTGGTTTGCAAGTATCATACTTCAGTTGGATTACTGTTTTCGTTATCTGAGGTCTCAATTTTTTCTACGTTT
>CAZLCY010000253.1:0-2885 GCA_964558075.1 uncultured Bacteroidales bacterium
GAAGCTGCATTTAACTTGGTAGGAGGAATTGATGAGGCTATAGAGAAAGGTGAACGATTATTGGCTTCAAGTAAAAAATAATAATTGTTATTATGTTTATAGAGATTTTAACACCAACTAAAAGTTTATATTCCGGTTCTGTGAAAAGCGTGTTGGTACCGGGTACAAAAGGAGCTTTTGAAATGTTGCACAATCATGCTCCAATTATCTCAACTCTCGAAAAAGGAATCGTGAAATTAATTGACGATTCCGGCTCTGAACATATATTTGATATTGCCGGAGGTGTTGTCGAAAATGCTGATGATAAAACAATTATTTTAGTTGACTAAAAATAGTGAGTATTTTTATAACTCAAAGTCACTGCATTTTTCAGTGACTTTTTTTTTCTCTCATGATGATGAAAAAAAGAATATATTCATTTCTTTGTATTGTGTTATGTGCAGGTTTTTCTGCTTTTTCACAACGTTTAGTTACCTTTCAGTCTTCTGATGGCTTAATGGTTTCTGCGGATTTGTATGAAACAGATGTGCAGTCTCGGAAATATTTACTTCTTTTTCATCAGGCTGAATATAGTAGAGGTGAATTTCGACAAATTGCAACTCGATTAATTAAACTGGGATTTAATTGTTTAGCCGTGGATTTACGATATGGTAAT
Source organism: uncultured Bacteroidales bacterium (assembly GCA_964558075.1). Classification (GTDB taxonomy): domain Bacteria; phylum Bacteroidota; class Bacteroidia; order Bacteroidales; family UBA1715; genus JAQICB01. Next base: position 656 of record CAZLCY010000253.1, read on the forward strand.
GAGGTTAATTTTATTAATAACGAAACGGCAATGCGAGCTCGTCAAGGTAATTTTGATGTAAGTATGCTGGATGCAAAAAAAGATGCAATCGCGGCTATCAATTATGTACATTCAATTGAAGATAGTGCATCTATTTTTTTGCTGGGAAGTTCATATTCAGCGTCTTTAGCTCTCTTGATTGGGAATGAACGGTCTGATGTAGAGGCTGTTATTGCTTTCAGTCCGGGAGAGTTTTTTGGTGCCCAACTCAATGTTGAGCAGCAGTTACGGGGCATGGATGTGCCGATTTTTGTAGGGTGCCCGCGGAGTGAATATTTTTATGTTATTCAATTACTTTCCGGTGTCGTTTCTCAAAATAAAGTTGTGTTTCGTCCCGAAAGTTCCGATGGATTGCACGGTGCAAAAACTCTCTGGTGGGAGTCTGCTACTAGAGATGAGTTTTGGCTGAGTTTATTGTTTTTTCTAAAAGATTTTAAAAAGTGAATGTGAAAAAACGAATTATTTCTAAAGTAGCTCATTCTCATATGTGTGTGTTGGGGATTACGTCTGAATTCGATGAATTTCGGTTTTGCAATCTTTTACATACAGAATTGGGACTCGATTTTGCGGTAAGTGAGCAGATTCCTATTGATATTAACGGGAAAACTGTTGGTGAGTATCCAATATATAGTTGTTACGACGAGCGTGAGATGGTATTGTATGAATTGGTCTCAAATACGCTTATTAATGAGGTGAAGTTGGTTAGTTTTTTAGATTCAATTACGTTTTTTCTTCGCTGTTCGTTTGATGCATATGCAGAAGATACGAGCGGACAGGTTATTGCTCGATTAAAGAAATTGCAGGCGGTATTGTTTGTGCAACGTATAGAACAAGGTAATTATTCGACAAAACAACGTGCAGTATTACGGAAATTATTTTCAAATGTGTGAAAAAACTAATGGATTATGACGATATTGTTACGATTTATAATTTTTATATTGCTCATATTTCTCGGCTTGAATTCCTGTGATTCATCTTCGTCTCACGAACAATGTGAGCATTGTGGCGGTAATTTTGTTGTGGAAATACCATATAAGCCAATAACTTTATTCCCTCCTTCTGTTGATGATGAAGTGAGTGCGAATGTGGTCAATCAAATACATATGGGTTTGTTGAGGTTCGACCCCGCAAGTTCTACAATACAGCCCGGTCTTGCACGAGCATGGGATGTTGATAATACCGGAACAAAATTCATTTTTTATTTAGATAGCACCGTTTATTTTCATGACGACCCTTGTTTTGCATATGGTAATGGGAGGCAAGTGACAGCTCATGATGTTCAGTTCTCGTTATATTATCTTGCATCGCAACGGAGTGAAAATAAAAATTTTGCACTTGTTTCTCGTATTAAAGGAGCTAAAGATTATTATTTGCTTCCTGAAATTGATGCTGATGCACATATTTCAGGTATAAAAGTTTTAGATGAGTTTATAGTTCAAATTGAATTGGAAACACCTGCTTCAATTTTTTTGACTCATCTTGCTCGTCCTTCTGCTGCAATTATTCCTCATGAAGCTGTCGCAAAATATGGGAAAGATATGACTGTTGGAGCCGGACCTTTTGTTTTTCAGTCTGTTGATAATGAAAACACCTGGCTTCTTACTAAAAATTATAACTTTTCAAAACAAGATGAATCCCAGACTTCCTTACCGTACCTCGATAGTGTGTCGTTTCGGTTTAGTAAAAAAGAAGATGAAACCATTTCACTTTTTTTGCATAATAAACTTGATGCAATGCTGTATGTCCCCAATATTCGTATTCCCGTTATAGTCGATTCGCTTGAAGAGGTTGGTGTCGATGATTATGTTTTGTATAATTCAACACCGCAAACATCTAATCTTTCGGAGAATTATTTATACAACATCGTTTCAAAAAATATACATAATCTCTATACCAATAATATGCACTTAATTGATGCTATGATTATTTATAAGCAGAAATAATTGTGATGTTTTTTGCCAAACAAACAATAAAATCAAAATCTTTTCATTTTTAATTCAATAGAAAATAATATCTTTGCCTGCTCAAATAATGTGTATGATTAAAAAAATATTTTATATAAGTTTGGTGACTATCTTGATTTCATGTCAGAGTGAATATCAAAAGCTTTTAAAATCAAATGATTACGAGAGTATGTATGAGCAGGCTCTTACGTATTATAATACCGAGGATTATTACAAAGCGTATTCGC
>CAZLCY010000254.1:0-2856 GCA_964558075.1 uncultured Bacteroidales bacterium
AATTATATGGGGGAGACACTGTGAAATCTTTTAGCAGATTGAAACTTGTGCGAACGGGCATCCTTTGAATGATACCTTTTTCGAAAGCATCAAGTGTTTTCTGTGAGTAGCAGGTTGAATCAAGATTTGCATTTATAAGTTCATTTTGCATTTCACCATTATAAGAAATAGTAATTTTATTATAAAATCGTTGTTTTGATTTTGTGCTTGCAAAAGGAGTAATCGAATTCATATTCCAGTTAAGTTGAGGAATTGTGAGCGAAATGGTGCTGTCTATATTGTTCTGATTGTGTAAAAATGAAGTAGAAAACCCAAAAGGTGTTCCGGTAAATTGTTTGCTGTATGATATGCTTGAATTGATGCGATTGTTTAAATACTCTTCATCGTTTAGTGTATTTTGACGAGCAAACCCAACCGAACCGTAATTCACATTTGCATTAAAATTACCGCCATTCATAGATTTAGGGTCTTGTGAGTGAGTCCATCGAACATTGAATTGAGGAGCTTGTCGTATTTCATTGGAAACTATACTCGAATATGAAAGCGAAAGGTTGCCGTTAAATGTGTATCTTTTTTTATAATATGACATGAGGTTTGTTCGCCATGATCCTAAGGTATACACATCGGCAGTCCATCTGAGGTCAACATAATCACTAAATCCCAAATAAATGCCCATATCGCGAAAATAAAAACCTTTTGAAGTTTCTTCCCCGACTTTTGGCATTAAAATTCCGTTTGTTCGACCTTTTTTATTTGGGAAAAAACCAAAAGGAATAACCAGAGGTATAGGTATTTCATCAATAATTAACCATGCCGGGCCAAAAAGAATTTTGTCGTTCGGTATTAATTTTCCCTTTGTAATGTGAATATAAAAATGAGGGTGATCGGCATCACAGGTTGTATATTTTCCTTGTTTTATGTGTATTTCTTTGTTTGGGAATATTTTCGTGGTTTCTCCGTGTAAAAATGCTTCGTCTTCTTCGGTTATGACATCATAGACCAAACCTTTTTTGGTTTTGAAGTTATATTTCATTGAATCCGAATCAAATGCATTTGAATTGTCGGTGTAAGAGGGAGTCCCAATTGGTGTGTTCGTTGAATCAATCGAACCCTTTGCAAAAATTTCACTTTTCGATAAGTCCATATTTATGAAATCGGAATTGAGTTTTATAGATTCATATTCAACCTGAGCTTCACCAAACGAAATAACATGTTTTTTTGAAATATCGAAAATAATGGAATCTCTTGAAGAATAGATAACCTGTGCATCTATTGCTTGAGAGGACTTCGATGAATCGGCAGGTTCAATTGAAACAATTGTGTCCGCACGAATAGAGTCCACTGCAATGCTGTCTGTATGTTCAATAATTTTATCGGTATTTTGAGCAAACACCGTTGTCATACAACAGAAAATGTGAATGAGAATAAAAAAATATGTTCTATTTAGTAATTGCAAATGTTTTAATGCTATTTTTGTAAATAAAAATAAATTGTTTGAATTTGTTGCCAAAAATAATTAGAAATTTTAATCATATACTAAAAACTGAAGACTATTCGTAAATATTATATAGTTTTTACTTGAGAAATGAATAAACGACAACATATATTATATAGTATACAAATTTTATTACTACTGTTTTTTTCTATGAATGGCTTTACACAAGAAGGTTCATATAAAATAAAAACGGTGGTAATAGATGCCGGACATGGAGGGAAAGACCCCGGAGCTGTGGGGTCTAAAGCCAAGGAGAAAGATATAACCTTAGCCATTGCTCTTAAAACAGGAGAATTAATTGAGAAATATTTGCCTGATGTAAAGGTTATTTATACCCGTTCGACAGATGTTTTTGTCGAATTGCATAAACGTGCGGAAATCGCCAATAAAAATAATGCAGATTTGTTTATTTCAATTCATGTTAATGCAAATCGAAATAAATCTGCATATGGTGCCGATTCTTGGGTAATGGGTTTACATAAATCACAAGCAAATCTTGAAGTAGCAAAGCTTGAGAATAAAGTAATCAGTATTGAGGATAATTATGAAACCCGCTATGAAGGAATGTCTGCACAAAACACCGATGCAATTATTATACATACGATGATGCAAAGTGCAAATTTAGAATTGAGTGCAACCTTAGCATCTTTTGTTCAGAATCAATTCAGAGAACGGGTCGGACGACGAGACCGCGGGGTTCGTTCTGCTCCATTTTTGGTGTTGTGGAAAACTACCATGCCAAGTGTTTTGATAGAAACAGGTTTTATATCAAACGAAGCCGAACAGGCTTTTTTGATGACAGAATTAGGGCAGGATTATATGGCATCTGCTATATTTAGAGCCTTTCGTGATTATAAACATATGATTGAACGAAAAACAAATTTTGATGTTGATACGGCATTTATTAATCAGCAAGAAATGATTAAAAATGCTTTAGTTAGCGATACGACTAAGCAATTGTTTTTTTCTGTTCAGATTGCGTCATCTAAAAATAAAATAGAAACAGAGCCGCAAAATTTTAAAGGTTTAGAAAATGTGTTTATTTTGCAAGAAAATAAGGTGTATAAATATCTTGTACACAAAGAAATTGATTATGAAAAACTAAAGTCAGAACTTCCCCGAATACAACAACTATACTCGTCAGCATACATAGTTGCGGTGCAAAATAACAGGCGGATAAATTTACAAAAAGCATTACAAGAATATAATAAAAAATAAAATATCGTGGAAAAAGATAAAATCATTAAAATCGGACTAATTGTAGTATTAACAGTAGTGTTTTTTTATTGGGGATTTAATTTTTTAAAAGGAAAAAATGTATTTACGCAAACAAATACTTACTATGCCCATTATGAACGAAC
>CAZLCY010000255.1:0-2811 GCA_964558075.1 uncultured Bacteroidales bacterium
AGCACATTTAAAGAAACCGGGGGGTGGTCACTCGAAAAAATTGATTATACTAATTGTGCGGAAACGTCAGCCAATTGGAAAGCATCACAGGATTATTCCGGTGGAACGCCCGGATATATAAACTCAGTATATAAAGAACATTCTGAAATATCATACCCTAAAATTAATTCCTTAAAGTTAATAAACGACACATGTTTATACATACAGGTTTCGGAAAACTGTAATCTTAGTTTACTTGCAAATTGCAAATTTGAGGGCAATTCAATTTCAAGTATTCACGCAATTAATTATTCTCTACAAGATTTCTACATATATTTTTCGCATCCATATTCTCCTCATAAAGCATATAATTTAGACTATTCAGGTGTAATAAATCACAATAATATTCCTATTAACTGGAAATATTCGTTCGCATTATGTGACTCATTATTAAACCGTAACGATATTATTATTTCCGAAATATTATTTAATCCTGAAAATGAAACAGATGAGTTTATAGAAATATACAATGCCAGTTCTCAATTTTATGATTTATCTGAAATATTTATTGCCCGAATTATTGCTTCCGATTATACTCAAATATATCCTTTAGCGGAAAAACCAAAGCTCATAAAACCATATTCATATAGTGTTATTTCTACTGATAGCGTCTATTGGAAATCGGTTTCGAAATGTAAAACATCTGCAATTTTTTCCGAAATTCCTCGTCTTCCTTCATTTCCGAACACAGAAGGAAATTGTATAATTCTCAATAAATGGGGAATGGTAATAGACAGTATTTGGTATGATGAATCGATGCATAATCCTGATTTGTTGTCGGTAAAAGGTGTTTCTTTGGAACGAATATCAAATGATAATCAACTATTTTCACGTACAAACTGGGAATCGGCACATTATTACGGAGAGACATTCAGTCCGGGCTGTGCAAATAGCACCGGAGATGAACCGCGAATTAATATTCAAAAAAATAATGGAATTACAACATTTTCTATTTATTCACATGCTCGCATTTTGAGTATTTCAATTTCAACATACAATTGTTTGGGTATTTTATTATCACACAAAACAATACATCCACATTCTTCATCTACAGAATTTTTGTGGAAAGATATTATAGATACAAACAAATATAATCAAGGTATTTATTTAATGCATATTACCGGAGTATTATCAAATGATAAAACATTTGAACAAAGCTTTCGAATACTAGAAAACTAAATAAATATAAAATTCCTAAAGTGAAGAAGAATTATACAAATCAAGAGCAGCATTGACAGCAGAACGCATTTCATCTTTTTTGTATGGTTTCATAATATACTCAAAAACATGTTCTGAATTCTGTGCAACCCTACTTTCAGCAAAACCACTCAGCATAATACACACAAGATTGGGATAGTCTTTTTTAATCATTTCCACAAATTCTAAACCATTAATATTAGGCATTTTAAAATCTGTGATTAGAACTGCTATATTTTCCTTTTTAATTATTTCTAACCCTTCCTGAGGTGATTCCGCAGTATAAACAGTAAACTCCTGAGTAAAGTTTATTAAAAATAAATCCAAATTTATTTCCTCGTCATCGACGTATAAAACACTATTATTATACATTAAAAACCTTTCTTATTTTTCTCTTTTTTGTTCAGCGACAAATATACATTTTTTAATTAAAAAATAAACAAGCCCTAAACATAATAGTTAAAAAGAAAAAATAAATTGTGTTTACGACCAACAATGATTTTTTATATCCTCCAACCACAATTACACATTCACCTTTTGGCTTATAATCGGAAAAATGTTGCATAAGTTCTGTACATGTTCCACGAATAATTTCTTCATATACTTTTGATATTTCACGCACAACTACAATATTTCTGTCTCCCCAAAATTCGTATATCTGAGTAATTGTTTTCTCAATTCTATGCGGCGATTCATAACATATAATGGTTCGTTGTTCTTCTTTCAATTCAAGAAATCGAGTTTGTCTACCTTTTTTATGGGGTAAAAAACCTTCAAAACAAAACCTGTCGGAGCTAAAACCACTTACCACCAAAGCCGGCACCAAAGCGGTTGCACCCGGCAAGCACTCTACCGGAATATCCGCCGAAATACACGCTCGAGTCAATAAAAAACCGGGGTCGGAAATTGAGGGTGTTCCTGCATCGGAAACCAAAGCAGTAAGTGTGTTTTGTGCAATAGTTTCAACTATATTTTGAAGCTGAGCATGTTCATTAAATTTATGATATGAACGCATTGGCGTCATTATCTCGAAATGCTTCAATAATTTTCCGGTTTGTCGCGTGTCTTCTGCCAAAATAACATCAGCTGATTTAAGCGTTGACAGTGCTCGCAGGGTTATATCCTGCAAATTCCCAATTGGTGTAGGGACAATAACAAGTGATCCCATATTACAAATACCGACGTTCTACAATGTTTAAAAACCGCTGCGACAATTCATGATCAAAATCTAATGAAAACTGTTTTTCCAATAATGTACAGGCTTGCTCAAATGAAGACAATTCATTGAGTTTTTGAATAGCTTCGGTATATAACTGAACATCGTTCGCAAATAATTCTTTGGTAAATTGATACCGCTCATTTATACCAATGGCAGACGCAATATTAGACACTGGCTTTTTTCCTAATTTCTGAGACAAATCTTTTTCGGGAGAAATTATCGTTTTTTCAACTTTTATTTCAGAATGGAGCGTTTTTTGTGGCTCAAATTTCGTTACACCCTCATTATCAATAGGTTTATCTGCTGCCGTTTTCTCAACAATTTCCTCTTTTTGTAATTGAACTTTTTCAGCTACT
>CAZLCY010000256.1:0-2755 GCA_964558075.1 uncultured Bacteroidales bacterium
GGTTTACAACCACTGACGGGATTTTGCACATACCAATAAATATACTGCCCCACCACACCTCAACAGTGGACGAAGTCCCTGTTGATGGTGACTCATAGAAAATCTTTCAAACAAAGTAATAGTGTATGTATCCCCCCGTCATCTCCACATTTTGTCGCACCGCGTCCGACCCTTGACGGAAAAAAAATTGGGGTGATGTATAAACGTACATGTAACAATTAACAATTGATAATTAACAATTATTTGAGTTGAGCTCCACTTTCCCGATTTTTTCAGAACAAGCTGTTCCGGTTCTCACGTTACACTGCGTTCCGCTACCAATGACGGATCCAGCTAACTGTTTGATTATAAATTAATTATTTTTTCAATGTAAGTACTTAACCACCGTCAGGGTTTACAACCACTGACGGGATTTTGCACATACCAATAAATATACTGCCCCACCACACCTCAACAGTGGACGAAGTCCCTGTTGATGGTGACTCATAGAAAATCTTTCAAACAAAGTAATAGTGTATGTATCCCCCCGTCATCTCCACATTTTGTCGCACCGCGTCCGACCCTTGACGGAAAAAAAATTGGGGTGATGTATAAACGTACATGTAACAATTGATAATTGACAATTAACAATTATTGCGATCTATAAACGCTGTCAGGACCTTCGGACGCTGACAGGTTTTAGCACATAGAGTCTGTTGAGAGTTTTATTTGAAGTACGTCATCCTGGACGTGACTGTTGAGGATATGTATAAACGTACATGTAACAATTGATAATTAACAATTATTTGCCTTGTCTCTCCTATCGAATACTATTTTTATACTCAGTAGGCGTTTTACCAAATTCTTTTTGAAATACACGGGAAAAATACCGTTGGTCGGTAAAGCCAACATGAAATGCAATTTCTGAAATGCGATATTTCCCCGATTTCAACATTTCTGCAGCCATGGCAAGTCGAACATCTTTCAATAATTCACTCGGTGTTTTTCCTAACACTGCTTTCATTTTTCGCCATAATTGAGAACGACTTAAGCCAACCTCAGAAGCCATACGGTCAATATCAAATTCGGTATCGGCATAGTTTTCTTTTATATATGAAATGATGTTATTTATTATTTCGTCGTCGAAACTTTCCGGAAGAACATACGAACTCTGAGACAATTCGGAAAGAATTTTTTCTTTATACTGTTTCTGGTTTGTAAGTATTGCAATAACTTTTTTGCGTAAAAGCGATATATTAAAAGGTTTTTCAATAAAATCAACTGCTCCTAAATCATAACTTTGCAATTCAATATCTTCTGCCTTTTCTGCCGTAATTATTATAAACGGAATATGACCTGTCAGCTGTTCTTTTCTAATGTGTGCACACATATCCAGACCATGCATGCCGGGGATATAAATATCACTAATAATAATATCGGGTATCGTTTCTTGTGCCAATGCAAATCCGTCATTCCCGTTAGTTGCTTTATATATGGTATATTGATTTTCTAAATATTCTTCCATCATATCGAGCAATTCAATATTATCTTCAACCAGCAACACAGATAATTCATATCGCGGTTCGTCTTCACTCGAAAGAATATTATTATCATAATCGGAAATAAATCTTCTTTTAATCGCAACACTCTGAGCTTTCGGAAGAGAAACCGAAACAATTGTTCCTTCATGAAGCTCTGAATTAATCTGAATATCGCCCATATTTTTTTTCACAAAGGCATATGCTATTTGCAACCCGAGACCTGTACCCTGCTCATTATGTGTTCCTTTCTGAATATTTTTGGAATGAAATGAGGTGAGCACCGTATCGGCGTCTTCTTGTTTCATACCAATTCCTTTGTCGACACACAATACTTCTATTGAATTATCATGCTCCTGAATAGCAATAGATATAGCAGCTCCCTCGGGCGAAAATTTTATTGCATTCGAAATAATATTACGAAATACAGTATTTATCATGCGAGGATCAATGTATGCATTATGTGAATAATTTGATTGAATACGTATTGATATACCCTTACTTTGTGCCGTAAACTGAAGTAACTGAACCACATCAGACAGAATAGACTCAACATTTATCTCAATCGGCTTATAATCTATCGTGTTCATCTGCGAACGTGCCCAATCGAGAATCTCTACCATTTGATACGATAATTTTTTGGTAAGATTGTTAATTTTTTCGAGCACATCTGCTCTTTTTTCGACCGGATAGGTGGAATTATTTTTCTGTAATGTGCGTATTGTATTTATAAGTGTATGTAACAAATTTTTAAAATCATGCCCGATAATTCCCATAATTTTATCCTTGGTATTGAGCGTCTCCGTAAGCTCCTTGTTTTTCATTTCAATCACCACATTACTCTCTTGTGTTGCCTCAAACTGTAGTTCGAGTTTTTTATGAGCCTGTTGTAATTCGCGTGTACGTTCATCAACAAGTTGAGATAATACTATGTTTTTTTGCTTAATAGCCCATATACGATGGATAATAAGGAGACTTACCAGAGCAACAACGAGTATACCAAACCAAAGGGTTTTCCAAAAAGGAGGAGTAATTTCAAGCCTAAATGTCCGCATTGCACTCACATCTTTATTGCCTCGAAGAGAAGCCTGTATGTGCACCGTGTATGTTCCGGGCTGTAAATTGGGTAAATGTATGCGATTTTCGCCGTCGTCAAGCTGCTGCCATTCCGAATAAAAATTATCTACTTTAACGGCATACACAACATCTTGCACAAGAGACAGATTGAGTGTTGAGAA
>CAZLCY010000257.1:0-2720 GCA_964558075.1 uncultured Bacteroidales bacterium
TTCAACCACATTTTTATGCCGGCGATGAACGGAGTGATGAATTGGTGTCTATTTTAATTCCTGCTCGTAACGAAGAATATTCTCTTATTACAATTTTGGAAAATCTCTGTACTCAGACCTATGTGCATATTGAAGTTATTGTATATGATGATTGTTCGACTGACGGAACTAGTACCGTTGTGCACGATTATGCACGTCGCTATTCAAATGTACGGCTGATTTCGGGGGCATCTTTACCTGATGGTTGGTTAGGAAAAAATCATGCGTGTTTTTCGTTGGCTCGTGAAGCTCAGGGAGCATATTTTTTATTTCTCGATGCGGATGTGCAGGTTTCTCAGGATTTTGTGCATAAACTCATGACGTATATTCAACGTAAGCCTGCGGATTTATTGTCAATTTTCCCTCGTCAAATTATGAAAACAGAAGGAGAAAAAGCTGTTGTGCCAATTATGAATTATATTTTGCTGAGTTTATTGCCACTTTTTTTGGTTCGATGGTCTCAGCGTTTTTCTTCTTTTTCCGCAGCAAACGGACAGTGTATGTTTTTTGAAGCAAAAGAGTATGTGCGTATTCAGCCGCATGAGTTTTTTAAAATGAGCCGTGCCGAGGATATTCATATTGCTCGCTATTATAAAAAAAATAACCGAATAGTCGATTGTATTGCTTCGGTTACCGATATTCAGTGTAGAATGTATGATGACTATTCTTCTGCTATACATGGATTTTCAAAAAATTATATGTCATTTTTTGGTGATAATCCTTTGTTCGGAATTTTGTTTTGCATTATTACAGGCTTTGGTTGGGCTGTTGTTTTGTTTGCTATGCCAATAGAATTTAGTGCACTATATTTTTTAGCATTTGGTACGACAAAAATGTTGGTTGCACGGGTAAGTAATCAGTCGGTTTTTCTACATATAAGTTATATGGCTATGCATCATATTTCTATGGTGATTGTTATAGCTTTATGGATTAAGAATATGTGTACAAAAAAAATAGTATGGAAAGGACGAAATGTTTATTAATATTTTTATTTATTGGAATATATACGGTTCAGGCATCGTATAAAGAGCGTATTTATAATGCTTATATTTCCGGTAACATGCAGGAGTGGAAACAGGTGATTGATGCTATGGAAGAACGAAGTATTACAAATGCTGATTTTATTGCCGATTTATTGAATTATCAATATGGATATATTGGGTATTGTGTTGGAATTGAGGATTATGAAGAAGCTGAATTGTATATGAAAAAAGCGTATGAAAATTTGGATTTATTAATTGAAAACAAATATGATAAAGCTGTGATTTCATCGTATAAGTCTGCCTTATATGGTTTCGAAATCGGTATTTCTACTTGGAAAGCTCCCGTAGTAGGTCCGGCAAGTGTAGAGTCTGCTCAAAATGCAATTTCTTATAACTCTTCGTACTACTTGGGTTATGTGCAATATGGACATACACAGTTTTATATGCCGGAGGTTTTTGGCGGGTCGAAAAAATCAGCATTAGAAAATTATCATAAAGCAGAATCTTTATTGGAATATACTCCGCGAGCTCTTGTTTCTGACTGGAATTATCTCAGTTTGTTGGTTGTTATTGCTCAGGCTTATGAGGAGGTTGAGGAATTGCAAAAAGCAGACAGGTATTATGAGAAAATTTTGCGTGTAGAACCCTATTTTTCATGGGTTGCAGAAACACTGTATCCACAATTATTAGAGAAAATGAACTAATTATATGTGTTTATTTACATATGTATGAAATATATTGATATAACTGTTTAACATATACTTAAAATAAAAATATGAAAGATGTACTTATTGTCGGTGCCGGACTTGGAGGATTGGCAACAGCTTTGCGATTAGCAAAAAAAGGATATTCTGTACGTATTCTTGAAAAAAACAATCAGGCAGGAGGTCGCTTAAATCAAATAAAAGAAGATGGTTTTACTTTTGATACGGGACCGAGTTTTTTTAGCATGTCTTATGAATTCGAAGAATTTGCACGTGATTGTAATATTTCGCTACCCTTTTCTCGTGTGGAATTAGATCCCTTATATTCAGTTCATTTTCGTGATTATGCAAAACCGTTTCATATTTATAAAGACGTGGATTTGTTCGCAGAACAGTTTAAGGATATTGAACCTGATTTTAAAGAAAAATTTGAACGGTATATGCTGAAATGCCAATCTGTTTTTGATGATACTGTTGATGTAGTAATAAAACAAAATGTGGATTCCTTTTTTGATTATCTTAAAAACCTTATGCAGGTTAATCCCGGACATGTTTCATTAATTTTAAAAAATTTTTATCAGCAAGTATCCAGCTATTTTTCCTCTGCCGAGGCTCAACAAATTATCTCTTTGGTTGCTTTTTTTCTTGGACGAACACCATTTGATACTATGGGCTTGTATACTTTGCTTTCGTACACGGAATTTAAGCACGACGGTTATTTTAATGTGAAAGGTGGTATGTATAGTATTGTGACCGGTATACTCGATGAACTCAAAAAAGAAGGGGTTGAGTGTGTCTATAATACTGAAATTGTTGATTTTAATGGAACCGACAATACACTTACTTCTCTTGTAGATAATCATGGAAAAACATGGACTGCTGATACTTTTGTCATAAACAGTGATGCTGTTTTTTTTCGCAGAAAGGTGTTTAAACGTGAAAAATATTCAGAAAAAAAATTGGATAAAATGAAGTGGACTATGGGGTATTTGAC
>CAZLCY010000258.1:0-2689 GCA_964558075.1 uncultured Bacteroidales bacterium
ACGGAAAAAAGCTCAGGAAATTGATGAGTCTTTTGATGATTTGCCGGGTTTTATAGAAAATATGTTTGAATCAATGAAAATTTCTGATGGTGTTGGTTTGGCTGCACCTCAAGTTGGTAAATCTTTGCGGTTCTTTGTGATTGATGCACAGGATTTTGCTGAGGAATATCCGGAAGCTGAGGGGTTTCGAAAAGTGTTTATTAATCCTGTAATTGAAGAACGTACCGGCGAAGAGTGGGAGTTTATTGAAGGCTGTTTGAGTCTTCCCGGAATTAACGAAGGGGTAATGCGACCATCTATTATTAAGATGACGTATTTTGATGAGCACTTTACCAAACATACCGAAACATTTGATGGTATTCTTGCACGTATTATTCAGCATGAATATGATCATTTAGAAGGAATTTTATTCATTGATCATTTGAGTGCACTTCGTAAACGATTACTTAAAAAGAAATTTATTGCGATTGAAAAAGGACTCGTGGAGGTTGCGTATAAAATAAAAATTGCTAAAAAATAGTTTTTTTTCCGTATTTAATCCATCTTCTTTTGTCACGATTTCTTCTAAAATTGTTGTAATTTAAGATTGTGTAAAGTTAATTTTTTTGATTTTTTGTTTTCTAAATCTAAATTAATAATTTTTGAACTTTACATACTTTTTGGGATAGTATCGTTTGAATTCTTACCGTACTAAAATAAACTAAGAGTATAATAAGCATCGTGTGCCTTTTTGAGTTCCTGTAATATTTGTTTTCGTAATTTGTCTGGTGATTCCACTTTTATTTGTGCACCATGTTCGAGAATTATTTTGCGTAAGTCTTCATTGGGGATAACATTGAGTGTCAGCAGAGCACCTTCTTCCGATAAATCAGTAATTTCCTGACTGTGATGGAGCGGGGTTATTAAGAATTTTTCTTTAAGGTTCTTATTGATTTTAAGTGTTATTTTGCTTGGTTTCATACCTTCGGCAGGACTTATACCAACAATCGAATCAAAATATTCTTGAGGGTTTGTGTTTTCAGCTTCAATAAATGTTGTAATTTGTGGTGATATTGCTGCTATTTTCTGAACAGGAATAACCGTGTATTTTTTTGTATCGTCCAGTAATCCGAATAAATACCACTCCGATTCGTATTCTTTTATAAAATAGGGGTGAATTAAAAACTGGCTGATGTCATCGTTTATTTCTTTTATGGTTAATTCTAAAACCTCTTTTTTCTCAACAGCATTGAATATTTGCTGTAACCATGATACGCCTTTTATAAGTCTTTGGGTTGTTTCGAATGAAACGGTATATGTTTCCGGTCCCGGATTTATGGCAATAATTGCTTCAATTTTTTCAATGATTTTGTGTATATCACCGAGGTGTGTGTATTTTTTGTATTGCTTTAAGGTATTTACAACTTCGGTTAAATTATCAATATCTGGTTTGCTGAGTTTTTTTTGGGTTATCGAAAAATTCTCGTCAGAGTAAGTATAATATCCATTAATACAAACAATAGGTGCTTTATATCCAATAGGTGGTTTTTCTCGCATGAGTGCAATGTCGTATTGTATAGAGCGTTTACTCACTTTTTGTACGCCAAATTCGTGTGTTAATTGTCTCGACACTTCTTTGATAAGATCTTCTAAACTCCATTGTTTGCTTGTGTTTTGTAAACATTCATCGATAATTCTATATCGGAAGTTTTTTGATTTATGAGCTGGCATAATCGTTAAATTTTTTCACAAAAATAGATGCAAAATAGATGCAATGCAAGAAAAATGCATTATTTCTTTTGTTTACAGTGAATAAGATACGTGTATTTTTTTGTTTAAATTTCGCATAAACTATAAATATATGCGAAACGATGTGAGCAAGACAGTTTGTTAGACCGTTGTTATGAAAATAAATTATCTCATATATTGTGAATAAAAAAAAATCTATCTAAATATAATTATTTGATTAATAATAGTATTTTTACGCACTAATTTAAAAAAAAATAACCACAATGAAATTTATTATTTCTGTTTCTCATTTTGCAAAAATGCTTGTTTTTATAGTATGTTTTGCTCATTTTAATTCTTGTTCTGAATCGCCTAAAACATTGGTTCCAATTCAGGTTGACCCGGCTTTTTCTTCGTATGTAATTTCGTTTACTTCGGGTGTTGTTTCTAATCAGTCGTCTATTGAGGTGCGATTTGTACAGGAATTTGAAAATGTTACCGCAGGTCAAAAGTTAGACAAAAATCCTTTTTCGTGCAGCCCGTCTATAGATGGAAAAGCGGTATGGAAAGATGCACAAACGATAGCGTTTGTTCCTGATGAACGCTTGCCGTCGGGTGTTATTTATACCGTTACCTGTAAAGTTGATAAGTTAATTGAAGTGCCGGATGATTTGTCTGAACTGCAATTTCGCTTCCAGGTAATGCATCAAGATATGGAGTTTGATTTTGCGGGTTTTGAATCGTATAGTCTCGAAGATTATTCGCTGCAAAAGGTGCAGGCGATTTTTAAAACAGCCGATTATGTTCCGGTTGATGTTTTTGAACAAAGTCTTTCTGTTTCCATTCCGGGGAAAAAAGCCTCAGTTAGTGTCACGAGCGATGACGGTAAATTGTTTCGTTTTTCCCTCGATAGTGTGCCTCGAAAAAAAGAGCACTATACTATTTCTATAGAATGTGACGGGACTGTGTTTGGTGCGGAGGA
>CAZLCY010000259.1:0-2634 GCA_964558075.1 uncultured Bacteroidales bacterium
GTAAGTAGAGGCTTTAACGAGATAACTGTGTCATGTTTGACAGGAAGTTCCGTTTGAATATGAATTATTTGAAATTATCGTTTTGATTATTTTTTTTAAGTTTGTTTTTGAATATGTGTTTATTACATCATAATTTTTGAACGACCTTTTATTTCTTCTAAAATAATTCCCGGTGTATCATCTGTGTTTTCTATGTGAATATATGAACCTTTCCCGATTCTGGCAATTTTTCGTAGTCGCGAGAGGGCTCCTTTGTCGGTGCCGAAACTGATAATTGAAATAAAAATCCCGTGACTCGCATTGTCTCGTACCAGTTTCATGATTTCCGGTTCGCTTTGTTTTGAGCCTGAAAATTCCCCGTCTGTTGCTAATATTATCTGATTATTACCATCAAATATATATCCCGATTGGGTTAGGGTATATGCTGTTTCTAATCCGCGAACGCCATCGGTTAATCCAATAGGAATCAAGGTGTCGATAGTTTGTTTAAGGAGTTCTTTTTCTGCTCCGGTTGTTTTTTCTAATAGTATATACGCATCATGATTGTATGCAATTACTGAAATTGTATCAATATTTCGAAGTGCTGTAAATGCTTGATTAATTGAGCTTTTTAATTTACTTAATCGCCTGTTTTGTTTCATTGAATAGGAAATGTCAATGAGAAAAACAATGTTATTTGGTTTATATTCTACGGTCGATAATTCACCGGGTTGTGCAGTGTTTTCCGAGCTTGGTTCGGGTGCTCCGGCAAATGGGTACGATGGTTCTTGTGTGCGGGGAGGTACTGTTGGCTTGCGTATGGCAATAGGCTTGCTTTCTATAGTGTCGAGCATTTCTTCGAACTCGTCTTTGGGTTCTAATTCTAATACAATTATTGGTTTTGTTTTGGGAATAAACATGTTTTTGGTAAATGGTTTGTAATTGGTATGTTTAGCTTGTATATCGTATATCCCTATGGGTAAGGTCATAATTGTTTCTCCATTTTTATCAGTTACTTCTTTAATTTCTTGGTGTTGTTGAAAATAGAAAAAAACCTCTGTTTCAGGAATTGGTTGTTTTGTGTGTGCATCTATTGTAATTACTTTTCGCATTTCCCGGTTTTTTTTGTCGGGATAACATTCATTAGCTGAAATGTTGGTTCCTTGTATTTCAAGAAAAAATGGAATTGTATCAGCATTTGTGTAAATCTGAATTCGCTCCTGAAACGGACCGGACTCTTGTGATTGATAATCAACGGTAATTATTCCTGTTTCGCCCGGAAATATATATTTCCGTTCGTACATTACTTTTACTTCATATGCTGCCTGAACGGTAAGAATTGCAAGAGGAGCTGTGCCGGTATTGGTAAAAGAAAATGTCGCCGGAGGATAATAAATGGGAGTATAATTCCCAAAATCGTGAGAAAGCTTATCTATTTCAATAATGGGTTTTTGGGCAAAAATTGTAATGCTTAAGAAAAGAAATATAAATGGTAATAGGTTTTTCATAATAAGAGATTATATTGTTTTTTATACAAAAATGCAATATACTAATTATACATGGTAATTTTTTTGGTATAAAAAGAAAATTATGCGTCTTTTTTGTATCTCTGAACTGCCTGAAATTACTTTTCTCAAATGAAATTGGCGGATTTAAAAAAAAATGTTTTAGTTTTGTGTATAATTACTAATCATTTCGAGGCACAATTTTTAATGAAACAAATCTTTTCTTTCGTTTTCTTTTTACTAGTATCATGTTTTCTTTTTGCTCAGGAGAATGAAAATTTATCGGAATATTTTGATGATGGCGGTATTGTAAACAGAAAAAATGTTGTTTCTCTTAATATGGTTTCAACTTATCGCAGTAATCCTACAATACATTACGAACGTGCTTTCGGGGAGATTTTTTCCTGTGATGTGAGTTGTGGGATAATTACTCACAATTTTACTTCAGGATTTTTTGAGCAAAATTATAGTATTATGCCCGATACTGTTTTGTCCGGATATAGTTATAGTATAAATCCTCGATTTTATATTCCTGTTTATCTTACTTTTTTGGAGTATTTTTTTAATCATAATGACTCATTTCTTACCGGATATTTTTGGGGTTTTTATTATCGAAACAGACAGTTTGAAATTCCCAATAATCAACTAAAGTTTAATGAATATTTTTTTCATAATGGTATTCAGTTGTCAGTTACAGAACGTATTATGATGGAGATTCAGTATGGAATAGGATATGCATTTCTAAAAGAAAAACAAAGTAATAAAACTGATTATGATGTCGGACAGTTGTTTCACGTTAAAATCGGATATAAATTTTAAAATGAATATCCGTATATTTCCCTAATTTTATTATCTTTGTAAAAAAAACATATATTATGAATCTAATAGAATTTATAACACAATACCCGGACGAAGAGAGCTGTAAGCAAAAATTCAAGGAGTATCGTGAGCAAGTTGGAGTAATTTGTTCTAAATGTGGAGGCACTTCTCATTACTGGAAAAAAGACAAAGAACAGTATGAATGCAAACAATGTAAAACACGTACTACACTTAAAAGCGGTACAGTAATGCATAAATCAAAACTTCCGTATCGATATTGGATTATAACGATGCATCTTTTAACTTCAACGGAAAAGAGCTTTTCAGGCAA
>CAZLCY010000260.1:0-2632 GCA_964558075.1 uncultured Bacteroidales bacterium
AGATATATGTTGTCGTTTTTGTTTATGGTTCAAATATACAAAAAAAACAGAAATGCGTGTACTTCAGGAGATTTTTTTATTGGTACGGCTCTATGTTTGTGTGCTTTTATGTATTGGGGTGTATACCGGCATTTCGGCAATACATATGACCGTTTTCTATTGTATATGTTTCTGTCAAAAATAAATACCGGATTCTCGTTTTTCGTAGTCGTTTATTAAACGTTTATAAACGTTTATAAACGCTTAATAAACGTTTAATAAACGGGTATTATGTTTTATTTACTTTTGAGCGGTATGTTTTAATGTGTTGATTGTGAGTAATGTGCTTCGTTTTCTTTCTTGCTGATTACGTCGAAATCAGGTTACTAGAAAATGTATAAGGAGATACGTGGATTATTGTCTCAATTACCGGTATTATTTGTTGCGTCAACAGTAAAAAGGTTTTGGTAATGTGTGAAAATCGAAAAAAGTTGTTTTTTTTAAAATTATAATGGGTATATTGGTCTGTTTTTCTAAAAATCAATAATGAAACAGGTAGTTCGAATATGGTATAGTTTGCTTTTGTGTGTGGTGTGTACTGTTTTGTGTGGCAGCGGAATGGCGAATGCGAAATATGCAATACAGCACTATAATTCCGAAGATGGATTGAAGTCTAATCGTACGGTTCGTGTAATTGAAGATGCACGCGGATATTACTGGTTTGGAACATTAAAAGGTATTCAACGATTTGATGGATATGAGTTCAAGGAATTTCCTGTGGAATGTTCCCGAAAAAAAATACCTGATGATTTCGAGGTTCACACATTGTTTCTTACTCACGACTCGGTGCTGTTGGTTGGCACATCGCACGGCTTATTGGAATTTAATGAATTTGATCAAACATTTGTGTACATTCCATTTCCTGACGAGCAGGATGAATATAGAGTGACGGATATTGTACGCATAAGTGACAGTACGTTTTTTCTAAACAGTCATTCGCAAAAAGGGGTGTTTGTGTATAAACGAAAGCACAAAATTGTGGAACATGCCCAATCAGTTCATGATTCATTAATGAAAAGTCCGAACGTTCGCTTGGTTCTTGAGGGACCGGATTCAACATATTTTTTTCATATCGGATATGATGTATACCAATATAATAGTGCGGAGGATAGTTTTACAATGTGTAATCTCGGTGAAATTCCTCCCAATTCTTATTTGCATTATGGATTAACGGATAAGCATGGTGTGTTTTGGATATTGTCGGCTACCGGAGTGTATTATTTGCCTCCGGGAGGCACGGCAAAACGGCTGACTGAAATTGATAATTTGTGTCCGCTGCATAAACAAATTGGCTCGAGTATTATTCCTGCTTCGGATACTTCTTTGTATATTGGACTCAATTGGTGGGGAGTTGTTGAGGTTTCAATTAATACTAAAAAAGTTGTGTCTGTAATACGGAAAACCGAAACGACTATGCCGGAGCTGTCATCGAATCAAATTTATTCTTTATATAAATCTTCGGATAATAGTGTGTGGTGGTGTAGTAATGGGGCATATCGTATAACACCGGATACGAGTTCTGTTTCGTTCTTGAAGGCGGGTGCAGTTCCGGAAATTGAAAATTATGCTGTTCTTGATATTCTGGAAGATTCTCGCGGGCGAATTTGGGTTGGTACGGATGGTGGCGGTTTGCACAGGTATTTTGTGGAGGAACACAAAACCGTGCCGGTGCGTTCTCTTGAAACTTTGAATATGCCTTCTGCAAAAGTAATA
The DNA here is from genome assembly GCA_964558075.1 of uncultured Bacteroidales bacterium. Taxonomy (GTDB): domain Bacteria; phylum Bacteroidota; class Bacteroidia; order Bacteroidales; family UBA1715; genus JAQICB01. The sequence goes on from CAZLCY010000260.1 coordinate 1,753, forward strand.
ATGACAGTGCATGAAGATTCTCTTACCAATGAATTGTGGTTTGGTACGTATGGCGATGGTGTTTTTCGGTATAATTTTAATACCAATCAGACAATACAATATGTATATTCGCAACGCAATACGAATGGTATTATGAGTAACCGCATATGGGACATAGAATCCGATAATGCGGGGAATATTCTTATCAGCTCTTTGTGTAAATCTGTTTCTGTATATAATCCTCGCAAAAAAAACTGGAAAACGCTTTCTGCCGAAAATGGCGTATTGCGGGATAATTGTGTAACTGCTTTTGTGAAAGATTCCTTCGGAACGGTCTGGTTTGCCTACACCGAAGCGGGAATTGATGCGTATGATGACAAAAAGTATGCAATGAAACAGTATGTTTCTCCGACAGATGACCGGGTTCTGAATATGTTTTTTGATGAAAACCGGATTTTTCTTGCGTGTATGTCCGGAATGAAAATATATGATACTATTGCCCGAACATTTATTTCTCACCCGATACAAAAATTCTTCGAGAAAGTTAAAATATATGATATTTATAAAGATTCGTATTTGCGATATTGGATTGCTTCCGAAAAAGGATTGTATTATTTTAGAAATAATGACAGTACCCCGACACTTTCTGAACATGATGTGCATTTTAAAAATAATGTTGCCCGACGCATTATTGAAACACGAGGCGGAAATCTTCTTATCGGGGGAATAAATGGCTTGCTTTCGGTTCCGGTAAACCATGCTGAAAATCAGAAACGTGCTGATTTTTCTATTCATATTACAGACATTACATTATTTGGAAAAACCATGTCGGTATCAAACGAACAGGATGAGAGGCTTGTGATTGATGACCTTAACAGTATAAGTTTGCCGTATACTAAAA
>CAZLCY010000261.1:0-2624 GCA_964558075.1 uncultured Bacteroidales bacterium
TTTCTACGTTTATTGGTGTGTTGTATGTTGTAATATATAATGTGTGATATAGTAGTACTATTGGCACCATAATAAAGCCGCTTATTATTGTTGCCAATGTGAGAAAAATTGTGCCCGAAATAATAAATGGAGTTGTGCTGATAAATGGAATAATCACACATATAAATGCGATGATTGAAAAAATTGCATAGGTTGTTACAACTGTACCAATGCTTAATTTAAGATTGGAACGAGTGAGTGCGAATATTCGAGAAAATGTTTCGACAAATATACTTTTGTGTAATAATTTGTCGTACACATAAAACGAAAGAGGAATAAAGAGAATCAAACCGGGAATAATATAAAGTTGGAATGCTAAGTTGAGTATTACATCTGAAATAAGTGATGCTGAAATGAATAAAATCAAATTTTTATTGAAGACTTCCATAACCGATGCGTGCGTTATTTCTTTTCTAAGTGCATATACAGTTATAAAACTAAGCGTTACACCATTTACAACTATATTTGCCGCAAAGGCAAACAGTTGCTGTATGAGAGCGGTAGTCATTGAAATTTCCGGAATTTCTATCGATTCTGTTTCAATGGTTTGCATTAAATTTTCTATTACGTGTGCATTCATATATTGAGCAATAGCAATAAAAGGGCCGGCGTAGAGCAGGAGCAACCAAAAGTAGAGTTTCCAGTGTGCTTTAAAGAAAGTTCGAGTGTCTGAAAATATTTCATCAAAATTTCGTAATTTTGAAATATCTATGTATGATTTTGATTCTTCCATTTTTTTTAATTTCTTGCAAATATAGGTATCAGTATCGAACTGAAAAAATGTTAAACAATTAAACTGTATAATTATGGCAATAAAAATGTATGTTTTTTTAGCGGAAGGTTTCGAAGAAATCGAAGCAGTTACTCCAATTGATATTCTGCGTCGTGCTGAGTGCGATGTTGTAACAGTTTCTATTACCGGAAATAAAACGGTTTCGGGAGCACAATCTATTCCAATTATTGCAGATATGCTATTTGAAGAGTGCAATTTTGCTGACGCAGATGTTTTATATTTGCCGGGAGGAATGCCCGGAGCAACAAATCTTAATGAACATAAAGAACTTAAGCAGTTAATACAACAACATGTTGGTTCGGGAAAAATTATGGCAGCAATTTGTGCAGCTCCACTTGTACTGGGAGGTCTTGGTTTATTGAAAAATAAAAAAGCAACTTGTTATCCGGGGTTTGAAGACAGATTAATTGGAGCTGAGGTAACGGGAGAGCAATGTGTGGTTGCTGATAATATAATCACCGGAAACGGTCCGGGTGCTGCTGCTAAATTAGGGTATACTCTTGTTGAAAAGGTTGTAGGGAAAGCAATTGCCGAACAACTTGAAAAAGGTATGATGTTCTCTTAATGTGAAGTTTTTAAGCCTTTTTCTGTTCCAATTTTTATCATATATGCATATGCAGACTCGTGGTTGTTTTGTATAATACCATCGAGAATTGCTTCGCGAATGGCAGTTTTTATTTCTCCTATTATCGGAGATGGTTTAATGGAAAAAGTTTTCATTATCTCTTCTCCGCTAATGGGGGGCTGCCAATTTCTGAGAGCATCTTTTTCTTCAACTTCTTGTAATTTTGTGCGAACAAGGGCAAAATTGTTAAGATATGTTTGTACTTTTTGATTGTTTTTTGATGTTATGTCTGCTTCGCAGAGTAGCATTAAATCGTCAATATCATCGCCTGCATCAAACAGCAATCTTCGTAAAGCCGAATCTGTCGCCTCTTCAGTTGCTAGTATAATAGGACGGAGGTGAAGTAATACTAATTTTTCGATGTACTTCATTTTTTCATTAAGCGGAAGTCGTAAATGTTTAAAAATACGTGGAATCATTTTAGCTCCAACGAATTCGTGACCATGAAATGTCCACCCTTGTCCTTCAATATATTTTTTTGTTTTCGGTTTGCCAATGTCGTGAAGAAGCGCTGCCCAACGAAGCCAAAGGTTCGGACTTCTTTGAGCTATATTATCTACCACTTCGAGAGTATGAAGAAAATTGTCTTTATGTCCTTGTTTATTAATTATTTCAACACCTTTTAGTGCAACGAGTTCCGGAAAAAACTGGGCTAATAGTTCTGCTTTGTCCAATAAAAGAAAACCATGTGAAGGGGCTTCCGAAAGTAATATTTTGTGGCATTCATCAATTATTCGTTCTATTGAAATAATTTCTAATCGCTTCGAATTTCTTTGTATTGCCGTAAATGTGTCGTCTTGAATAGTGAAATTTAGTTGCGAAGCAAAACGAATGGCACGCATCATTCTAAGCGGATCATCAGAAAAGGTAATGTCGGGGTCGAGTGGGGTACGAATGATTTTGCGTGAAATATCTTCTACACCGCCAAATGGATCTATGAGATCGCCGTAATTGTTTTTGTGGAGTGAAATTGCAAGAGCATTAATTGTAAAATCTCTTCTGTTTTGGTCGTCGCTTAGTGTTCCTTTCGATACAGCAGGTTTTCGAGAATCATAGCTGTATGATTCTTTTCGTGTACTTACAAATTCGTATTCAATACCTTTGTATTTAAACATAGCAGTTCCAAAGTTCTTGAATACCGAAACTTTGGGGGAAGGATGTAATGAT
>CAZLCY010000262.1:0-2610 GCA_964558075.1 uncultured Bacteroidales bacterium
ATGCATTTTCTTTTCCCAACTTCTTTGCGACTCTGCGGCTTTGCGAGAAAAAAAAATAAGATTAATCAATCTAATTCCTTTGGTGTTGCTTTGTAAACAAAAAAGAGGAAAGTAATATGTAGAGTCTGATTTAAAAAAATCAGGACTCCACATATTCTGTGTCTATCTTCAGAGAGAGTAAAAAGAGTGAACTCCGAGAAGAGTATAAAGTAGGGTTTGATATGAAGATAGAACGGATTTAGGGCGAGGCAAAACATTATTTGATTGAGAGTATGAACAATGTTTTGAAAAGACTATTAACTGTATACTAATCATAATGTTTTATATTTTAAATTGTGCCATACAGAGGAGAATATGTAAGTCTTGTAAATTTCCCCAAACTTCACCAAAGAAAAACATTTCTCCTCCGGCACATTTATATAATTTTATAAAAAAATCTATTCAAATATAAAATGAAGTCAATAATTGATATCGGATTTTTGTACCAATTATACTGGACATATGTTGCATCAAATGCTATTGTGCTCAAAACGAGCTTATATCAAAAAGATTTTTGTTTGTAATATTTTGTTTTCGGGCTATCAGACATCGGGCACGGAACCATATTCATACGTTTTCTCGCTTTTTTCTCTGCATTTGTGTTATGCCAATTCCATGTAAGGGTAATTTCATGAGAGCCTGCCGTATTTGCGACTAACTTCGAAAGCGTAAAATCATAACTATATAAAAAAGTAAACATACCTTTTCTAAAACCAAGCATAAATATTAAAGCATCGGTATTCATATACGATTCATACGCTTTTACAAAAGGAATTCCTCTATACCACATACCCAAAATAGAGAGATTAGTTTCCCAATACGCACCAAGCAATGCTTGTTTAAAATTAAGCTGTTCATTATAATGGAGCATCAGATAAATACTTTCCATTTTACGTCCTCTTTTTTGCGATGTTCGATACGTAAACCTTCCTCCCGAATACAGTGATAATTTCATTGGAACTACCGATTTGTGGCCCATAAGAGATTGATTGGGTTGCACTATATGATCGAATGTGGCTCCTACCCAAAAATTTGAAATAACTCCCATAAATGAAGTTCCAAAATCAAGATACGTTTTCGAATCATACAATGAATTTTCAGAAGTAACAGAAACATTATCTTCGAAACGTAACTGATCGCCAAAAACAAGACGCGAATAATCAATTGCACGATGCGACAAGCCCATTTGCAAACCTGCACGCAAAGCTATTTCTTCTGTGATATTTACGGAATACGCATATTGCAAATTAGCAATAGAAGTTGCTAATTTACCGGCACCTGCTTGATCTCGGTATAACACAATTCCGGCACCACTACGCGTACCAAAAAAATAATGATCGGCCATAACAGAAAAAGTCATATATTCCTGATTAATTGCTGTCCACTGATCACGGGCATTAATAGCAACACGAGTTCCTCCCGTTGACCCGGCAAATGCAGGTCCCATTTGAAGAGGTATAGCATAAAAATGTGAAAATTGAGGATCCTGACTATATACAGAAGAACCCAGAAAAAGAATACCAATAATAAGTACAATTACATGTTTCATATACATTACCGTAACAATGTTACATTCCCCACTAACTCAATATTTTTACCTCCGAGACAGGTCGCTTTACACTTCCATACATATACATCAGATTTCGACAATTGTGCTTTATAAAATCCATTCCAACCTCTTTCCAATTCATTTGACTCAAAAACTATTTCACCCCACCTGTTAAAAATCTGCAAATTATATTCAATAATATTCTCAAATATCGGATGAAAAATATCATTATTTTTTTCCGGAATACTTGAATCATAATATCCGTCATTTTCTTCGCCATCTTCTATTGGGGTAAATACATTCGGGAATTTTAATCCACAATTAATAAGAACTTCAACAGCATTTTCTACCATAATTGAATCAACACAGCCATCATAAGATTGAACAACAAGAGCCACATCATATACCCCTTCAACTAAATATTCATGCGTCGGTTGATATTCCTCACTAACTGTTTCATCTCCAAAATACCATGTTGCACGCTCTGCATTTATAGATTTATTATATGTTTGTATTTGAGCATTCGGAAGATACGCCACATCGGGATTAATATCAAATTCGGCAATTGGATTTTCATAAGCCGTTACAGTATGAGACCGAGCGACATCCTGATTGACTCCGTCACTTGCCATCAGTTGAACCACATATGTCCCCGGATCTGTGTAAGTATGAGAAGGGTGCTTCTCGGTCGATGTTGTTCCATCTCCCAAATTCCACAAATACTCCGTGGCATTTTCTGAAGTATTCGTAAACTCTACACTCAAAGGCACACAGCCCTCGAAATCAGACAAAAAACTTGCACGAACTTTTTTTCCTCCAACTTCAATATAATGTATAACCGTATCCATACATTCAGGACTATACGCCTTTAAAATAACGGGATATACTCCCGGGTCTGTATATGTATGTGCACCGGGCTCTTTATCATAATCTGATCGACCATCACCAAAATCCCATTCGTACATCCATTCACCTTCTGTTGTATTATCAAAAGTAACCGTTGATTCAGGTAATTTCAGATA
>CAZLCY010000263.1:0-2581 GCA_964558075.1 uncultured Bacteroidales bacterium
AATATAAAAAAACAATATGATTTAACTTAATTTTTGATTTTTTTTCTATTTTTTTAAGGGTACGTATAACACGTAAATCGAATACCAAACACCTATAGTTCAACAAAGAAATTGTATGTTTGATTACTGAATAAATATTCAATTACATATTAATTTTTAAAAACATATAAAATGGCAGATTTATTAGATGTTAAAGTAAATGATTTTATGGCAAAAGTAATTGCCAAAAATCCGGGTGAAGTAGAATTTCACCAAGCAGTACAAGAAGTTGTTGAATCATTATTACCTTTTATTGAAGAAAACCCGAAATACAAATCGGCAAAAGTTCTTGAACGAATGGTAGAACCTGAACGCGTAATTTTATTTCGTGTTCCTTGGGTTGACGACAAAGGCGAAATTCAAATCAACCGTGGAATCAGAGTTCAAATGAACAGTGCTATCGGACCGTACAAAGGCGGATTACGTTTCCATCCGACAGTAAGTTTAGGTGTACTTAAATTTTTAGCATTCGAACAAGTTTTCAAAAATAGTCTTACAACTATCCCAATGGGTGGTGGTAAAGGTGGTTCAGATTTCGACCCAAAAGGAAAAACTGATAATGAAATTATGCGATTTTGCCAAAGCTTTATGACAGAACTTCAACGTCACGTTGGTGCAGACACAGACATTCCTGCCGGTGATATTGGTGTTGGCGGTCGCGAAATTGGGTTCATGTATGGACAATACAAACGTCTTCGTAACGAATTTACGGGTGTGATAACAGGTAAAGCACTCGAATGGGGCGGTTCCCTTATAAGTCCGGAAGCAACAGGATATGGCGAGGTTTACTTTGCTCAAGAAATGCTTAAAACTCGTAACGATTCAATGCAAGGCAAAATATGTGTCGTGTCGGGTTCGGGTAATGTTGCACAATTTGCTATTGAAAAAGCAACTGAATTAGGTGGAAAATGTGTTACTGCTTCTGACTCTAACGGTTTTATTTATGACCCGGACGGAATTGATGCTGAAAAATTAGAATACATCAAAGACCTTAAAAACAACAAACGAGGTCGTATTAAAGAATATGCAGAAAAATATAACTGCGAATTTCATGAAGGTAAAACGCCATGGGGAATAAAATGTGATGTTGCATTCCCATCGGCTACACAAAACGAATTGCTGGAAGAAGATGCAAAAACATTAGTTGCGAACGGCTGTATTTGTGTGTCTGAAGGTGCAAACATGCCATCTACTCCGGAGGCTGTTGAAATATTCCTTGAAGCAAAAATACTCTATGGTTTAGGAAAAGCTGCGAATGCAGGTGGTGTTGCTACTTCCGGACTTGAAATGGCTCAAAACTCTATGCGTTTAAACTGGACACGTGAAGAGGTTGATGCAAAATTACAACAAATTATGAAAAACATTCACGCTACTTGTGTGAAACACGGAACAGAAAAAGATGGTTTCGTCAATTACGTAAAAGGTGCAAACATCGGCGGATTTATAAAAGTTGCTGATGCTATGATAGCACAAGGTGTAGTATAATTTATATAGTTTTTACTCATAATTCGAAAAAGGTTGTCATATACTGTATGACAGCCTTTTTTTTATATTTTTACTCAAAAAAATGAGTTTATACACAGAAAATAAAACATTCAAAGGCATATCAGAGGTTCATAATGTACCGGCAGTCGGTGAATATGAAAATTGTTCATTTATACAATGTGATTTTTCTGCTGCAAATCTTTCAGACTACTCTTTTATCGATTGCACGTTTACCGACTGTAATTTGAGCTTAACACCTTTGCATAATACTCTTTTTCGGGATGTTGTATTTATAAATTGTAAAATGTTGGGATTGTATTTCTACAATAACAAATCATTTGGGCTTTCATTTTCGTTTGAAAACTGCGTACTGAATCATTCATCATTTTATACTATTCAGTGTAAAAAAACCTTTTTTTCAAATTGTGAGCTACACGAAGTCGATTTTGCAGAATGCAATCTGACAGAGGCTCAATTTTCCAATTGCGACCTGACAAATGCCACATTTGAAAATACAATTTTAGAAAAAGCTGATTTGCAGTCCTCTTATAATTACCGTATAGACCCTGCAAAAAATCGCATTACAAAAGCACGTTTCTCCATTCACGGACTTCCGGGACTACTGGAAAAATACAATATAGAAATTACGGATATATAAAAAATGTATTATAGGTATGTTTATCCACAGGAGCTGATGAGCCTTTATGTGAATTATAACAGGCTTAGTATATGAAACCTAAAAAGGATATCCAATCGTTAAATAATACCGAAATTTCTTGTCGGAAATATTACTCCCAACGAGACACTGAATTGGTCCTAAGGGAGAGTTTAATAAAAAACCGCCTGAATATCCGAGTCGATATTCCTGCAAAAAATACTCTTCATTATTATCGAGGAGTTCGGTAAGCACATCATCAACATAACCATAACTCGTTTGTGCATTGAAATATAAATTAGTATATACCTTCATTCGCATACCAAATTTTGCGTAGATATAATTGTCTGTTACCATTTCACCAAAATAATATCCGTCAAATTCCTGAACATTTCTTCGAAA
>CAZLCY010000264.1:0-2542 GCA_964558075.1 uncultured Bacteroidales bacterium
AAACGAAACAGAATCAGCCGAATAGCTACTCCTTTTCATATCAATTTCATAAGTTGACAAATCGGCAAACACGACCTCACTATTAAAACCTGCACGTTCCCAACTCACCTTCCCACTTTCACCAATCCATTGATATTCAAACGGTAAGTAATACCCCGCAGCTTGATATAAAATAAATTCATTTCCGGCAGATTCACAAATCAAATCAGTTGGTGGAAATGTAATTCTAACTTCATGATTCTCTTCATTGTATGAATATTCAAATGCACGAAGACGAGCCGCTTTCCATGTTGAAGTTGATGATTCATATAGTTTATTATCCTGCAATAAAATGATAGAACTTTGCAAAAAACGATCGGTCGCATTCATTCCTTTATTAAGAGCAACATACTGTAATGCCTGATCCCATTCATAATAACTCGGCATACTGTGTTCGGTTTCAAAAAACAAGCGAACAACGGTGAGATAATGAAAAAAGTGAGGAAAAGCTCGTCCGTGTTTTGATAATAACACATTTGAGGTAGCAACAATCCGTTTATGCTCCTCATCAGAAACAGCACCTGATTCCCAATACTTTTCCAATTGTTTATGAAACTTTTTTAATTCTTTTGATTTTGACGAATTACTGAAAACTTCGTCTAACTGTTCAAAAAACAATTCTCTATTTTCAGCAAATTCTTTCACCTGAGAAAACCCGGAAAGTGAAACAATAAAAATTAAAAATAGAACCGTACCTCGCTTAAAATTTACCATAATAATTACTCTTTTGAAAAAACCGTTATTGTCCAATTATTTTTAGTGTTGAAATATACAAATTTTAATTTATTCAACAATGCATGTTCAGAAATTGTAGCTATATCTTTTTCATAAAAACCACTCATAATAAGCAAGCCACCTGATTCTAAAGATTTTGCTAATTTTGTCATATGTGCAGTCAAAACATTTCTATTTATATTTGCAAGCACAACATCATACCTGTCATACAAAACCGATAGGTCTCCGTGTAAAACGGTAATGTTATTCACCGCATTGAGTTGAGCATTTTCTATGGTGTTTTCATAACATATTTCATCATTATCGAATGCGAAAACTGACCGAGCTCCGCACATTGATGCCAATATCCCTAGAACACCTGTTCCACAGCCACAATCAGCAACTGTTTTTCCGACCAAATCTAATTGCGACAAGTATTGTAAAATAAGATATGTGGTTTCATGATGTCCGGTACCAAAAGACATTTTGGGTGCTATGGTAACGGAGTAATCGAAGCCTTCGAAAATTTCATGAAAAGGTGCTCGAACAACACAAAAAGAATCGACAAACACCGGTTGAAAACTCGACTCCCATTCTTTGTTCCAATTGGTGTAAGGAATGGTATTTTTCTCGAATTCACATTCACCAAGAATTGATGTTATCAATTGAATAGTATCATTAAATTGTACTTCATCAAATTGTGTTTCTTGTATATAGCAAGAGACAATACGATTTTCTTCCGTAAAACTATCAAATCCAATTTCAGATAAATAGGCTACTATTATATCATTTGCATAGACCTGTTTGCCTTGCACATTTATCTTAATTTCGATATGATTTTTATTCATTGTTTTATTAAACTTCTGCTTTTTTGCTCAATATTCTGCCTTGTTAAGTACTCTACGAAAAAATCGCCATAAAGTTTAAGTGCTGACTAAAAAAATCTTTATTATCGATTTTTTTTGCAATAATGTTCCTATACAACGCTCACTAACCATACATTAATCATATTTCAAGAATTTCCTACGAATCTATTTCAACAAGGACACCAACTTTTGAAAGCAGACCCAAATTGTACAGTATAAAAAAAGCAGAGAATAACCTCTGCTTTTATACACTTTTATTTTTCCTTTACTTTTAGTATGAAGTAATAATTGCATTAAAATCTTCAGCTTTAAGCGAAGCACCACCAATAAGACCACCGTCTACATCAGGATTTGCAAATAATTCTTTTGCATTTTTTGCATTACAACTTCCACCATATAAAATAGAAATTTCATCGGCCACGTCTTGTCCAAATTTCGCAGCAATAGAGTCACGAATCGTTTTGTGCATTTCTTGTGCTTGTTCAGTTGTTGCTGTTTTTCCGGTACCAATTGCCCAAATCGGTTCGTATGCCAAAATCAATTTTTTGAACTCTTCTACCGGCAGGGTAAAAATAGTTTCTTGCAATTGCTTAATTACATACTCATTTTGCGTACCAGCTTCGCGAATTTCTAAAGGCTCACCACAACAATAAATTGGTGTCAATTTATTCTCTAACACTAACGCTAATTTTTTATTAAGTATATCACTTGTTTCACCATAATACTCACGTCGTTCGCTATGTCCTAAAATTACATATTTTGCACCTGTTGATGCTATCATTTCGGCAGACACCTCACCGGTAAATGCACCTTTGGGCTCTGCTGCACAGTTTTGTGCCGATACCGAAACAGCAGGGTTCGTTACCGTCTTCACAACTTCTGTAATATGAGTGAAAGGTGTTCCTAACACAACCACTACATCA
>CAZLCY010000265.1:0-2537 GCA_964558075.1 uncultured Bacteroidales bacterium
TAGAATTTCTGATAATAGGTTGGGTAGGTTTTTTAGTGTTGACCCGTTGGCGGCTAAGTATCCGTATAATAGCACATATGCGTTTAGTGAGAATAAATTAATAGCTTTTAGAGAATTAGAAGGATTGGAATCATATCCGGCATTTTTACCCAATGGTGCTTTTGTTTCCTCAACAGGGAGTATCTCATACCCTCAAAGTGAAGCACAAGCAAATGCACAGTCTGAATGGGGTAGAACACAGGCAAATGCAACTATTGTAAGTGCTCAAATGTTATTTTTACCTTTACAATATTATTCAGCATTATCATCGTTTAATATGGTAGCAAGAGGCGAGTTGGTTTTAAGTACCGGTGCACAAATAAAATATATGTTGTCTATGACTCAAGCAACAAGTTCTTCAGGATGGTTGCTTGCACAACAACTTGGTGCTGATGTTGGGAGTACAAACCTTGGTAATTTTGCAGGAGCTATTGCCGAGAAATCCGGTTATCCTCAATATAAAAGTCTTGCTGTGTCTATTGGAGATGTTGCATCTGGTTTTTTTGGAGAGGGGAATGCGTCTAATATTAATACACTTATAAGTATTCATTTAGGTGTTGAGAAAAGATTAACGGATAATTCAATAAGCACTAATAGTGAAAATAAAATTGATAATCAACAACAATCTACAAATACTTCTAATGGGACCTATGTCGTGAAAAAAGGAGATACTTTGTGGGGAATAGCTAAGCGGGAAAACACTTCTGTTGAATCTTTAGTTCAAAAGAATAATATTCAAGATGAGACACTAATTCATCCTGGCGATGAATTATCATTATAGTAATATTTCAAGTGTAAACTTATGTGTAGTTAGATAATAAGTAATTATAATAATGATTAGTTTTTTTGTGCCTATAGTTCATTCTAAATATTTTACTATTGATTTTGCTATGAAAATGTATCAAAAGATACTAATAATAAAATATGTTATTTTAATTTGTAATATTATTTTACTATTTGGATTATTTTTTTTATTAATAAATACAGATTATTTAGCTAATCTGATTTTTATATTACCGATTATTTATATTTTATCTTTTCTTCTTATAGTCTATTACAGAAAAATTCGTAAAAAAATGCCTGATTGGGTTTATAAAATTGATAATAATCAGGGTGTTTTATTAAATGAAAATGATATTTCAATAATAAAAAACGAAAATAATATTTTGTCATTAAAAAAAGAAGATATTGATAAAATCTTTATTTCAAATAATTATTATAAAGGATGTCCTTCCGGTCAAAATTGGTTTAATGTTTTTCCAATATCAAATGGAGTTTCTAGATTACGTATATTTTTAAAAAATGGAGAACAACACGATTATATGTATTTTATAGAAAATGAATTTGAATATTTGAAATTTAAAAATCGATTGGATTTGCTCACAGAACATTATTCTATAGAAGTAAAGTCTTTATATTATCATTTATAATCTTTGCATAATATTTCGCAAATCTTATTTCACATAATACTCTGAATTTTTCTTTTGGCGATAAACGCATCAATAACGGAGAATATATGATTTTTATCGTCGTCTTCAAATTTAGAAACTTCTAAAATACGTTTACTGGTATTTTTGTCCATTTCCACGTCGACTTTTCCGCTCAGAAAATCAAGCGACACATCGAGGATATCGGCAATTTTGCGAGCAATTTCGATAGAAGGTAAGACTTCGTTACGTTCGTATCGTCCTAATACATTTTTGTGAATGCCGAGTTGTTTGGCAAGTTCTGTTTGAGAAATGCCTTTTTGTTTTCTGAGTTCAACAACGATAGTACCAAAATTCATAATGTTAAGAAACTTATTTGGGTATAAAACCCTTATTATATGCTTGTGTGCAAATATATGCAAACTAATTTGGTAATTCAAACTTAAAAAAGTTTGCAAAATAAAACTAAATTGGTATTTTAGCACCCAAATAGTTGTCAGAAAATTTTTAAACTTTTTTTTCAAATGAAAATCTCCGACATAAAACAACGCCTCACACTATCAACGGTTTTGCAGCATTACGGTTTAAACCCCGACCGGAACAACCGTATACACTGCCCCTTCCATAACGATAAAACCCCGAGTATGCAGGTGTACCGGGAAACCAACCCTGATTTTGATCTTCACCAAGTAGATATGCTACTGTAGTTTCAAGAATCTTCGCAATTTTTTTAACCACATCAATAGATGGTTTTACTTCATCACGTTCATATTTGCCAATAACAGAATGATTTGTTTCGAGTATTTTAGCAAGTTCATTTTGCGAAAAATCTTTTTCTTTTCGGCAATCTCTGAGTCTGGTTTCAAAGGTGTCCATACCCCCGCTCGTGCGCGAATCCTTTCGCGTTCGTTTGAGCAAATATTCCGGAACTACTGAAATGTTTTTTTACTCTATAAAAAAAGAAAAAAAATCCGTATATTGCATATCCAATGACATACCAAAATACAACATATTGTCCAAACCCATGCCTTGCATGTTCGCCAAACGCAATTTTTGGAGACACCCAAAGTG